>NZ_JAGIQB010000239.1:0-587 GCF_017815025.1 Cupriavidus phytohabitans
AGCTTGAGGAAATCCAGCACGTTGCGGGCATAGAGCGCCGAGGCGTCGGCCGCCACCATGCTGGCCAGGTTGGTATGGCCGATGAGGGTGACGCCATGGCGCTCGACCACCTCGTCGGCCACCGTCAGCGGGCAGTTGCCGCCCTGCGCGGCGGCCAGGTCGACCACCACCGAGCCCGGCTTCATCTGCTGCACGGTCGCTTCCTGCAGCAGCACCGGCGCCTTGCGGCCCGGGATCAGCGCGGTGGTGATGACGATGTCGGCCTGGATCGCGCGCTGGTGCACCAGCTCGGCCTGGCGCTTCATCCAGTCCGGCGGCATCGGGCGCGCGTAGCCGCCCACGCCCTGCGCGATCTCGCGCTCTTCGTCGGTCAGGAACGG
Organism: Cupriavidus phytohabitans; assembly: GCF_017815025.1. Classification (NCBI taxonomy): domain Bacteria; kingdom Pseudomonadati; phylum Pseudomonadota; class Betaproteobacteria; order Burkholderiales; family Burkholderiaceae; genus Cupriavidus; species Cupriavidus phytohabitans. Next base: position 381 of record NZ_JAGIQB010000239.1, read on the forward strand.
CACGTCGAGGAACTTGCCGCCGAGCGATTCGATCTGTTCCTTGACCGCGGGGCGCACGTCGGACGCCTCGATCACCGCGCCCAGGCGCTTGGCGGTGGCGATGGCCTGCAGGCCGGCGACGCCGGCGCCCAGGATCAGCACGCGCGCGGCCTTGACGGTGCCGGCGGCGGTCATCAGCATCGGCATGAAGCGCTGGTAGTGGTGCGC
>NZ_JAGIQB010000240.1:0-584 GCF_017815025.1 Cupriavidus phytohabitans
CGGGCAAGCTGCTGATCAAGCCAGCGAAGAAAAGCGTCAAAGCGCTGCTCACCAAGGTCAGGGAGATCATCAAAGGCAACGCGAGCGTCACGCAGGAGGCATTGATACAGAAGCTGAACCCGGTCATCCGGGGATGGACCATGTATCACCGTCACGTCGTGGCGAAAGCAAGCTTCTCATTGATCGACTCACACATCTGGCATCTGCTCTGGAATTGGGCCAGGCGTCGACATCCCAATAAAGGAGCACGGTGGGTCAGGAAGAGATACTTCCAGGCTGATGGACACCGGTCCTGGGACTTTGCAACGAAGGGTTCGGCTGACAGCGGTACCAGCAGACTTCGGCTCTTCCGCGCAATGACGATCCCGATTACGAGACACGTCAAAATCCGAGGACTGGCCACCCCGTTCGATCCGGCGTGGGCTAGCTATTTCTCCCGCCGTCGAACCGCGAAACGTTCTGTCAAGTTGTTCGGTGCCACACCATGGTGCTGAAGAGTGGCTTGAGCCGGATGCGGGGTGACTCGCACGTCCGGTTCTTAGGGGGCGGTGGCGCAGCAATGCGCTACTGCTACCCGACCAGGT
>NZ_JAGIQB010000241.1:0-563 GCF_017815025.1 Cupriavidus phytohabitans
CTGCCGAATGGGCCAACCCACTCTGGCTGTCCACGCCGATGTGCAGCTTCATCCCAAAGAACCACTGTTGTCCTTTCCGGGTCTGATGCATCTCGGGGTCGCGCGCCTTCTTTTCGTTCTTCGTCGAACTGGGGGCACCGATGATCGTGGCATCCACAATGGTGCCGGTTTTCAGTTTCACGCCGCTGGCTTGCAGGATCCGGCCTACCTCAGCGAATAGCCGCTCCGCAAGCTGGTGCTTTTCCAACAGGCGGCGAAACTTCAGCAGCGTGGTGGCATCCGGCACAGGTTCACGACCCAGGTCAATCCCAACGAAGCGGCGCAGGCTGGCGCTGTCATACAGCGCCTCTTCGCAGGCCAGATCCGCCAGGTTGAACCAGTGCTGCAAAAAGTGGATGCGCAGCATCCGCTCCAGGCCAATGGGCGGCCGGCCGTTGCCGGCCTTCGGATAGTACGGCTCGATCACCGCGCACAACGCCGCCCACGGCACGATCGTCGCCAGAAATGCCTCACGTCGCGTCGGCTTACGGTATTGCTCGAATCCAGCCCCTTGATCTGCACCC
>NZ_JAGIQB010000242.1:0-550 GCF_017815025.1 Cupriavidus phytohabitans
TGGTTGAATCATTTTCTGGCCTTCAAGTTTCACGACCGCAAATTCTACTTCCGTACCGTTACTGCGACAGAACCCTGTGGACTTGTTCGAATACATTGAAGTGTTCTATAACCGCAGTGGTCGTCATTCGTCGCTCGGCTACGTAATCGCCGGCCCAGCTCCTGCAGGACTGGCTCACTGTTCAGCCGGCGAAAGATACGGCTGCATAATAACCCGTGGCCTATGGAAGGCGAAAACAGAGCGAACCTCACTCGTATCGTTCTTTGCCGGCGTGGGGAAAAGCCTCGGAGTCGATGTAGTAGCGAAAGGGGTGGAGAATCAAATGCAAGCCGATATTCCTGAGGGGACTTGGTTGTAACTTTTGACGGGCATGGCTATTCGGAGGGGCAGTATCTCCACCCGACGCAGCGTTGCTTCTGGGCGCCGATTGGGAGAGCTGCTGCGGAGGACAGGTTATCCATGATCGCCTTTTCTCAGGAGCTAAAGTCGAAACTGGTGTACAGGCGGGGAATTTGAGGCGCGGAGTAGAGGGCGGTGGAGCTTTCCGCTG
>NZ_JAGIQB010000243.1:0-543 GCF_017815025.1 Cupriavidus phytohabitans
TTGCCGGTACTTCTTCTTCGTCATCCACCACACCTTACCAAATGGCAAGGTGTTGCACTTCAGATTTGAGGACGCCAAGCTTATTGTCGACATCGATATTGGTGGTACCGCATTTCGGGGGCTGCCGGTCCGGTCCGGCCGAAGCGGCGTGTCACTTGCGCCAGCTGGCGAACGAGATCGAACTGATTTCGCAGCCTGCCGCGATGGTCACCGTTTGGCCGGCACGGAAGACGGAGTTGTAATCGCCTATCTCGCCGATCTGTAGCACTTCCAGCACGCTCTGCAACCCACAGGGGCCCGCCCTGTAGGCTGTGGCCCCGCTCTGAAGGGAACACATATGACGTTGGTGCGTTGCACTCGCTGGCGGTGCCCCTGTCGGTGACCAGCCAGTTGGGTTGGCGGCAAGTTGCTACGCCTCAGCGCGCTCTTCTGAAAGCCCCTGCAAAAAAGCCCCGGAATCGCGAGCCTCCGGGGCTTTTTCTTTTGCACGCGTGAACCGGTGCGGTTACATCGCGGCGTCCTTCAGTTTCTTCATCGCACGAA
>NZ_JAGIQB010000244.1:0-540 GCF_017815025.1 Cupriavidus phytohabitans
TCGGTGGCTTCGCTGATGCTGACCACGGACTGCGCAGTTGCCGAAACGCCGAAGGAAGAGTCGGCTCCGGCAATGCCAGGTGGTATGGGCGGCATGGGTGGTATGGAAGGCATGATGTAAATCACGTCGACTGCCTGCCCTGATGGGCAGGTTGTCTAAAAAGGGCCCCCGCAGGTGAGCCTGCAGGGGTTTTTTGTTTGGTCCGCCATTATCTCGTGTATGCAGATAAGTGCGCTCCCCGCCCCCAAACAGAGTGTGGCCTGGCGCGCGATACATAACCTGATACCCGACGTGACGCACGAGCGGTCAGGGCCTCGTCAGCCCGGCATGCCATTACGCACCAGAATAGACCTGCAATCGAGCATGGTTCCCACGAAGTAGCAATGTAGAGCCACCCGTGGCTCGTCAAGTGCGTCCTCCTATGCATTGCATTACACACAAGTTGTGAAGACGGGGTTGTAAGCCGAGCGAAGAAGGCGTTTACTCGCGGTTTCGAATCGGCGGGTGAGGCAAACAAGTGGTGGCAGCGAGTTGGGCAGA
>NZ_JAGIQB010000245.1:0-533 GCF_017815025.1 Cupriavidus phytohabitans
TCGCGCCACAGGCGCCCGGCCGGGTATTCGTTGATGTAGCCGTTGCCGCCCAGGATCTGCACGGTCTCGCCCGCCATCCAGGTGGCCTTCTCGGCCGTGTACAGGATCACCGCGGCGCAGTCCTTGCGCACCTGGCGCACGTGGTCGCTGCCGAGCGCGTCCAGGTTCTTGCCGACCGTGTACAGGTAGCTGCGCGCCGCCTGCAGCGTGGTGTACATGTCCGCCACCTTGCCCTGGATCAGCTGGAACTCGCCGATGCTCTGGCCGAACTGCTTGCGGTCGTGGATATACGGCGTGACCACGTCCATGCACGCCTGCATGATGCCGACCGGGCCGCCCGACAGCACCGCGCGCTCGTAGTCGAGCCCGCTCATCAGCACCTTCGCGCCGCCGTTCTCGGCGCCCAGGATGTTCTCGGCCGGCACTTCCACGTCCTCGAACACCAGCTCGCCGGTGTGCGAGCCGCGCATGCCCAGCTTGTCCAGCTTCTGTGCCACCGAGAAGCCCTTCATGCCCTTCTCGACGATGAAGGC
>NZ_JAGIQB010000246.1:0-529 GCF_017815025.1 Cupriavidus phytohabitans
TAAGGAGTCCTCAGATTAACGATTCAGCAAGTCGTCGCGCTGACGTCCACTGCCGGTATTTCAGCAGCCTGTTAGGCCGGGATGCCTCACATGAAAGGCACTTAATGACGATGGCAGAAAATCAAAGGCGAATCCCTCTGTGCAGGCAATCTTGATTGTCTGAGCTTTGCGACGATCGTCCGCTTGAATTTCCCGGAACACGGACTCTGCATCCTTTAGGCTGCGCTGAGCGTAACGGAACAACATGCGGCCAGAGTATGACAACTCCATACCGCGGGCATGTCGGTCGAAGAGGGATGTATGGAGCTCACTCTCGAGACTGGAGATATGCCGGCTCAGAGCTGAGACTGTAAGACCAAGCTTCTCGGTGGCCGCGCTGAGGGAACCCGTGGCCGCCACGACGGAGAAATAGTAGAGCGAAGGGTCGAGCAGCTTTCTCATCGATCTTGCCGAAAGAGGTTTGCATATGTTGCAAGTGTACCTTGCTGGATTGCGAATACAAGAAATCTGCGCTGCTACTAAGCTGGCT
>NZ_JAGIQB010000028.1:0-96061 GCF_017815025.1 Cupriavidus phytohabitans
GTTTCTTCTTCATTGGCATATCCATGGTCATTACCTCCATGATATGCCTCGTACACAAAATTCCGGATAGGTCCGCTGCGCTGCGCGCCGGCCCTAAGGGCAGCGCAGCCGCCCGCGTCCTCGTCCGGGTTTCGGGCCCCGGGGTCGCCGTGCGAGCGCAGCGACGCACTCCGTGCCCGTGCCCCCGACCTACTACTGAGCGCGCGCAGCGCAGCCGTAGGCGTCCTCGCGTTGACGCCGGCAGCAGGCGGCCTACGCCCGACATGGGGATCGTTCAATAGTGGGTCGACGCAGCCACTATCCCTAACTCACCTGGCGTAGCAGCTTCGGACCACTAACCACATCGAACGGAAATCACCACCGTCCGAACCACCCACGCCGATAAATTGATTGCCAGCCGCTCAGGCGACGCGCTTTTTGGTTACGTTTTGTCGCTCGGACAAAATGTGACCCGCCCAGCAGGGCGGAACCAGGCGCTTCAACGGCCGACAGCATGTCACAAACAGCGACCACACTGGCAGCACGCGAAAACCGCCCCCCCTTAATCCCCCACCGCCACCCCCTCCCTCCGCGGATCCGCCCCACCCGCCCAAACCACCTTCCCGTCCGGCCCCGGCCGCCGCACGATAGCCTGCGTCCCGCTGGTCATCTCAATCTCGGCAACCTGGTGCCCGCGCTGCTGCAGCGCCTGCACCAGCCCCGGCGACACCAGCCCCTTCTCTACCTCGGTAGGTCCATTCCTGCTGCCGAAATTACCCATCCCGATCGCCGCCTGCGGATCCATGTTCCAGTCCAGCATGCCGACCAGCGTCTTGGACACATACTCGATGATCTGCGAGCCGCCGGGCGAACCGACCGTGGCCACCAACTGCCCGGTCTGGCGGTCGAATACCAGCGTAGGCGCCATCGACGAACGCGGCCGCTTGCCCGGCTCGACGCGATTGGCCACCGCCTTGCCGTTCTCGCTCGGCACGAAGGAGAAGTCGGTCAGCTGGTTGTTCAGCATGAACCCGCGCACCATCAGATGCGAGCCGAAGTACGACTCGATCGTCGTGGTCATCGAGATCGCGCCGCCGCGGTCATCGACCGCGACGATCTGCGAGGTGGAGATGCGCGGTGGCGAGCGGTCCGGGGCGTACGCCACCGCAGGCCCCGGCGGCACGCCCGGCTGCGCCTTGCCCATGCTCTTGTCGCCGATCAGCTCGGCTCGGGACGCAAGATAGTTGGGATTGACCAGGCCGGCGACATCGATCTGCACGAAATCGGCATCCGCCACATACAGGCCGCGGTCGGCATAGGCCAGGCGGTCGGCTTCGGCGATAGCGTGGACCGCGTCCGGATTGGCTTCCACCTGCGCGGGCGTATTGACGTTTTGCGGTTTGAGCGCTGCCAGCGCGTACTTGGGATTCTTTGTCTCCAGCGCCTGCAGCGTGCCCAGGATCTGCGCAATCGCGATACCGCCTGACGACGGCGGTGGCATGCCGCAGATCTTCCAGCGCTTGTAGTCGGTGCAGACCGGCACGCGCTGCTTGGCCCGGTAGCCGCGCAGGTCAGCCATCGACAGCGAGCCCCGGTTGGCGCTGCCGTTGACCTTGGCGACGATGTCCTGCGCGATCGGGCCGCCGTACAGCACGCCGGCGCCGCGCCGCGCGATATCGCGCAGCGTCTGCGCGAGCTTGGGGTTCTTCAGTACCGTGCCTGCCGGCTTGGGCTTGCCCTGCGCATCGAGGAAGTACGCGGCCATTTCCGGCGAGTTGGCCAGGAACTTGTCGGCGGCCACCTGCGTGTACAGGCGCTGCGAGATCGGGAAGCCCTTCTCCGCCAGCGAGATCGCCGGCTCGAACAGCTTGGCCCACGGCAGGCGCCCGTGCTGCCGATGCGCCATCTCCAGCGCGCGCATCACACCCGGCGTGCCGACCGAACGCCCGCCGATCTGTGCCTCGCTGAATTCCATCGGCTTGCCGTCGGCGCGCATGAACAGGTTCTCGGTGGCGCCGGCGGGAGCGGTTTCGCGGCCGTCGAAGGCCTGCACGCGCTTGCCGTCCCAGTACATGATGAAGGCGCCGCCACCGATGCCGGTGGCCTGCGGCTCGACCAGCGTCAGCACGGCCTGCATGGCGATGGCGGCATCGATGGCCGAGCCGCCCTGGCGCAGCATGGCGCGCCCGGCCTCGCTGGCCAGCGGATTGGCCGCGGCGGCCATATGGCGCTGCGCATAGACCGTCGACATGCCGGCGCGGTAGCCGGAAGCGACCTCCGGGGCAGGCGGCATGGCCGCCGCAGGCGCCGCGGCAGCAGCTGGTGCCGCCGTTGCCGCGGGCGTCCCGGTCCCTCCGCCCTGCGTTCCACACGCGCCAAGCAGCGCGGCCGTAGTCAGGGCCAGCGTGCTGCGCCACACCACCGAATCAAGGTCAAAGCGGGCCATGCGATGTCTCCTGGGGGAAGGAATCAGGCGATTGTAGTGGCGATCGCCGCATGTGGGGGTCGGGCGAAGTCTGATTTCCGTCACCTGATTGGGCGTGCAGCGAAAAAAACGTGGAGGATCTAACCCCTCCGGGAACCGTGCGCCGTTTCATGGACAGGCCACCTGGCGTCCCGCCTGCGGCCCACCAGGAGAACAACATGCAACTTCGCGCACCGGTCGTGTCCACCGTTGACGCCCGGCGGATCCGGGCCGCCGCTGCCTGCTGCGCCGCCGCGCTGGCCCTGGCGCTGTCGGCCTGCGGCGGGCATTCGCCTTCACTGACGCAGGCACCGCAATCCGATTCGCCGGCCCCGGCGCCCGCGCCGGTTTGGGACCGTGCCGCCGAAGCGGCCAAGGCCGCAAATTCCACTCCGGCCGCCGAGATGCGCGCTATCGCACCTCATGCCGCGCAGGCCATGTCGCCGCCCTACCACCTGCGGCCACCCCCGGCCGCGGATCGCGAGCGCTACGGCCAGATCGAAGAAAACGGCGTCAAGCTCGTCGCGCAGGCCCCGGTGTCCACCTTCAGCATCGACGTCGATACCGGCAGCTACAGCAATATGCGCCGCCTGCTCAATGCCGGCCGCCTGCCGCCCGCGGATGCCGTGCGCGTGGAAGAACTGCTGAACTACTTCCCGTACGACTACGCCCAGCCCGCCGACGGCAGGCCCTTCGCCGTGCACACCGCGCTGGCGCCCGCGCCCTGGCATCCGTCCAACGTGCTGCTGCGCATCGGCATCAAGGGCAAGGACATCGCCAGCGGCGCGCTGCCGCCGGCCAACCTGGTGTTCCTGGTCGATGTGTCAGGGTCCATGGATTCGCCCGACAAGCTGTCGCTGCTCAAGTCATCGCTGAAGCTGCTGGTGAACAAGCTGCGCGCGCAGGACCGCATTACGCTGGTCACCTATGCCGGCGGCACCCGCGTGGCGCTGCCCCCCACGCCGGGCAGCGACAAGGCCGCGATCAGCGCCGCCATCGACCAGCTGGTGGCAGGCGGCAGCACCGCCGGCGCCAGCGGCATCGCACTGGCCTACCAGGCCGCGCAGCAGAGTTTTATTGCAGACGGGATCAACCGGGTGCTGCTCGCCACCGACGGCGACTTCAATGTCGGCGTCACAGATTTCCGGCAGCTCAAGGGCATGGTCGAAGAAAAGCGCAAGTCGGGCGTATCGCTGTCGACACTGGGCTTCGGCACTGGCAACTACAACGAGCAGCTGATGGAGCAGCTGGCCGATGCCGGCGACGGCACGTACTCGTATATCGACAACCTGATGGAAGGCAACAAGGTGCTGGCGAGCGAGATCAGCTCGACGCTGGCCACCATCGCCCGCGACGTGAAGATCCAGGTGGAATTCAACCCGGCGACGGTGAAGGAATACCGGCTGATCGGCTATGAAAACCGCTTGCTGGCGCGCGAGGATTTCAACAACGACAAGGTCGATGCCGGCGACATCGGCGCAGGCCATACGGTAACCGCGCTGTACGAGCTGACGCTGGCCGGCCAGCCCGGGCTGGTCGATCCGCTGCGCTACCAGCCGGCCACGCCGGCACCCGCCCGCGACGGCGAACTGGCGCATGTGAAGCTGCGCTACAAGCTGCCTGCGGCCAGCACGAGCCAGCTGATGGATGTCACCGTGGCGCGGCAGGCGATCCGGACCCTGGCCCAGGGCGACGACGACTTCCGCTTCGCCGCCGCAGTGGCCGGCTTCGGCCAGGCGCTGCGCGGCGGCAAGCACACCGGAAGCTGGGGCTACGCCGAGGCGCACGCGCTGGCGCAAGCCGCGCGCGGCCCCGACCGTTTCGGCTACCGCGGCGAATTCCTCAAGCTGGTCGACCTTGCGCAAAGCCTCGCAACCAGCAAACCGGCGGATGCCGGTGGCGCGGTACCCGAGCGGGCGGCGCGCTGACAACGTCGCGGCACAGGGCGGCGCAGCGGTTTGTCGCCCCGCCCTGCGCACTCTTATACTCGGACGCATGCAGGCTCCAGATCCCGTCCCGTCTCCCCCGTTGGCCGCACTGCCCGACCCGGACCTGATGCTGCTGGTCGCGTCCGGCATCATCGAGCAACCCATCGCCGAGCTGTTCCGCCGCCACAACGCCGGCCTCTACAACTACGTGGCGTGGCTGTGCCAGGGCAATACCGGCGAGGCCGAGGACATCGCGCAGAAGACGTGGATCAAGCTGATGACCCGCTGCGGCGACTACCAGCCTGCCGCGGCGTTTCGCACCTTCCTGTACCAGATCGCGCGCAATGCCTGGCTCGACCAGGTGCGCAGCGCGGATGCGCGCCAGCGCCGCGATACGGACGACGGCCAGCCGCCCGAGCTGCCCGTCGACGACCTGTCGCCAGAAGCCGAGCTGCAGTTGCGGCAGCATGCGCACCATGTCCACCTCGCGCTGCTGCAACTGCCGGCGGCACAGCGCGAGGTAGTGGTGCTGCGCTTTTTCAGCGACATGAGCGTCGAGGATATCGCGCAGATGCTGGGCGAGAAGTTCGAGACGGTGAAGAGCCGGCTGCGCTACGCTTTCGCGCGGTTGCGTGCCGAGCTGGCGGGCACCCTGCCGGGCGCGCGGGAGCCTCGGCCATGAGCGCCGCCGACCGCTTCATCGACGGGCAGGACCGGCTTGCCGCGCTGCTGAAGGCATTGCCTGCCTACCTGCCACCGGAGCGGCTGGCCGCTGCCGTGCAAGCCGCGGCGCACGCGGCCCAACAGGAAGCCGACGCACGCCGCGCCGGCGCCCTGCCATTCGGCCTGCCTTTCTCCGCGCCGCCGGGGCTGGCGTCCGCGGTGCTGGAAGAAGCCGCGCGGCTGCAGGCAGCGCAGGCGGGCCGGCGCGATGCGGTGCTGGCCAGCATTGAGGCGGGCCAGCCGGCGGCGCAAGCCCTGGGTGCGCCCGTCAGCGATGCCACGCGCGACTGGCTGGCGGCGCAGGCGCGCAGCACGGCCATCGCGCAGGCCGCAGGGCGGACAGAACAGACACGCACGACACGCGCACGCCGTTGGTGGCGTTCGCTCGGCGCCGTGGCGAGCGTGGCGGCCGTGGCGGGGCTGACCACCAGCATCGTGCTGCGGCAGGTCGACGAAGGCGCCTTGCAACCGGGCGCGGTGCGCGAGTCGACCACACCACAGGCGGCCACACCGGCAACCGCGCCCGCGCCGACTGCGGCTCCGACGGCCGGGGACGCTCCCGCGCGCGTGCAGGACGCACCCGTCGCCGCGCCGGCAAACCCCACGCCGCCGGCACCCAAGGCCGCTCTGCCGGCATCGCGGGAGCTACGGCAAGAACGCGAAGCCACCCCGCGCCAGCGCGTGCAGCCGCCCGCCGAACGCAAGGCGACGCCACGCGGCGAAACACAGGCCATGCCCGCCCCTGCCACCGAAGGCTTGCTGCCACAGGCTCCCGCCGTCGCAGCAGCCCCGCCGATGCCTGCATACTCCGCCATGGCGGAAGCCGCGCCTGCACCGGCACCAGCCGCCGCCCCAGGCGCCGACTTCGCGCGCAAGGCCGCCCCGCCGCTGGCAGCGGCACGCGCACCCGCAGCGCTTGCCGCCGCAGCGATGGTCGTCTCGGTACAGGAAGATCCCGCGGCAGTCGCAGCGCGCATGCAGGCAACCCCGCCGCTCGGCCTGTGGGCGGCCGAACCGGACAGCGCGGACATCAGGGAGTGGGTGGAACGGCTGTGGCAGTCGATGCCGGCGGGGCAGCGCCCGCCGTTGCCGTATGCCGTGCAGCCTGACCGCACGCTGGCGCCGGGCCAGGTGCGCATCGAGCTGCAGCACCGCGCGCCGCAGTGAGCGCGGCGGTGCCTGGCTGATCGGGGAAGATCAGCGCGTGGTGAAGGACCAGCTCAGGTCCACCGGCTGCGAACCCAGCCGGCCGGTCACGCGCACGTTGTAGCGCTGGCCGCTGGCAAGTGGTGCCACCGGCGTGCAGATCGCCAGTCCGCGCGCGGCGCTGGACAGGCCCGACGAACGGCTGTCGACCTTCAGGCAATTGACGCTGTTGCCCTGCGCGTCGGTGATGGCGAAGTTGTCGGCATCGAACTGCAGCGAGGTATTGATCGCCTGCAGCGAAACCGGGTAGCCCACGGTCTTGCCTTCGTAGCCCGGCGCCGGGTTGGGGCTTTCGGAGTTGACCCAGCTCGCCGGCACGTCGGCCTGGCCGTTGAACGGGTACGCCACCATCTGGTTGTCGCTGCCGCCCTTGGACGCATCGGCCAGGTCGATGGTCTGGTAGTAGCTTGCCGACGTGCCGCTGCCGTTCGGGCCCACGCTTTCGGCAAAGCCGCTGCCGGCCGAGCCGTAGCTGCCCAGCAGCGCGGCGCGGTGGAACGGCGCGTTGACCAGGTCGGAAACCAGCGCATCCTTGGGCGTCATCGACAGGTTGGCGTTGGCCACCGAGGTCCAGCGATTGGCGCCGGCCACCACTTCCGCGGTGGCATTGGTCGGGTAGGCTGCCTGGATGCGCTCGTTCGGCGTGGCACCGGTATAGCCGGTCCGGCCGCTGATTTCGTCGTGCGTCAGCGTGGCGTTGGCCAGCATGTACGCGGTGTGGTTCTGCGCCACGGTGTTGAGCGGGTCGCGCGCGGCCAGCGGCGGCAGGCCGACCTGCTCGCGGCGGTAGTTCGCGTAGCACAGGCCCGCAGTGCGCGGTTCCTCCAGCACGCGGTAGTTGCTGACCGCGCTGCCGCGCGCCGGCAACAGCGTGATGCCGCTGCCGGCCGCAGGCGCCGGTGCCGCACCGCTGACGGTGTAGCAGCCACCGGCAGTGGTCGGCGTGGAAGACGTCGAACCAGGGCTCGCGCTGGACTGGGTGCCGGATTGCGAGGAGCCTTGCGGCGCGCCGGCCGACGTGGCGCCGTCGCCGCCGTCTCCACCGCCGCCACAGGCGGACAGGGCCAGCACGGCGGCAGCGCAGAGGCCGGTCAGGGTGAACGTGGTGTGCCGCGCGCGTCGCGGCAGCGTCGGTTGGCAATCAGCAAGCAAGCGTGTCCCGGTCATCGGTCTGGATTGTCGTAGTCGTCGGAAGAAGGCATCCGCCTGAGGGATCCGCACGTGGCGAAGCAGCGGCGAACAACCGGCGCGGGAGGCGCCGGAGGCAGAAAGACCGGACGATGGTATGAGGGTGACCCCGCAGGGTCTAGCCTGCGAACAAATGCTTACGTGTGAACCGCGCGCGCGGCACAGTAGCCACGCCGGGCGCACGTTGACGCAACCGGCATGCGACGCGCACAGCGCTTAGCCCGCCGGCGTCACATCGGCGGTGCCGCCACCGAGTGATGTCATCACCGCCAGCAATTGCTCGCGCAGCCACCGGTTGGCGCCATCGTTCTCGCCACCCGCGTGCCAGTACAGGTGCAGCTCCAGCGTCGGAACCTTGAACGGCAGGGACAGCAGCCGGTTGGCGTAAGGCTCGTTGGCGATGCGCGCATAGCGCAGCGGCAGCGTGGCCAGAAGATCGGTGCAGCTGACCACGCGGCAGGCGGCGGCATAGTGCTGGCAGCGCAGCCGCACGCGCCGCGTCAGGCCCATGCGGTGCAGCGCCTGGTCCTCCAGCCCGGCGCCACGCCGGCGCGACGACACGTGCACGTGCTCGGCCGCGAGGTAGCGCTCCAGCGTCAGCTCCTTCTTCACCAGCGGATGGTCGCGGCGCGCCAGCACCACCATCGGGTCGTTCATGAACGGCGCGTGGTGGATAGCCGGCGAGACCGGCAGGAGGATGTCGATCGCGGTATCGATGGTGCCGGCCAGCAGCTCGGACTCCATCTCGCGCCGGTCAAAGCGGATCGCGGCGATTTCCACGTGCGGCGCCATCGCCGTCACCCGCGCCATCAGCGGCGGCAGCAGTGTCGATTCCAGCGCGTCGCGCATGCCGATGGTGAAGCGCCGCACCGTATTGGTGGGATCGAAGTGCGGCGTGTCCTGCAGCGTCCGGGCAAACGACTGCAGTGCGCCGCGCACCTCGCCGGCCAGGGAACGGGCCAGCGGCGTGGGCGCCATGCCCTGCCCGCGGCGCTCGAACAGCGGGTCGTCGAACAGCGTGCGCAGCCGCCCCAGCGCATGGCTGACCGCCGGCTGCGTCAGGTTGAGCTGGCGCGCGGCCGCGGTGATGCTGCCTTCGCTGTAGATGGCGTCGAACACCACGAAGAGGTTGAGGTCGATGCGGGAGAGCTGCATGACGGAGATTCTGGCACGGAATGCAGGGAATTGATACTGGCAAATCCAGAAAATTCATTTTTCTTATTACCGTCTTTCAGATAGAGTGCATTGCATCGGCGATGTCTGCCTGATTGACGAAGCCAACCGGCGCCGTTGCCCGCCGTTGCCCGCCGTTGCCAATGCGCGGCGCCCACCGATCCGTAGCGAGGAGACCACATGGATTTCGAGTACAGCCCGAAGGTCAAGGAAATGCAGGCCAAGCTGCTGGCCTTCTTCGACAAGCACATCTATCCGAACGAGAAGCGCTTCGCCGAAGAGATCGACGCCAACCGCCGCGCCGGCAACGCCTGGATCCCGACCAAGGTGATCGAGGAACTGAAGCCGCTGGCGCGCGAAGCCGGCCTGTGGAACCTGTTCCTGCCGCGCTCGCCGCGCGCGCCGCAGGGCCTGTCCAACCTGGAATACGCCACGCTGTGCGAGATCATGGGCCGGGTGCCCTGGTCGGCCGAGGTGTTCAACTGCGCCGCGCCCGACACCGGCAACATGGAGACGCTGGAGCGCTATGCGTCCGAGGAACTGAAGGACAAGTGGCTGGAGCCGCTGCTCGCCGGCGAGATCCGCTCGGCTTTCCTGATGACCGAGCCGGCGGTGGCCTCGTCCGACGCCACCAATATCGAATGCCGCATCGAGCGCGACGGCGATCACTACGTCATCAACGGCACCAAATGGTGGTCCTCGGGCGCCGGTGATCCGCGCTGCAAGGTCTACATCGTGATGGGCAAGACCAATCCCGACGCCGGCCGCCATGAGCAGCAGTCGATGATCGTGGTGCCGGCCGACACGCCGGGCATCACCATCAAGCGCTTCCTGCCGGTGTTCGGCTACGACGACGCGCCGCACGGCCACATGGAGATCGAGCTGAAGAACGTGCGCGTGCCGGCCTCGAACATCCTGCTGGGCGAAGGCCGCGGCTTCGAGATTGCGCAGGGCCGCCTCGGCCCGGGCCGTATCCACCACTGCATGCGCAGCATCGGCGTGGCCGAGCGCGCGCTGGAACTGCTGTGCAAGCGCGCGCTGTCGCGCGTGGCCTTCGGCAAGCCGGTGGCCAGCCAGGGCGTCACCCAGGAACGCATCGCCGAAGCGCGCTGCGAGATCGAGATGGCGCGCCTGCTGACGCTCAAGGCCGCGTACATGATGGACACCGTCGGCAACAAGGTGGCCAAGGCCGAGATCGCGATGATCAAGGTGGTGGCACCGAACGTGGCGCTGAAGGTGATCGACTGGGCCATCCAGGTGCATGGCGCCGCCGGTGTTTCCAGCGACTTCCCGCTGGCCAACTGGTGGGCGCACCAGCGCACGCTGCGCCTGGCCGACGGTCCGGACGAGGTGCACCGCAACGCCGTCGCCAAGCTGGAACTGGCCAAGCACATGAACGTGAACCCGGACAGCATCAAGATGCCGGTGGCGCGCGGCTTCTGAGCGCCCGCCGCGGGGGCGCGCTCGCCCCTGACGCCAGCATGGAAACGCGCAGCCTGCCTGCGCGTTTTTTTCTTCTGTGCTTAAATCGCCCGGTTCGCCACGTCAGTGGTTGACGTGGCAGTCACCACGATCGCAGCCAGGGGAGCTTTTGCGATGATCGACGTCTATACCTGGGCAACGCCCAACGGCCACAAAGTCCACATCATGCTGGAAGAATGTGGCCTGGAGTACAAGGTCCATCCGATCAACATCGGCGCCGGCGACCAGTTCGGCGAGGACTTCCTGAAGATCAGCCCCAACAACAAGATTCCCGCCATCGTCGACCCCGACGGCCCGGACGGCAAGCCGATCTCGCTGTTCGAATCGGGCGCCATCCTGCTGTACCTGGCCGGCAAGACCGGCAAGTTCCTGCCCGAGGACGTGCGCGGCAAGTACGACGCGCTGCAGTGGCTGATGTTCCAGATGGGCGGCGTCGGCCCGATGCTGGGCCAGGCGCACCACTTCCGCATCTACGCCCCGGAGCAGATCGAGTACGCGGTCAACCGCTATACCAACGAGGCCAGGCGCTTGTACGGCGTGATCGACACGCAGCTGTCGAAGCACGAATGGCTGGCTGGCGACCAGTACACCATCGCCGACATCGCCACCTTCCCGTGGCTGCGCAGCTGGCAGAACCAGGGCGTCGAGCTTGACGAATACCCGCACCTGAAGCGCTGGTTCAACGAGATCGCCGAACGCCCCGCGGTCAAGCGCGGCGTCGAGGTGCTGGCCAGCGCGCGCAAGGCGCTGCAGGACGACAAGGCGCGCGAGGTGCTGTTCGGCGCCACGCAGTACAAGCGCCACTGAGGGCCGCCGGCCCGGGCATGATCCCGGGCCACCGCGGCGTTCACGCCGCCACCAATGCCTGCGTGTCGATGCGCTCCCTGGGCAACCGTCCGGGGCAGCGCGCGGCCTGGCCGGTTCCGCCTTCGTTTTCATGCCCGCGAGCACCGTGCCCGCCCGGCGGGCCGAAACAGCACAGCAGGGCCGTGCCGGGCATGAGCACGTCGAGACGACAGGTTTCATTCGCGTCCGGCGCGTAAAGCGCGCCAGGCTGCAGGAACGCCGCCTCGTCCGCCGCTGGCGCCTCGGGCCGGTGCCAATACAAGCCTGCAGCACCGCGATAGCACAGCGCCCAGCGCAAGCCGCGCGCGCGCAGCCGCTGCGCCCAGTCGCCGCCCGAGTCATCAAGCTGGATGAACTCGGGCCGCATGCCTGCCGGGCTTTGCAGCGCGGACTCGTCCGGTGATGCGCCGGCCATGCCGCCGGGATCGTTCGCACCCAGCTGCCCCAGCGTGCAGCGACACGCGCCAGCGGGCAGTGACACCGGCGCCGCGGCCACATCCTGCGCCACGGCGCGCAGCAGGATCGTATCGACCGTCGCGCGGACCTGCATCGGCACGCCGGTGGCGGGAGCGAACAACTCACCGCCGCCGGTCAGCAGGCTGCCGCGCCCGGGCGCCGACATGCGCAGCCCCCCGCGAAGGCAGGCCCACCACTCGGGCCGCTGCGCCACGAATTCGGGCTGGGCCTCTCCCGCACGGAGAAATACGTAGTCGCAGGTTTCGCCCAGCCCTGCCGTGGAGGACAGCAAGCGCGACTGGAAACCGATGGTCAGATCCGCCACGGCATGGTGGCCGGATTGGAAGGCGCGCATCTGCGCCTCGAACAGCGTGAATATCTGCATGGCAATTCCCTGAGCAGGGCGACAGGATGCGGTCATCCTGTCCGCGCAACGCGGCGCACGCGAAAGCATCGCGCTCCGGCATCGCACAGTGGTCCCGTCTGGCGCGGCCATGCAAGCCGCCCGGTGTCATGCCATCGTGCCGCGCCATATGCACTGGCGCATCCCTTATTCCGCGGATCGGGCATCGATAGTGAGGGGGAGAATAAGTTGTCGTGGCCTCAAGGTCAAACCCTTAGCCTCAGAACACTCCGAACTTCTTACGATCCCATGACTACTCGACATCTCAGACTTTTCGGATTGCATCTCGCCTGGCTGCGCAAGCAGCGCGGCTGGTCCCAGGAGACGCTGTCGCTGGAAAGCGGTCTGGCGCGTTCCTACCTGAGCGGCATCGAAGGGGGCAAGCGCAACCTGGCGCTGATCAACATCTGCACGCTGGCCGAGACCCTTGCGGTCCCGCCGTCTGAAATGCTGGACTTCGCACGCCACGATGTCAGCGAGCTGCAGGTGGAGCAGGCGCCGATGCCCTACGGCAACCGGCAGCAGGCAGCCATCGAGGCGACCATGCGCCATATGGCCGAGCTCAACGAGCCCGAGCTGAACCTGGTGGCGGCGGTTGCCCGGGCGCTGGCGGGCAAGGGCAGCTTCCGCCCGCCGGTGAGCTACGTCAAACCCGGCGCCAGGGCCGCCGCGGGCGACATCGAGCCCTAGACGCCAAGCATGCCCTGCCGTTCGATGAAGCGGATGACTTCGTCAAGGCCCTGCCCGGACTTGACGCTGCCCATCACGAACGGCCGGGTGCCGCGCATCTTGCGGGCATCGCTCTCCATCACTTCCAGGGACGCGCCGACGTATGGCGCGAGGTCTGTCTTGTTGATCACCAGCAGGTCGGACTTGGTAATTCCCGGGCCGCCTTTTCTCGGAATTTTCTCACCGCCGGCTACGTCGATCACGTAGATCGTCAGATCAGAAAGTTCTGGGCTGAACGTTGCCGCGAGGTTGTCGCCGCCGGACTCGATGAACACCACGTCGGCATCCGGGAACTTCGCCAGCATGCGGTCCACCGCTTCAAGGTTGATCGACGCATCCTCGCGGATCGCGGTGTGCGGGCAGCCGCCGGTTTCCACGCCCATGATGCGTTCCGCCGGCAACGCGCCGGAGATCGTCAGCAGACGCTGGTCTTCCTTGGTGTAGATGTCGTTGGTGATCGCGACCAGGTCATAGCGGTCGCGCATGGCCTTGCACAGCATCTCCAGCAGCGTGGTCTTGCCGGAGCCAACCGGGCCGCCGACGCCGACGCGCAGCGGAGGATTCTTCTTGGTACGGGCCTGGGTCATGGTGGGGTGTGGATTCAGGAACGGAACAGCCGGGAGTACTGCGTTTCGTGGCGTGCGGAAAGCAGGCCCAGCATCGGGGAAAAGGTCGACAGTTGCGGCGGCGTGGCATCGGCGCGGTGCGTGGCTTCGTCTACGGTTTCCAGCACCGCTGCGTGAAGACGGCGCAGCATGTGTTGCCCGGCGACCTGTCCCAGCGGCACCGCCTTGATCGCGGCGGCAACCTGGTTCTCGGCCCAGTTGAAGCAATAGGCGGCCAGGCCGTCACGGGCGTCGACGTCCAGCGCAACGCACGCTGCGGTAAAGGCGGATGGCAGGCAGAGCGGCGATAGCGTTGCCAGCGCCTCGCGCAATGCCGGCGTCCCCCACTCCATCTGGGCGATCAGCTTCGCCAGCGACCAGCCCATCTGCTCGGTTTCGAGACGAAGCTCCGAGGTTTCGCGGGTGGCGTGGAACCAGTCATTCCACGCCTGCACTGCTGCCGTGTCACCGGCACGCCAGCAGCGATGCAACAGTAGCCACAGCGGTGCCTCGCATTGCGCCTGGACGTGCAGCAGGTTGTCGCGGATCCAGCGCTCGGCGGTCTGGGCGTCATGGATGACGCCGGCCTCGATCGCGGCTTCAAGCCCTTGCGAATAGCTGAAGCCGCCGATGGGCAAGGCGGGGGATGCGAGGTGCAGCAGGGAGATGAGTTGGTGGAGGGTGGTCATGGCTACAGCACCCGCTTGCCATCGTCTTGCTTCCCTCCCCCGCAAGCGGGAGAGGGGAGCGCGGTGTCGGTATTGGTAAGGTTTTCCGGCTGATTCACAGCGCGCGCCCATTGTAGTCAGCACTAATGTAATCAATGCTTATGCACGCAATTTGCATCATGATCCGCGTCGCCATGTTCGTGATCATGAGCATGCCCGTGCGAGTGCGAGTGCGAGTGCGAGTGCGAGTGCGAGTGCGAGTGCGAGTGCGAGTGCCCATGATGCTCGTGGAACACCGCCTGAGCCGCCGCATAGTCCTCCGCGAACGTGGCATCGTGCCCATGCTTGTGCCCGCCGCCATACGCCCCGGCTTCCGGCTCGAACGGCAGCTCCGCGCGCTCGGCACGCACGCCCAGGCGCTGCAGCATGTCGGCCAGCACCGGGTCGTACTCGAGCCGAAGATAGTCGCGCCCGATCTCCACCGGCGTGTGCCGGTTGCCCAGGTGATACGCCGCGCGCATCAGCGCATGCGGATCTTCCGAACGCACATCCAGAACGGCCTCCGCCGCGGCCCGCACCTCGACAAAGCTGCCATCCTCGGCCACCAGCAAATCGCCACCCCGCAGCACCGTGCCGCGCGGCAGGAACAGCGCGGCCTCGGTGCCGTTGTCGAGCACCGCGCGCAAGCGGCTCTTGCTGCGTTCGTTGAAAGGCAGGACCAGCTTGGGAGCACGGCGCACCAGCACCGGCGCGATGCCGTGCGGGGCGCTCAGGAATTTGTCGATCTTCAGCATGCGCGATGCGGGGCGCGGGCCCCGGCGGTTCAGAACAGGAAATAGCGCTGCGCCATGGGCAGCTCGGTGGCGGGCTCGCAGATCAGCAGCTGGCCGTCGGCAACTACCTGGTAGGTCTCCGGATCGACCGTGACGTGCGGTTGCCAGTCATTGTGCACCATGTCGCGTTTGCTGACCGTGCGTGTTCCGCGCACCGCCGACAGCGTCTTGGCAAGGCCATAGCGCTCGCCGATATTGGCCGAAAGCGCCGCCTGCGAGACAAAGGTCAGCGAAGAGCGGTGCAGCGCCCCGCCCGCCGATGCGAACATCGGCCGGTAATGCACCGGCTGCGGTGTCGGGATCGACGCATTGGGATCGCCCATCGCCGCGGCGGCGATCATGCCGCCCTTCAGGATCAGGCTGGGCTTGACGCCGAAGAACGCCGGACGCCACAGCACCAGGTCGGCCCATTTGCCGACCTCGACCGAGCCCACCTCATGCGCGATGCCATGCGTCAGCGCCGGGTTGATGGTGTACTTAGCGACATAGCGCTTGACGCGGAAGTTGTCGTGCCCGCCGCGCGCATCGTGCGGATCGCCCGGCAGCTTGCCGCGCTGCAGCGCCATCTTGTGCGCGGTCTGCCAGGTGCGGATGATGACCTCGCCGACGCGGCCCATGGCCTGCGAGTCGCTGGAGATCATCGAGAACGCGCCGAGGTCATGCAGGATATCCTCCGCGGCGATGGTCTCGCGGCGGATGCGGCTTTCGGCGAAGGCGATGTCCTCGGCAATCGACGGGTCGAGGTGGTGGCACACCATCAGCATGTCGAGGTGCTCGTCCAGCGTGTTCACCGTGTACGGCCGCGTCGGGTTGGTCGACGACGGCAGCACATTGGCCTCGCCGCAGACCTTGATGATGTCCGGCGCATGGCCGCCGCCGGCACCTTCGGTGTGATACGTATGGATGGTGCGGCCCTTGAACGCGGCGATGGTGGCCTCGACAAATCCGGCCTCGTTCAGCGTATCGGTGTGGATCGCCACCTGCGTGTCGGTCGCGTCCGCCACCGACAGGCACGTATCGATCGCCGCCGGCGTGGTACCCCAGTCCTCATGCAGCTTCAGCCCGATCGCACCGGCCTCCACCTGCTCCAGGAGCGGTGCCTGCCGGCTGGCGTTGCCCTTGCCGAGCAGGCCGATATTCATCGGATAGGCGTCCACCGCCTGCAGCATCCGCTCCATGAACCAAGGCCCCGGCGTCACCGTGGTGGCGAAGGTGCCTGTCGCCGGCCCCGTGCCGCCGCCAATCATCGTGGTGACGCCGCTCATCAGCGCCTCTTCGATCTGCTGCGGGCAGATGAAATGGATATGGCTGTCGATGCCGCCCGCCGTGACGATCATGCCCTCGCCCGCGATCACCTCCGTACCCGGCCCGACCACGATGGTCACGCCCGGCTGGATATCCGGGTTGCCGGCCTTGCCGATCGACGCGATGCGCCCGTCCTTCAGCCCGATGTCGGCCTTGACGATGCCCCAGTGGTCGACGATCAGCGCATTGGTGATCACCGTGTCGACGCAGTCCTTCGCCATGCGCTGGCTCTGGCCCATGCCGTCGCGGATCACCTTGCCGCCGCCGAACTTCACTTCCTCGCCGTAGATGGTGAAGTCCTTCTCGACCTCGATGATGAGCCCGGTATCCGCCAGCCGCACGCGGTCGCCGGTGGTCGGGCCGAACATCTCGGCGTAGGCCTGCCTGGAGATCGTTGCCATCACAGCGCTCCCATGATCTTGCCGTTGAAGCCGTAGACGATGCGGTCGCCATCCAGGGCCACCAGTTCGACGGTGCGGGTCTGTCCAGGTTCGAAACGTACCGCCGTACCCGCCGCGATATTCAGCCGGAAGCCGCGCGTGGCCTCGCGATCGAATGACAGCGCGGGGTTGGTCTCGTAGAAGTGGAAGTGCGAGCCGACCTGGATCGGCCGGTCGCCGGTATTGGCCACCGTCACGCTGACCGTGGCGCGGCCGGCGTTGAGTTCGATCTCGCCATCGGCGGGCATCAGTTCACCGGGGATCATGGTGTGTATCTCCTCAGGCCATCAGCAGGCCGGTGCCGTACAGCGCCACGCCGGCACCGGCCAGGCGGGCCAGCCAGCCGGCATGGCGGCGCAGCAGCGTGCCGGCGCCGATGCCGAGCAGGTGCAGCGCCATGGTCGCGACGGCAAAGCCGCCGACGTAGGCGAGCACGGCGGGCATCGCCTCGGCGGTAGCCGGCAGCTCGGCGCCATGCGCATAGCCGTGGAACACCGCAAAGCCCCCTACCAGCAGGGCACCGGCCCAGGCCGGCAGTTGGGCGCGCAGCGCCAGCATCAGGCCCACCACCAGCAACGACACGGCGATCATCGGTTCAACCGCGGGCAGCGCCATGCCAGCCAGACCGAGCGCGGCGCCGGCCAGCATCAGCGCGACGAAGACCAGTGGCAGGCGCAGCGTATCGGCAGCCGAGCGTGCCACCAGCGCACTCCACACGCCGACCGCCGCCATTGCCAGCAGGTGGTCGGCGCCGCTGAACGGGTGCGCCAGGCCGGCCCACAGGCTGGCGCCGACGGTGGCGGCGTCATGGCCCGGGTGCGCCAGCGCGGCGGTGGCGGCAACGGTCAGGGTGGCGCCCAGGGCAAGGCGCAGGCAGGCGGAACGGTTCATGTCGGCTCTCGGTTGGCTTGGTTGTTCGAATCGATCGGAATCGGTCGTTCAGGCGCAGGCTCAGACGATGGGATGGTGCACCGTCACCAGCTTGGTGCCGTCGGGGAACGTCGCTTCGACCTGGATCTCGGGAATCATCTCGGCGACGCCGTCCATCACCTCGTCGCGCGTCAGCACGGTGGTGCCTTCGTGCATCAGGTCGGCCACGGTGCGGCCATCGCGCGCGCCTTCCATGATGGCCGCGGTGATCAGCGCCACGGCTTCCGGATAGTTGAGCCTGAGTCCCCGCGCCTTGCGCCGTTCAGCCAGCAGCGCAGCGGTGAAGATCAGCAGCTTGTCCTTCTCTCTCGGCGTCAGTTCCATCTCTTGTTCCTTGTGTGTCTCGTTGTCCGATCGCGGCCCTACGTCGCCCTACGTCGCCCTACGTCGCCCTACGTCGCCCACAGGCGCAGCGGCCGCGCCACCACGCCGTGCATCGGCTCGCGCAACGCCTGCCAGCTATCGACCATCACGTGGCGCACGGCCTCCATCTGCCGGCCGAGCACGCGCACCAGCAGCATCGACTGGCCCTGGGCTGCCAGGCAGGTCACGCCCGCGCGCAACTCCGGCCCGTAGGGCAATCGCTCGGCCAATAATTCCGCCAGTTCCTGCGTGGCGCCCTCGCCCACCGCCCACAGCGTGCCGAGCACATTGAGGCCGTCGAGTCCCGCTACCGCGGCGCGCAGCGGCGATCCCGCATCGAGATGCGACTGTTCAATCCACAGCGCGCGCTCGCCAGCGCCGACGCGTGTATCAAGCCACAACGCGCCGCGCGCCCATTGCTCGCCCGACGCCTGCCGGCCCAGCACTACGGCATCCCAGCCGATCGCGCTGCCGCCCGGCGCTACGTCGAGCACCGTCGCAATCCGCGCACGCGCATCGTCGAACACGATGTTCTCCTGCGGCAGCCAGTCCAGCCGCGCCCCCGGGCCGACCGACAGCCGCACCTGCTGCGCCGCGTCGCGGCCAAGCGACTTGTACCACTTGGTGGCGCCGGGCGTGGCAAGCACCGCATGGGCGCCGGCTTCGACCGTCACATCGATATCCAGGCTGTCGCCACCCGCCACGCCTGCCGGCGGATGCAGGATGACGGCATGGCAGATGCCGCCTTCGGGATAGAGCGGCTTCTGCACCAGCAATGGCCCCTGGTGGCGGCGTTCGACCAGCGCGGAGCGTTCGCCGCGTTGCGCAAAACGCAGCCGCAGGCTGGCCTGCCATGCGGCAGGCACGGCGAGTGACGAAGGAAAATCGGGATGACGCATGGCGTGGCAAGGCCGGCGGGGCGCGCGCGATGGCGGGGGTTGCAGGCAATCATAGCGCGCCCCCTGTCTGTGCGAAAGCGGCGTGCGATGCGCATTCCCCGCCCCGCGCTTACACGGCAATCAACTCCCGTACGCCGTCCTGTTCCATGCTGGCCCCGGCACCGCGGGCAACCACCTCGCCCCGGCTCATCACCACATAGTGGTCGGCGATATGGCGCGCGAATTCATAGTACTGCTCGACCAGCAGCACCGTCATGCCGAACTCGTCTACCAGCAACCGCAGCGCACGGCCGATGTCCTGGATGATCGACGGCTGGATGCCCTCGGTCGGCTCGTCGAGGATCAGCAGTTGCGGCTCGCTCATCAGTGCCCGGCCGATCGCCAGTTGCTGCTGCTGGCCGCCGGACAGGTCGCCGCCGCGGCGCTGGCGCATGGTGCGCAGCACCGGGAACAATTGATAGATGCGATCCGGCACACCCGCTGGCCGCGCGCGGCTGGCGGCACCGATCAGCAGGTTCTCTTCGACCGTCAGCCGCGGGAAGATCTCGCGCCCCTGCGGCACATAAGCCAGTCCGGCCGAGACGCGCTCGTACGGCGCCTTCTTCTCCAGCGGCTTGCCGTCCCAGTGGATGCTGCCGCTGCGCGTCGGCACCACGCCCATCAGGCATTTCAGCAATGTGCTCTTGCCTACGCCATTGCGGCCGAGCAGCGTGGTCAGCTTGCCCGCCGGCACGTCGAAGGAGACGTTGCGCAGGATATGGCTGCCGCCGTAGAACTGGTTCAGTGCATTGACCTGCAGCATGCCTATCTCCCCAGGTAGGATTCGATCACGCGTTCGTCGCGCTTGACGCTGTCGAGCGTGCCTTCGGCCAGCACGCTGCCCTCGGCCAGCACCGTGACCTTGCCGGCATCGCCCGCCAGCGCCGCCACGAACTCCATGTCGTGCTCCACCACCATCATCGAGCAGCTGCCGCGCAGGCCGTTGAGCAGGCTGGCGAGCTGCATGGTTTCCTCATCGGTCATGCCGGCCACGGGTTCGTCGAGCAGCAACAGCTGTGGCTGCTGCATCAGCAGCATGCCGATCTCCAGCCGCTGCTTCTGCCCGTGCGACAGCAGGCCGGCGGGCCGGTACGCCTCGTCCTCCAGGCCGGTCAGCGCCAGCGTCTGTTCGATGCGGCGATGACCCTCGCCGGTCAGCCGCGCGCGCAGCGACGACCACCAGCGCTTGTCGGCCTTCATCGCCAGCTCCAGGTTCTCCCACACCGCATGCTGCTCGAACACGGTTGGCTTCTGGAACTTGCGGCCGATGCCGACCTGCGCGATGCGCGGCTCGGTCATCCGCATCAGGTCGATGGTCTGGCCGAGGAACACGCGCCCGCTGACATTGGCGTTGCGCGGGCCGGTCTTGCCGGTGATGACATCCATCATCGTGGTCTTGCCAGCGCCGTTGGGGCCGATCACGCAGCGCAGTTCGCCATGGTCGATCGACAGGTTCAGCTTGTTGAGCGCGCGAAAGCCGTCGAACTGCACGGTGACGTCTTCCAGGTACAGGATCGGGCCATGCGACACATCGATGGTGCCCGGCTCCAGCACCCGGCCCAGCCCGGTGGCGTCGCCGCTTTCGGCCTGGCCGTATTCGAGTGCGGCGTTCATGCTTCACCTCCGGTGCGGCCCGCGACCGCGGGTGTGGAAACCGGCTCGGGCACGGATGGTGCCCCGGATGCAGCGCGGCGCTCTCGCAGGCGCCTCCACAGGCCGGTCACGCCGTCGGGCAGGTAGAGCGTCACCAGCACGAACATCGCCCCCAGCAGGAACAGCCAGTACTCGGCGAAGTGGGCGGTGAAGAGCGTCTTGGCGCCGTTGACCAGGAACGCGCCGATGACCGGCCCGATCAGCGTGCCGCGCCCGCCCACGGCGACCCACACCGCCATTTCGATCGAGTTGCCGGGCGACATCTCGCCCGGGTTGATGATGCCGACCTGCGGCACGTACAGCGCGCCGGCGATGCCGCACAGCACGGCCGAGAAGGTCCACACGAACAGCTTGTAGCCGAGCGGGTTGTAGCCGGAGAACATGACGCGCATCTCGGCATCGCGCACCGCTGTCACCACGCGGCCCAGCTTGGACGTGACGATGTAGCGGCAGGCCACAAAGCCGCCCAGCAGCGCCAGGAAGGTCAGCACGAACAGCGCCGTGCGCGTCTGCGGCGCGGCGATGGCAAACCCGGCGATGCGCTTGAAATCGGTAAAGCCGTTGTTGCCGCCGAAGCCGGTCTCGTTGCGGAAGAACAGCAGCATCGCCGCATACGTCATCGCCTGCGTGATGATGGACAGGTACACGCCCTTGATGCGCGAGCGGAAGGCAAAGAAGCCGAACAGCCACGCCAGCACGCCCGGCACCAGCACCACCAGCAGCAGCGCATAGCCCAGGTGGTCGGTGCCGTGCCAGAACCATGGCAACTCCTTCCAGTCGAGGAACACCATGAAGTCCGGCAGGTCGCTCTTGTACACGCCTTCGCGCCCGATCGAACGCATCAGGTACATGCCCATGGCATAGCCGCCCAGCGCGAAGAACAGGCCATGGCCAAGGCTCAGGATGCCGCAGTAGCCCCACACCAGGTCGAGCGCGATCGCCGCCAGCGCAAAGCACATGATCTTGCCGACCAGCGTCAGCGCATACGCCGACAGGTGCAACGGATGGCCTTCCGGCACGAGCAGCGCGCACACCGGCACGCCGATGCCGACGATCACGGTCAGCACCGCCAGCGCCATCCAGCCGCGTGGCGAGAACAGCGACTGGCGTTCCGGCACGGCAAGCCGGAAAGGCATCGCGGAAGAATCAGGTTGGAATCGCTGCATCATGCCTCCGCGCTGCGCCCCTTGAGCGCGAAAAGTCCCTGCGGCCGTTTCTGGATAAAGAGCACGATCAGCACCAGGACAAGGATCTTGGCCAGCACCGCGCCATAGAACGGCTCGATGAACTTGTTGATGATGCCCAACCCGAACGCACCCACGATGGTGCCGGCCAGCTGCCCCACCCCCCCCAGCACCACCACCATGAACGAATCGATGATGTAGGCCTGGCCCAGGTCCGGACCGACATTGCCGATCTGCGATAGCGCGCAGCCGCCCAGCCCGGCAATGCCGGCACCGAAGGCAAAGGCGTAGCTGTCGACCTTCCAGGTGCGCACGCCGACGCACGCCGCCATGGTGCGGTTCTGCGTGGTGGCGCGCACGAACAGCCCGAGCCGCGTGCGGTTGAGCACCGCCCATGCCACTGCCACCACCGCCAGCGCGAACAGGATGATGACCACGCGGTTATACGGGATCACCAGTCCCGGCATCCATTCGAAGCCGCCGCTCATCCATCCGGGGTTGGCCACTTCGACGTTCTGCGCGCCGAACAGCGTGCGCACCGCCTGCATCAGCAGCAGGCTGATGCCGAAGGTGGCCAGCAGCGTTTCGAGCGGGCGGCCGTACAGGTGGCGCAGCACCAGCCGCTCCAGCACGAAGCCCACCAGCGCCGCCGCCAGGAACGACGCCGGCAGCGCTGCCGGCAGGTACCATGCAAACGCCTCAGGCGCATAGGTACGAAACAGCGACTGCACCACATAGGTGGCATAGGCGCCGATCATCAGGAACTCGCCGTGCGCCATGTTGATGACGCCGATCAGGCCATAGGTGATGGCCAGCCCAAGCGCCGCCAGCAGCAGCACGCTGCCCAGGCTCAGGCCGGCAAACAGGTTGCCGATCAGCTCGGCGCGGCGCTGGTCGCTGCGCAGCTGGTCCAGCGCCTGCTGCGCGGCCAGGCGCACGTCGGCATCGGCCTCGCGGTAGTTGCCGGCGCTGTCGCGCTCGACCAGCGGCGCCAGCTTCTGGCGGCTCTGCGGGTTGCTGTCGCTGGCGAGGATGCGGATCGCTTCGAGCCGCGCATCGTGCGCGGCGGCATCCGCAGGTTCTGCCAGCACGAGGTTCGCCCAGATCACGTCGAGGCTGGCACGCAGGCCGGCATCGGCCTCGGTCTTGCGCGCGGCTTCCACGGCGGCAAGCGAGGCGCTTTCCGGCTGGTCGCGCAATGTGCCGATGGCCTGCGCGCGCGCCGCGATGTCGGGCGATTGCAGCAGCAGGCTGCTGGCGGCGCTGTCGACCAGCGCGCGCAGGCTGTTGTTCAGGGTCAGGGATTCGAGTTCGTCCGGCTTGACCTTGACCGGCTTGCCGGTGATCGCATCGACCGTATTGTCGCCGTCCTGGCGCACCATGCCGACCGACGGCGCATATTGCAGGGCGTCGTCCTGCAAGGCTTTCAGGATCGGTGCGGCTTCGGCGGGCGATGCCTTCGCCAACGCGGACAACGCCGCAGTCTTGGCGTCGAAGTCGTCCTCGGCCAGCGGCTTCAGGTCAGCCTGCGTCAGCGCCATGGCCCAGGGCGCTGAGGCCAGTAGCAGCGCTGCCACCAGGACGCGCAGCCAGGGCGGAACGGGAAGGGATATCGAATAGCGCATAGCGGCTGGCAAGTGCGAAGGTGTTGGCAAGCTGAGTGCACACTCCCCTCTCCCGCAAGCGAGAGAGGGGAGCCAAACAGAGGGAAGCCGACCGCCTTACATCACCTTGTCCGGCTTCCCTTCATTGCCCGAGATGAACGGGCTCCACGGCTGCGCACGTACTGCCTTCGGCGTCTTCCACACCACCGAGAACTGGCCGTCGCCCTTCACTTCGCCGATCATCACCGGCTTGTACAGGTGGTGGTTCTCGCCCATGGTCAGCGTGAAGCCGTCCGGCGCCTTGAAGGTCTGGCCGTACATGGCCGCGCGCACCTTGTCGGTATCGGTGCTGCCGGCCTTCTTCACGGCCTGTGCCCACATATGAATGCCGACATAGGTGGCTTCCATCGGGTCATTGGTCACGCGCTTGTCGCCGCCCGGCAGATTGTTGGCCTTGACCCAGGCCGCCCACTGCTTCTTGAAGGCATCGTTCTGTGCGTTCTTGACCGACATGAAGTAGTTCCACGCCGCCAGGTGGCCGACTAGCGGCTTGGTGTCGATGCCGCGCAGTTCTTCCTCGCCCACCGAGAACGCCACCACCGGCACGTCCTTGGCCTTCAGGCCGGCATTGCCCAGTTCTTTATAGAAGGGCACGTTGGAATCGCCGTTGATGGTCGAGATCACCGCGGTCTTGCCGGCCTGCGAGAACTTCTTGATGTTGGCGACGATGGTCTGGTAGTCGCTGTGGCCGAACGGGGTATAGACCTCTTCGATATCCTTGTCGGCAACGCCCTTGCTCTTCAGGAACGCGCGCAGGATCTTGTTGGTGGTGCGCGGGTAGACGTAGTCCGTGCCCAGCAGGAAGAATCGCTTGGCGCCGCCGCCTTCCTTGCTCATCAGGTATTCCACCGCCGGGATCGCCTGCTGGTTGGGCGCGGCGCCGGTGTAGAAGACGTTCTTGGACATTTCCTCGCCTTCATACTGCACCGGGTAGAACAGCAGCGAGTTCAGCTCTTCATAGACCGGCAGCACCGACTTGCGCGACACCGAGGTCCAGCAGCCGAAGGTCACCGCGACCTTGTCCTTGCTGACCAATTGGCGCGCCTTCTCCGCGAACAGCGGCCAGTTGGAGGCCGGGTCCACCACCACCGGCTCGAGCTTGCGGCCGAGCACGCCGCCGCTCTTGTTGATCTCGTCGATGGTCATCAGGGCCACGTCCTTCAGCGACGTCTCCGAGATGGCCATGGTGCCGGACAGCGAGTGCAGGATCCCGACCTTGATCGGTTCCTTGGACTGCGCCATGGCCAGCGGGCTGGTACCGATCATTGCCGCGGCGGCGATGGCCGACAGCTTCAGCATGTCACGTCGTTGCATTTGCAGCTCCCGTTTGTGGTGTTAGTAGGGACACGCTCCCCGAGGTGATGCATCTGCAACTAGCGTGCCATCGGTTTTGAGCGGCAACCCGGCCGCTGCGCGCGGCGCGCATGGCTTCAGCGGGTCGCAGGAACCATCGCGCACCACGAGCGTGCAGCGTGAACCGGCACCGAGATAGTGCAACGGGAGAAATGGGAGCAGTGACGGTGCATGGTGCCCGCGAGCGGGTCGCGGCCATGCGCCAGAATCGGTCGTGTCGTCAGCGGCCGGCCGGCGCCGCACTGGGCAAGGGGAACCGGCGCCGAAGCGTACGGGGCTTGCCAATGGCGACAATCCACGCAGTCCGCGTCAGGGCGCGGCTCGTACCACATGACCAATGGCAATCGAGCGGCCTGAGCGCGATCACCCTCAACACCATCGGCGGCTCGGCGGTGCTGGTGGGCAGTGCCGACCCACGCTGCGAAGGCGTGGTGCTTGGCGATACGTTCAAGCCTTGATGAGGTAGCTGCAAATAAAAAACGGGGCCCCTCGCGGGGCCCCGTTTTTTCGATGCCAGGACAGCAGTCCTTACATCGGCATCATGTTGGCGTTCAGGTTGTACATGATCCACAGTGAACCGGCCACCACGATCACCAGGATCAGCGCCGTGAACAGCAGCGCGATCACGTTGCTGCGCTGCTCGGACGAGGTGTCCAGGTGCAGGAAGTACTTCAGGTGGACCAGGATCTGGACCGCGGCCATGCCGAGGATGATCCAGAGGATCGTGCCCTTGTCCATGGTGCCGTCCATCACGAGCTTGAACGGAATCACGGTCAGGACCACCGCCAGCACGAAGCCGATCAGGTACGACTTGAAACTGGCGTGGGTGCTGCCATGCGAATCGTGCGCGGCGTGCGAGTCGTGGGCGCCGTGCGCCGCGGGTGCGTTGTGTTGTGCCATCACAGATGTCCCATCAGGTAGACCACGGTAAACACGCCGATCCAGACCACGTCCAGGAAGTGCCAGAACAGCGACAGGCACATCAGGCGCTTGCTAAGCGTCGGGGTGATGCCCTTCTTGCCCAGCTGCCACATCAGCACGATCATCCACAGCATGCCGCTGGCGACGTGCAGGCCGTGGGTGCCGACCAGCGTGAAGAACGACGACAGGAACGCGCTGCGGCCCGGGCCGGCGCCTTCGGCGATCAGGTGGTGGAACTCGTTGATTTCCATCGCCATGAACGCCGCGCCCAGCAGGAACGTGACGCCGAGCCACGTCTGCACGTGCTTGAGGCTGCGGTTCTGCAGCGAGATCATCGCCATGCCGTACGTGATCGAGGAGAACAGCAGGATGAAGGTCTCCACCAGCACGTAGTTGAGCTCGAACAGCTCCTTCGCCGACGGCCCGCCCGCCAGTTCGCCGCGCAGCACGGCGAAGGTGGCGAACAGCCCGGCGAAGATGATGCAGTCGCTCATCAGGTAGATCCAGAAGCCATACACCGTATTGGCACTGGTATCGTGGTGCGCATGGTCATGGCCATGCGCGTCAGCGTGGGCCTTGGCGCCGGCCTGCGCGGGGATGCGGTCTAGGACTTGAGTCGACATGGTTCTTAGGCCTGCGAAGCAATGCGCTGCAGATGGCGCGTTTCGATCTGCTCGACCTCGGTGGCCGGCACGTAGTAATCGATATGGTCGTCGTTGCTGCGGTGGATAAACGCCCACACCATGCCCACCAGGCCAACGATGGCCATCCACCAGATATGCCAGGTCAGGGCAAAGCCGAACACCAGGCTGAAGGCACCGATGATGAAGCCCGCGCCCGTGTTCTTGGGCATGTGGATCTTCTCGTAGCCTTCGGTCGGCAGGGTCTCGCCACGGGCCTTCATGTCGGCGAACGCGTCCAGGTCACGCACCACCGGAGTGTGCGCGAAGTTGTAGAACGGCGGCGGCGACGAGGTGGCCCACTCCAGGGTACGGCCGCCCCACGGGTCGCCGGTCACGTCGGCCAGCTTCTTGCGGTCGCGGATCGAGACGACGATCTGCAACACCTGGAAGAAGATGCCCAGCGCCACGAACACCACGCCCACCACGGCCAGGTACAGCCACGGCGTCCAGGCCGGGTTGTCGGTGTGGTTCAGGCGGCGGGTCATGCCCATCAGGCCCAGCACGTACAGCGGCATGAAGGCGAAGTAGAAGCCGACCAGCCAGCACCAGAAGGCGCACTTGCCCAGGCGCTCGTTCAGCGTGAAGCCGAACGCCTTCGGCCACCAGTAGGTGATGCCGGCCAGGTAGCCGAACAGCACGCCGCCGATGATCACGTTGTGGAAGTGGGCGATCAGGAACAGGCTGTTGTGCAGCACGAAGTCAGCAGCAGGCACGGCCATCAGCACGCCGGTCATGCCGCCGATCACGAAGGTGATCATGAAGCCCAGCGTCCACAGCACGGGCGAGGTCATCTGGACCCGGCCGCGGTACATGGTGAACAGCCAGTTGAAGATCTTCACCCCGGTCGGGATGGAGATGATCATGGTCGTGATGCCGAAGAACGCGTTGACGTTGGCGCCCGAGCCCATCGTGAAGAAGTGGTGCAGCCACACGATGAACGACAGCACCATGATCGCGGCGGTCGCGTACACCATGCCCTTGTAGCCAAACAGCTTCTTGCCGGAGAACGTGGAAATCACTTCAGAGAAGATGCCGAACGCCGGCAGGATCAGGATGTACACCTCGGGGTGGCCCCAGATCCAGATCAGGTTCACGTACATCATGGCGTTGCCGCCACCGTCGTTCGTGAAGAAGTGCATGCCGAAGTAGCGGTCCAGGCCCAGCAGCGCCAGGGTCACGGTCAGCACCGGGAAGGCGGCCACGATCAGCACGTTGGTGCACAGCGCGGTCCAGGTGAACACCGGCATGCGCATCAGGGTCATGCCCGGGGCGCGCATGCGCAGGATCGTCACCAGGAAGTTCACGCCGGTCAGCAGCGTGCCCAGGCCCGAGATCTGCAAGCTCCAGAGGTAATAGTCCACCCCTACGCCAGGGCTGTAATCCAGGCCCGACAGTGGCGGGTAGGCCAGCCAGCCGGTCTTGGCGAACTCACCGACGCCCAGCGAGATGTTGACCAGCATGGCACCCGCCACGAACAGCCAGAACGACAGCGTGTTCAGGAACGGGAAGGCCACGTCGCGCGCGCCGATCTGCAGCGGCACGACCAGGTTCATCAGGCCGGTCATCAGCGGCATGGCCACGAAGAAGATCATGATCACGCCGTGGGCGGTGAAGATCTGGTCGTAGTGCTCGGGCGGCAGGACACCGGTGGCGCCATTGGTGGCGAGCGCCAGCTGGGTACGCATCATGACTGCGTCGGCAAAGCCGCGCAGCAGCATGATCAGGGCGACCAGGCAGTACATCACGCCGATCTTCTTGTGATCGACGGACGTGAACCACTCGTTCCAGAGATAGCCCCACTTCTTGAAATACGTGATCGCGCCCAGTAGCGCGGCACCGCCCAGGGCGACGCCGGCCAGCACGACCATGATGATCGGCTCATGAAACGGAATCGCCGACAAACTCAACTTGCCAAACATCATTGCTCCCAGGATTACGCGCCCGCCGCCAGCTTGGCCGGCGTGGTCATCGACAACTGCTCTTCACCGAGGGTGTTGCGCGACGTGCAGATCGGGCCGCCCTTGAACCTGTCCGCGGCGACAGCCGTGCTGCTGTGGTCCATGTACTTGTGCAGGATGTTGTGGAAGAGCTGGTCTTCCACCTTGCCGTAGTACGTGACCGGCTCCTTCTCGCTGGGCTGTGCCAGCGTCTTGTAGCCTTCAACGCCCAGTTCGGTCGACGAGGCGCGAACCTTGGCGACCCACTCGTCGAACTCGTAATTCGACATGGCGACCGCCGTGAACTTCATGCCCGAGAAGCCGCCGCCACTGTAGTTGGCGGACACGCCGTCATACGAGCCGGCATGGTTGGCGATCAGGTGCAGCTTGGTCTCCATCCCTGCCATGGCGTACACCTGGCTGCCCAGTTGCGGGATGAAGAACGAATTCATGATCGAATCCGAGGTGATCTTGAAGTTCACCGGGGTG
Source organism: Cupriavidus phytohabitans (assembly GCF_017815025.1). Classification (NCBI taxonomy): domain Bacteria; kingdom Pseudomonadati; phylum Pseudomonadota; class Betaproteobacteria; order Burkholderiales; family Burkholderiaceae; genus Cupriavidus; species Cupriavidus phytohabitans. The sequence continues at coordinate 28,544 of NZ_JAGIQB010000028.1, forward strand.
TCGACCGGGAAGGCGATCTGGTTGACCGTGGCGATCTTCAGTTCCGGATAGATGAACAGCCACTTCCAGTTCAGCGCGACCACCTCGACGGTGACCGGCTTCTTGTTCGATTCCAGCGGCTTGTACGGGTCCAGGTCGTGCGAGGACTTCCAGGTGATGATGCCCAGCGCGATGATGATCAGGCACGGGATCAGCCACACCACCACTTCGATCGCAGTCGAGTGGGACCAGTCCGGCTCATAGCGCGCCTTGGTATTGGACGCGCGGTACTTCCAGGCGAACACCAGCGTGAGCACGATCACCGGCACCACCACCAGCAGCATGAGCCAGGTGGCGATCAGGATGATGTTCTTGATGTCGACGCCGACCTGCCCTTTCGGGTCGAGCAGCGTCATGTTGCAACCGGCCAGCAGGAGCAGGCCGAGGCAGGGCAGGAACCGCGTCCAACGCGGCAGTATGGGTTTCTTCATGTCACGACTGGTTTGGTTGCACCGCGCTTTGGGCAAAAGCGTGGCTAAACCGCCTGATGCTCGCGCAAGAGGCGTGGGGCTATGGGAAAACCGGAAGGACGTGTCCTTAGCTGGCGTTGCGGTCGGGCGGCGGATCTAACGCCGGGGGACCATGCGGCCTTGCAACGCCATGAACACGGAAGGACAACTGACTGCGCGCGCTGCAGGCCCTGTGGGACCTTGCCGGCGCTGCGGCACCTGGTGGCCGAAACCGCGAACGGTCCCGGCTCAGTACAGCGGCCGGGTAGCGTTGGAATACGAGGTTTTTGCACTTCCCGACGGACTTGCCATCAGAAGCCTGGCAGCAAGCGCGGTTTTCGGCCGGGGAGCGCAACACGTAAAACATCGTGGGCGCGAATGTACCGCAACGCAACATTGAGGGTAAACCCAACGCCACAGAACACAGCGTTCAGATAAACGGACAATCACGTGCCGTCGTCGCATCGCAGCACTTGATTGCCGTCAAGATCACAATTTCGATCATAAATATGCACAAAGCCGCGCATTGGCGCGGCTTTGCAGGTGCGACATTTCTGTGTGGCATATTGTCGCAGCGCATCAAAAGCTTTGTCGCAGCTCAACTGCGACTCGGTCGTTTTCCGCTCATCCGTAGCGGCGAGAAATCGACTCCGCGACACATACCGGACGCTCGCTGCCTTCGCGCTCGATCGTCACCTCCCACGTGGACTGGGCACCCAGCAGTTCGGGCGACTTCGGCAGCGGATCGAGCCGTTCGACCTTGAGGAGCTTGATTCGTGCCCGTAATTTGCTGCCCACCGGCACGGGTGCGGTGAAACGCACGCGGTTCAGGCCATAGTTGACGCCGATCTTCGACGGCATGTGCAGCGCGTTATGCATGAACCTGGGCAGCAGCGACAGCGTCAGGAAGCCGTGGGCGATCGGGCCGCCATAGGGCGATTCCTTCCTGGCGCGCTCCACGTCGACGTGGATCCACTGGTGGTCGCCGGTGGCCTCGGCGAACTGGTTGACCTGCTGCTGGGTCACCTCCATCCAGTCGCTGACCGCGACTTCCTGCCCTTGCAGGCCTTCCAGCTCTTCCAGCGTTGCGATGGTACGCATTTCGGTTGTCTCCTCGATGGGTGGGTGGATGTGTCGTTATGCGGGGCGGCGGCCGTACATGCCCATGCCCTTGACCGTGCAGACCAGTTCTCCGCGCTGGTTGGTGGCTTCCCACTGCGTATGCACGATGCCGCGGTCGGGCTTCGATTGCGAGGGGCGCGTGTCCAGCACGTTGAGCACCACGGTCAACGTGTCGCCGGCATAGACCGGCTTGATCCAGCGGATCTCGTCCACGCCGGGCGAGCCCATGCTGGCCGATTTGCCGGTGGTGCTCAGCACCAGCAGGCGCATCATGATCGAGCACGTCATCCAGCCGCTCGAGATCAGCCCGCCGTAGATGCTGCTGGCGGCGGCTTCCTTGTCGATATGGAACGGCTGCGGGTCGTACTGGCGGGCAAAGGCGAGCAGCTCTTCCTCGGTGACGACGTAGGAACCCAGTTCACGGCGGCTGCCGACCTCAAAATCCTCGAAATACAGCATTGATTGTCTCTCCGTTGTGGATGGCAATGGGGATGGCCTTGTCTTGACGATGATCGCACGCAGGCTGGGGCGGAGCGTCCGTATTTGCCGAACCCGCCCCTAACAGCGCGCAAAGAAAAAAACCGCGCCTGGGACTACGGCGCGGTTTTGACTGGCATGGCAGACGCGAGGATCAGGCTGCTTCCTGGAACCCCGGCTGGGCAGCGAACCGGCCCAGGTGGTGATCAACGTCGCCGAAGGTGGTGTTGATCAGCGTCAGCCGCTTGAACATGTGCGCGGCCGGCAATTCGTTGGTCACGCCCATGCCGCCGTGGATCTGCACCGCTTCCTGGCCGACCGTGCGCGCAGCCTGTCCCACGCGCGCCTTGGCGGCGGAGACGTAGCGGCGGCGCTCTTCCGGCGTAGCCTCTTCAAAGCGGGCCGCGGCCAGCAGCGTGATCGAGCGCGACTGCTCGGCATGGATGAACATCTCGACCATGCGGTGCTGCAGCGCCTGGAAGCGCGCGATCGGCTGGCCGAACTGCTGGCGCGTCTTGGCATATTCCAGCGTGGCGGCGTTGAGGGTGTCCATCACGCCCACGGCCTCGGCGCACAGCAGCACCGCGGCATAGTCGGCCACTTGCTCGATCACCGGGAAGGCCTTGCCGGCCTCGCCCAGCAACTGGGCGGGCGCATCCTGGAAGGTGATGTCGGCCGCGCGCAGGTTATCGATGGTGCGGTAGTCCTTGATGCTGACACCGGCGCCCTTGGCGTCGACCAGGAACAGCGAGATGCCATCCTGGTCGGCATCGCCGCCGCTGCTGCGCGCCGACACGATCAGCTTGTCGGCCTGCGCGCCATGCAGCACCACGGTCTTGCGGCCGTTGAGCTTGCCGTCGCGGGCGGTGACGCGCACGTTGTTCAGTTCATAGCGCGCCTGCGGCTCGTTGAAGGCCACGGCCAGCTTCAGTTCGCCGCCGGCGACCTGCTCCAGCAGCGCATCCTGGCCGCCGGCCAGGCCGAGTGCGTAGGCACCCACCACGGTGGCCAGGTACGGCTCCACCACCAGCCCGCGGCCCAGCTCCTGCTGCACCACCATCATGTCGAGCGCCTTGCCCGAGAAACCGCCCTGCGCTTCCGGCACCGGCAGCGCGGTCAGGCCGAGCTCGACCAGCGAGCCCCAGGCGGATTCGCCGTAGCCGGCGGCGCTTTCGTAGTTCTTCTTGCGATCCTCGAAGCCGTAGTCTTTCTCGACAAAACGGCGGACGGCGTCGGCCAGTTGCTTCTGTTCGTCGCTGAGATTGAAGTTCATGTTACGTGTCTCCTCACAGCCCCAGAATCATCTGGCTGATGATGTTCTTCTGAATTTCGTTGGACCCGCCGTAGATGGAGGTCTTGCGATAGTTGAAGTAGTACGCGGCCAGCGGCGCGGCGTCGTCGTTGCCGGTCACCGCGTGCTCGGTCTCGCACTCCAGGTAGGCCGTGTCAAACGGCTGGGCATATGGGCCGACGGCCTCGACCATCAGCTCGGTCAGCAACTGCTGGATCTCGGTGCCCTTGATCTTCAGCATCGAGGCTTCGGGGCCAGGGCCCTTGCCGGCGGCTTCGCTCGACACCACGCGCAGCACGGTGATCTCCAGCGCCATCAGTTCGATTTCCAGCGCGGCCACCTTGGCGCCGAACACCGGATCCTCCAGCAGCGGCTTGCCATTCTTCTGCTGCTGGCGCGCCACGCGCTTCAGGAAGCCCAGCTCGCGCTTGGAGTTGCCCACGCGCGCAATGCCGGTACGCTCATGGCCAAGCAGGTACTTGGCGTAGGTCCAGCCCTTGTTCTCGTCGCCGACGCGGTTCTCCACCGGCACCTTGACGTTATCAAAGAAGACTTCATTCACCTCATGCTCTTCGTCGAGCATGATGATCGGACGCACGGTGATGCCAGGCGTCTTCATGTCGATCAGCAGGAAGGAGATGCCCTCCTGCTTCTTGGCTTCCGGATCGGTGCGCACCAGGCAGAAAATCATGTCGGCGTGCTGGCCGAGCGTGGTCCAGGTCTTCTGGCCGTTGACGATGTAGTGCTTGCCGTCCGAGGTCAGCTCGGCGCGGGTCTTGACCGAAGCCAGGTCCGAACCCGAGCCCGGCTCCGAATAGCCCTGGCACCACCAGTCGGTGCAGTCCAGAATGCGCGGCAGGTAGTACGACTTCTGCTGCTCGTTGCCGTACTTCATGATCACGGGCGCCACCATGGCCACGCCGAACGGCAGCACGCCGGGCGCGCCGACGCGGGCGTTCTCTTCGTCCCAGATATGGCGCTGGGTGGCGTTCCAGCCGGTGCCGCCGAATTGGACGGGCCAGTGCGGCGCCGACCAGCCCTTGCCGGCGAGGATCTTGTGCCAGCGCACCAGGTCGTCGCGGTTCGGACGGCGGTGGTTGAGAATCTTGCTGCGGATATCCGCCGGCAAGTTGGCTTCGAGCCAGCTACGCACTTCCTCGCGGAAGGCGTTGTCGGACGCCGAGTAGTTGAGATCCATGCCCGTCTCCATGATGGTGCCGGCATCGTCTCAGGCTGCCGGCGGTTTGTTCTGCCTTGCGCGTCATGCGCCGACAGCAACGGGCACAGGACGCAATTCAGTGAGCCGTCTGCTTCAGCGCATCCGGCACGATAAGCGGGAAAGTCTCGATGCCCTCCTCGGCCAGCGCCTGCACTTCCTCTGGCGAAGCGGAGCCGCGGATGCCGCGTTCCGGCGCTTCGTCATAGTGCATGCGCCTTGCCTCCTCGGCAAAGCGCTCGCCAACGTCCTCGGTCTGGGCCAGCACCTGCTTCACTGCCTTCATGTACAGCGCTTGCAGTGTCGCCGGCGCCGCGGCGGTTGCCGCTTGTTGCGCCGGCTTGGCGGCACCCTTCGGCGCGGTCGCGCCTGACAGGTTCAGGCGCGGCGCGCTGGGTAGCCGCGTCACGGCGTGGTCGCCACAGACCGGGCATTGGACGAGGTCGCGCGCGATTTGCGACTGCGCTTCTTCCTCCGAGGCAAACCAGCCCTCGAAACGATGGTCATGCGCGCAGCGCAGGTCGAGCACCTTCATGATCTTTCCAGCCCGTCAAAAGCTATATTATCCGCGAATCGAAATTTTGTGAACGGTCGTGCTAAATTTTCTCGAACGACCGTTCGGAGAACGAACATGCAGTGTTAGGCACATGCGCTCACCACCTTTACACCCAGCTTAGCGCAGTGCGCGCCCCGCTGCCGAAGCGAGTCAGCGCGGCATTGTCTGCTCGCCCGGCTGCCATGCACCGGAAACGACTTTCTCGAGCCAGAACGCGCCGATGATGGTCTTCACATCCGTGATGCGGCCGCTGCGCACCCAGTCAATCACCTGCCCCACTGGCGTGATGAACGTCTCCAGGAATTCGCCGTCGTCCAGCTGCGCCTCGCCATGCGTCAGGTCGCGCGCCAGGAAGATGTCGATGAACTCGGTCGAGTAAGAGATGACCGGATGGATGCGCGTCAGGTAGTCCCAGCGTTTGGCCGTATAGCCGGTCTCTTCCTGCAACTCGCGTTCGCCGCAGCGTTGCGCGCCCTCTTGCGGATCGAGCTTGCCGGCGGGGAATTCCAGCATGACTTCGCCGACCGGATAACGGAACTGCCGCTCCATCAGCACGGTGCCGTCGTCGAACAACGGGATCATCATCACGGCGCCCGGATGCACGATGTACTCGCGCCCGGTCTGCTTGCCGTCGGGCAGGCGGACGATGTCTTGCTTCAGGGTGAGGAATTTGCCGCGATGGACCGTGGCCGAGGCGACGCAGACTTCTTTCAGTGCGTCGTCGTTTCCGGCGGGGTCGGCGGAATCGGCGAGCGAATGGGTGCCGCGTTGGATCTTGTCGGTCATGGACGCTCCGGAGCAGGCAGGCCCGGCGCCGACAAGACCGGCTTCAGGCCGTGCGGTGTTTGACGAGGTATTGCCAGGTGAAGCCCGGAAAGGCGAACACCAGCATCATGCAGGCGGTGATGGCGTAGAACTGCCAGCCCTGCGGGAAGGCATTGCCGAGGCCGGCCTCCACCGCGAAACCGGTGGCACCGGCCACCGCATACCAGGCGATCAGCTCCAGCAGGCGCAGCCACAGCGGCTTGTGCGCCCACCGGAGCGGGATCACCATGAACAGGCGCTGGTTCACAAACGGCAGGTTCGCACTGACGAGTGCCAGCAGGATGACAAACCAGCCGCTTGCGGATGCGCTCATGGATATTGGCGGATCAGGAGCCCAGGGTCGAGCGGATGGCCTGGTAGCACAGGTTCATCAGCGCGGCCGGGAAAATGCCCAGCACGATCACAGCGGCGCCGTTCAGGCTCAGCACCGAGCGCAGGCCGGCAGTCGCTTCCAGCTGCTCTTCGCCAACCGGCTCATCGAAGTACATCAGCTTGACGATGCGCAGATAGTAGAAGGCGCCGATCAGCGAGAACATCACCGCGACCACGGCCAGCCAGCTCATGCCGGCCTTGATCACCGCATCCAGCACCGCCAGCTTGGCGTAGAAGCCCACGGTCGGCGGAATGCCGGCCAGCGAGAACATCATCACCAGCATCAGGAAGGCGAACCACGGGTTGCGGCGCGACATGCCCTTCAGGTCTTCCAGCGTCTCGGCCTCGAAGCCCTTGCTGGTACGAAGCAGGATGATGCCGAAGGTGCCCAGCGTGGTCAGCAGGTAGGTCACCGAGTAGAACATCGCCGAACTGTACGCATCGGCGGCGCCATCAGCCTTGCTGGCCACCACGCCCGACAGCAGGCCCAGCAGCACGAAGCCCATGTGCGAAATGGTCGAGTACGCCAGCATCCGCTTCAGGTTGGACTGGACGATGGCGGTCAGGTTGCCGATCGCCAGCGAGATGATCGACAGCACCACCAGCATCATCTGCCAATCGTTGGCCAGCGGCAGCAGGCCTTCCACCAGCACGCGGATGAACAGCGCGAACGCGGCAACCTTCGGGCCGCCCGCGATCAGCAGCGTCACCGCGGTCGGCGAACCCTGGTAGATGTCCGGGATCCACATGTGGAACGGCGCGGCACCCAGCTTGAACGACAGGCCGGCGACGATGAACACCACGCCGAAGGCCAGCATGGTGGTGTTGACGCGGCCCGACTCGACCACGCGGAACACCTCGCCCAGGTTCAGCGAACCGGTGGCGCCGTACATCATCGAGATGCCGTACAGCAGGAAACCCGAAGCCAGCGCGCCCAGCACGAAATACTTCATCGCCGACTCAGACGTCACGCGCGACTCGCGGCGCAGCGCCACCAGCGCATACGACGACAGCGACAGCAGTTCCAGGCCCAGGTACAGGGTCAGGAAGTTGTTGCCGGTGATCATCACGATCTGGCCGCCCAGCGTGAACAGCGCCAGCATGTAGAACTCGCCGGCGAACATGTCGCGATCGGCCAGGTAGCTGCGCGTATAGACCAGCGTGATGAACAGGCCGGCCGCGCAGAACGCGGACAGCACGTTGGCCATCGGGTCGATCACCACCAGGTTGGAGAACGCATAGTGCGTCTCGCCGGCGGCGGCGTTCATGCCGAACCAGACGGTCAGCACCGCCGTGGTCAGCAGCGACAGCGGATAGGCCACGCTCTGCTTGCCCTTGCCCCGGGCCAGGTCGATCCAGTTGATCGCGGCGATGGCGATCGCCAGAAAGATGATCGGCGCCACGGGGGCGAGTGTCGAGGACGGTTGCATATTGATATCTCTCCCCGATTACAGCTTCGACTGCGCCGCGTGCTGCAGCAGGTTGACCACGGACGGGTGCATCACGTCGGTAAAGGGCTTCGGGTGCAGGCCCATGTACAGGGTCATGATGGCCAGCAGGCCGAGCATGACGAATTCACGCTTGTTCAGGTCGGCCAGCTCGCGCACATGCTGGTGCACAACGTCGCCGAAGATCACGCGCTTGACCATCCACAGCGAGTAGGCGGCGCCGAAGATCAGGGCGGTGGCTGCCAGCACGCCGATCCAGAAGTCGAACTTGACCGCACCCAGGATCACCATGAATTCGCCGACGAAGCCCGAGGTGGCCGGCAGGCCGCAGTTGGCCATCGCAAAGAACACCACCAGCGCCGCGAACTTGGGCATGGTGTTGACCACGCCGCCGTAGTCGGCGATCTGGCGCGAGTGCACGCGGTCGTACAGTACGCCGATGCAAAGGAACATCGCGCCCGAGATAAAGCCGTGCGAGATCATCTGCACGATGCCGCCCTCGACGCCGATGTCGCTGAAGATGAAGAAGCCCAGCGTGACGAAGCCCATGTGGGCGATCGACGAGTACGCCACCAGCTTCTTCATGTCAGCCTGCACCAGCGCGACCAGGCCGATGTAGATCACCGCGATCAGCGAGATGGTGATGATGAACGGGGCCAGGTAGTGGCTGGCGTCGGGCGCGATCGGCAGCGAGAACCGCAGGAAGCCGTAGGCGCCCAGCTTCAGCATGATGGCGGCCAGCACCACCGAACCGCCGGTCGGCGCTTCCACGTGGGCGTCAGGCAGCCAGGTGTGCACCGGCCACATCGGCACCTTGACCGAGAACGCGGCGAAGAAGGCAATGAACAGCACGATCTGCTCGTTCATCGACAGCTTGGCCTGGTGCCATTCCAGGATCTGGAAGGTGCCGGTCTTGTTGTACAGGTACAGCAGCGCGACCAGCGTCAGCAGCGAGCCCAGCAGCGTGTACAGGAAGAACTTGAAGGCCGCGTAGACGCGGTTCGCGCCGCCCCACACGCCGATGATGATGTACATCGGGATCAGCGTGGCCTCGAAGAACACGTAGAACAGCATGCCGTCCAGCGCGCAGAAGACGCCGATCATCAGGCCCGACAGGATCAGGAACGAGGCCATGTATTCAGCCACGCGCTCGGTGATCACTTCCCAGGCCGAGATCACCACGATCACCGTGATGAAGGCGGTCAGCACCACGAACCACATCGAGATGCCGTCAACGCCCAGCAGGTACTGGATATTGAAGCGCTCGATCCAGTTCGCTTTTTCCATGAACTGCATCGCCGCGGTGGCGCGGTCGAAGTGGAATACCAGCGGCAGCGTGACGATAAAGCTGACGATCGAGCCGAACAGCGACATCCACCGCACGAAGCCAGGGCTACGGTCCGAGCCGAAGGCGAGGATCAGCAGGCCAAAAAAGACAGGCAGCCAGATTGAGAAAGACAGAACCATTTCTATGTTTTCCTTACTTGGTGCCTATCACTTGGTGCCGATCACGCCCGTGATCGTCAGCGTCAGCAGCACCAGCATGCCGACGATCATCGCGAACGCGTAGTGGTAGATGTAGCCCGACTGCAGGTAGCGGCTGGCCGAAGCGAACGATGCCACCACACGCGCCGCGCCGTTGACGAACAGGCCGTCGATCAGGCTCTGGTCGCCGCCCTTCCACAGGCCGGTACCGAGCAGGCGTGCACCGCGGGCGAACACGGCCTGGTTGATGGCGTCCATGTAGTACTTGTTGTCCAGCAGCTTGTACAGGCCCGAGAAGCGGTTCGCGATGGCCTCGGGGATATCCGGGCGCTTCATGTAGAAGAACCACGACAGCACGACACCGGCGACGGCCAGCCACAGCACGGGCGTCGTCAGCGAGTGGATCGCCATCGGCACCCAGCCGTGGAACGCTTCCTTCAGCTCGGCCATGGCGTGGTGGTTCTCACCGACGAAGATCACGTCCTTGAAGGCGATGCCCATCTTGAAGAAGTTGCCGAACAGCATCGGCTCGATCGCGATAGCGCCGACAATCACCGACGGGATCGCCAGCAGCACCAGCGGCAGGGTCACCACCCACGGCGACTCGTGCGGCTTCTCGCCGGCGGCCAGGCCATGGTGGTGGTCGTGCGAGACTTCCTCGTCCTCGTGGTCGCCCTCATGGTGCTGGTGCGCATGGTTCTGGCCCCAGCGCTCCTTGCCGTGGAAGACCAGGAAGTACATGCGGAACGAGTAGAACGCGGTCACGAACACGCCGGCCAGCACGGCGTAGTAGGCAAAGCCCGAACCGGCGATATGCGACTCGGCCACGGCCTCGATGATCGAGTCCTTGGAATAGAAGCCCGCGAAGAACGGCGTGCCGATCAGCGCCAGCGAACCCACCAGCGACGTGATCCAGGTGATCGGCATGTACTTGCGCAGGCCGCCCATGTTGCGGATGTCCTGGTCGTGGTGCATGCCGATGATGACCGAGCCCGCGCCCAGGAACAGCAGCGCCTTGAAGAAGGCGTGCGTCATCAGGTGGAACACCGCCACCGAGTAGGCCGATGCGCCCAGCGCCACGGTCATGTAGCCCAGCTGCGACAGCGTCGAGTACGCGACCACACGCTTGATGTCGTTCTGGATGATGCCCAGGAAGCCCATGAACAGCGCGGTGATGGCGCCGATCACCAGCACGAACGACAGCGCGGCATCCGACAGCTCGAACAGCGGCGACATGCGCGCGACCATGAAGATGCCCGCGGTCACCATCGTTGCCGCGTGGATCAGCGCGGAGATCGGGGTCGGACCTTCCATCGAGTCAGGCAGCCAGACGTGCAGCGGGAACTGCGCCGACTTGCCCATCGCGCCGATGAACAGGCAGATGCACGCGACGGTGATCATCATCCAGTCGGTGCCCGGGAAAACCACGGTAGCCAGCTGGTCGCGCGCGGCGAATACTTCGGTGTAGTTCATGCTGCCGCTGTAGGCCAGCAGCAGGCCGATGCCCAGGATAAAGCCGAAGTCACCCACGCGGTTGACCAGGAACGCCTTCAGGTTGGCGAAGATCGCCGTCGGGCGCGTGTACCAGAAGCCGATCAGCAGGTACGACACCAGGCCCACCGCTTCCCAGCCGAAGAACAGCTGCAGGAAGTTGTTGCTCATCACCAGCATCAGCATCGAGAAAGTGAAGAGCGAGATGTAGGCAAAGAAGCGGTTGTAGCCGGGATCCCCGTCCATGTAGCCGACGGTGTAGATATGCACCATCAGCGAGACGAAGGTCACCACGACCATCATCATCGCGGTCAGCGAGTCGACCAGGAAGCCGACCTCCATCTTCAGGCTGCCGATGGCCATCCACTCGTAGACGGTGCCGTTGTAGCCGGCGCCGTTCATCACGTCGAGCAGCACCATCACAGACAGCACGAAGGAAATAGCCACGCCCAGGATGGTCGCGGAATGCGCCACCATCCGGCCGCCGCGCGACTCCGAGGAAAACAGGTCGAAGAACTTGGTACCGAACAGGCCGGCGATTGCTGAGCCGACTAGCGGCGCCAGCGCAATCGCGAGCAGCAGGTTGGGGTTGAGCGTGGTTGCCATAGGACGCTTATTGGTGTGCGGTCGGTGAGTCTTGGTTATCTGCGTAGTGCGGCACGGATCAGTACTTCAGGGTGTCCATGTCGTCCACGTTGATCGTATCCAGGTTGCGGAACAGCACGACCAGGATTGCCAGACCGATTGCCGACTCGGCGGCGGCCACCGTAAGGATGAAGAAAACGAAAACCTGACCAGCCAGGTCGCCCAGGTAATGCGAGAAGGCGACGAAGTTGATGTTCACCGCAAGCAGCATCAGTTCGATCGCCATCAGCAGCACGATCACGTTCTTGCGGTTCAGGAAGATGCCGACGATGCTGATCGCGAACAGGATCGCACCGAGCACGAGGAAGTGGGCGAGAGAGAGCACAGCGTTTCTCCGGGCTTTAGTTCTTATTGGCGGCAGCCGCGGCTTCCGTCTGCGGGTTCTGGACTTCGGCCTGCATCGGCACCAGGCGCACGCGCTCGTCGCGGCGGGTACGCAGCTGCGCCGACACGTCCTGGGCCTTGGTGTCCTTGCGGCGGCGCAGGGTCAGCGCCACGGCGGCGATGATGGCCACCAGCAGGATGATGCCGGCCACTTCGAAGGCGTAGATGTAGTCGGTGTAGATCAGCTTGCCGAGCGCGCCGGTGTTCGTGTAGCCCGGCTCCTGCGACCCGCTGGCGGCCACCGGCGTGGTGGTGCCGATGAAGTTGCGCACCAGCACGATCGCCATCTCGGCAATGATCAGCGCGCCCACCACCGAGGCCATCGGCACGTAGGTCCAGAAATCGCGGCGCAGGTGCTCGATATCGATATCGATCATCATCACCACGAACAGGAACAGCACCATCACCGCGCCGACATAGACCAGCACCAGCAGGATGGCGAGGAATTCCGCCTTGAGCAGCATCCAGATCGCGGCCGCCGTAAAGAACGACAGCACGAGGAACAGTGCGGAGTGCACCGGGTTCTTCGCAGTGATGACTTTCAGTGCGGAGAGCACCAGCACCAGCGCAAAGACGTAGAAGATGGTGGTCGTGAGTTCCATGGTTCCTATCGGATCCTCTCAGGGCCGTCCGGCACAAGCCATCCCCTTCGGGTGGCCCGCTCCTGCGGCATCCTTGCTTTGGCCCTCACATTGGAGGGACCGTATTCAAATTCGGTGGCAGCGGCCGCTACGTCTGATACTTTCGGCAGCCCTGCCGTTTGGCGCCTGGCGCCGGTCAGCGATACTTGGCGTCGGCAGCCTTGGCCGCCGCGATCTGCGGCTCGTAGCGGTCGCCCACTGCCAGCAGCATGTCCTTGGTGAAGTACAGGTCGCCGCGCTTCTCGCCGTGGTACTCCAGGATCTGCGTTTCCACGATGGCGTCGACCGGGCAAGCCTCTTCGCAGAAACCGCAGAAAATGCACTTGGTCAGGTCGATGTCGTAGCGGGTGGTACGGCGCGTGCCGTCGTTGCGCACGTCCGACTCGATGGTGATGGCCAGCGCCGGGCACACCGCTTCGCACAGCTTGCAGGCAATGCAGCGCTCTTCGCCGTTCGGATAGCGGCGCAGCGCGTGCAGGCCACGGAAGCGCGGCGAGATCGGCGTTTTCTCTTCCGGAAACTGGACGGTGACCTTGCGCGCGAAGAGATAGCGGCCGGTCAGCGCCATGCCCTTGAAGAGTTCCTTCAGGAGCAGGCTGTTGAAGAAGTCCTTGATGGCGAGCAGCATGACGATTGCTTCCTAGTATTTCCACGCGGTGCGCGCTCTGCCGTGTTGCAGGCGGCGCACCGTCGCTTGGCTGTTCAGGGCCAGATGTTCCACGGCGACTTGATCCAGATCGCCACGATGATCAGCCACACCACGGTCAGCGGAATGAACACCTTCCAGCCCAGGCGCATGATCTGGTCATAGCGGTAGCGCGGGAACGATGCACGGATCCAGATAAAGACCGACAGCAGCAGGAAAACCTTGATCAGCAGCCAGAAGAAACCGGGGACCGCATTGGTGACCACGCTCGAGAACGGAGGCGCCCAGCCGCCCAGGAACATCAGCGCGGTCATCGCCGAGATGATGATCATGTTGATGTACTCGGCCAGGAAGAACAGCGCGAAGCCCATGCCCGAATATTCAATCATGTGGCCGGCCACGATTTCCGACTCGCCTTCCACCACGTCGAACGGGTGGCGGTTGGTTTCGGCCACGCCCGAGATGAAGTAGACGCCGAACATCGGCAGCAGCGGCAGCCAGTTCCACGACAGGATGTTGATGCCCATGTCGGCGAAGTAGCCGGTGTTCTGGCCGTTGACGATGGCCGACAGGTTCAGGCTGCCGGCGACCATCAGCACCGTCACCAGCGCGAAGCCCATGGCGATTTCATACGACACCATCTGTGCCGCGGCGCGCATGGCGCCGATGAAGGCGTACTTGGAGTTCGAGGCCCAGCCGGCCAGGATCACGCCGTAGACGCCGACCGAGCTGATCGCCATCACGTACAGCAGGCCGGCATTGACGTCCGCCATCACCACTTCGGCCTGGAACGGAATCACCGCCCAGACCGCGACAGCAGGCATCAGCACCATCAGCGGCGCGATCAGGTACATGCCGCGGCTGACCTGCGTCGGCATCATGACTTCCTTGAGCAGCAGCTTCAGCACGTCGGCGATCGGCTGCAGCAGGCCGAGCGGGCCGACGCGGTTCGGGCCCAGACGGACGTGCATCCAGCCGATCAGCTTGCGCTCCCACAGGATCAGGTAAGCCACGCACAGCAGCAGGGGCACCACGATCAGCACGGCGCGGATCAGGATCCACAGCGGCGTCCAGTACGCGCCCAGTACGCCCTGCCCTTGCGAGGTAATCCAGTCAATCATGTCTTCTTCTCGCTCTTGTTCTTACGCCGTGGCCACGGCGCCGGTGTTGGCCGGCGCCAGGTCGATGGCCTTCTCTACGGTGACCGTGCCGAACATGCCGCCCAGGCCCACGGCCGCCGGCGTTGCCGCCGGCACGCGCACGGTGTTGGCCGGCAGCGTGGCTTCGAGCACGGCCGGCAGCACCACGCTGCCCTGCCCTTGCGTGACGCGGACCGGGTCGCCCGACTGGATGCCCAGGCGGGCAAACATGTCGGCCGGCAGCGCGATCTGCATGGCGCGGCGCGCGGCAGCGGTCAGCTGCAGCGAGTCGGCGCGGCGCACGATCGGGTCGGCGTGGTAGATAGGCACGTCGGCGATGCGTTCGATGCCGTTGGCGGCAGCGGCGGCAACGCGGATCGGCGCATCGGTGGCGTTGTCCAGCTGTGCCTCGACCGGGGCCGACAACACTTCAGCACGGACCGACTCGGCAGTTTCGTAGTCGAAACCCGCCACGTCCAGCAGATTGCCCAGCACGCGCAGCACCTTCCAGCCCGGACGCGACTCGCCCAGCGCGCGAACCACGCCGTTGAAACTCTGTGCCTTGCCTTCGCAGTTGACGAAAGTGCCGGAGGTTTCCGTGAACGGCGCGACCGGCAGGATCACGTCAGCGTACTGCATGGCCGCTTCCGAACGGAACGGCGACAGCACCACCACCGTGTTGGCCTGCGCCAGCGCGGCCAGGGCCTTGCCCGGATCGGCGGTGTCGAATTCCGGCTCGGTGTTCAGCAGGATGTAGGCCTTGCGCGGCGCGTCCAGCATCGCCTGCGCGTTGGCGCCGCCTTGCTTCGGCAGCGCGCCGGCGATGTAGCCGCCGACGGTGTTGGCCGCTTCGGTCAGGAAGCCCAGCGTCGCACCCGTTTCCGTCGCGATCCACTGTGCCAGCGCATGCAGCGCCGAGAACTGCGGATGACGCACCGCTTCGTTGCCGAGGAACACGGCACGGCGCTCGCCTTGCAGCAGCGCTTCTGCCGTCTTGGCGGCGGCGTCGCCACCATCGAAGCCCTCGGTGCCGGCCGGGGCCGCGACGCCCTTGGCGGCGGCGACGGCTCGGGCCACGCCGGCCAGTGCGGCGGTCCAGCCGGACGGCGCCACGTCGATGCGGGTCGCCGGCATCAGCAGGTCTTCACCGCCGGCACCCAGCACGGCCACGCGGGCGCCCTTCTTGGTCGCCTGGCGCAGGCGCGAGGCCAGCAGCGGATGATCCTTGCGCAGCGAGGAGCCAATCACCAGCACGCGTTGCAGCGCGGTGACGTCGGCAACCGGCAGGCCGAGCCACGGCGCGCCCTTGAGCGCGGCCGAGAAGTCGGACTGGCGCAGGCGGAAGTCGACGTTGTCGCTGCCCAGGCCACGCACCAGCTTGCCCAGCAGGAACAGTTCTTCCAGCGTGCTGTGCGGGCTGGCCAGCGCAGCGATCTGGTCGGCGCCATGCTCGCGCTTGATGCCGGCCAGGCCGTTGGCCACGTATTCCAGCGCGGTCTGCCAGTCGGTTTCCATCCATTCGCCGCCTTGCTTGAGCAGCGGGCGGGTCAGGCGGTCGGCACTGTTCAGGCCTTCATACGAGAAGCGGTCCTTGTCGGAGATCCAGCACTCGTTGATGTCTTCGTTTTCCAGCGGCAGCACGCGCATCACGCGCTGGTTCTTGGTCTGCACCACCAGGTTCGCGCCCAGGCCGTCGTGCGGCGACACCGACTTGCGGCGGGCCAGTTCCCAGGTACGGGCCGAGTAGCGGAACGGCTTGCTGGTCAGCGCGCCGACCGGGCACAGGTCGATCATGTTGCCCGACAGTTCCGAGTCGACGGTCTTGCCGACGAAGGTGGTGATTTCCGAGTGCTCGCCGCGGTTGAGCATGCCCAGCTCCATCACGCCGGCCACTTCCTGGCCGAAGCGCACGCAGCGGGTGCAGTGGATGCAGCGGGTCATCTCCTCCATGGAGATCAGCGGGCCCACGTTCTTGTGGAACACCACGCGCTTCTCTTCCTTGTAGCGCGACTCCGAGGCACCGTAGCCCACGGCCAGATCCTGCAGCTGGCACTCGCCGCCCTGATCGCAGATCGGGCAATCCAGCGGGTGGTTGATCAGCAGGAATTCCATCACGGACTTCTGCGCCTTGACCGCCTTCTCCGAATTGGTGAAGACCTTCATGCCGGGGGTGACCGGCGTGGCGCAGGCAGGCAGCGCCTTCGGGGCCTTCTCGACCTCGACCAGGCACATGCGGCAGTTGGCCGCGATGGACAGTTTGCGGTGGTAGCAGAAGTGCGGGATGTAGGTGCCCAGCTTGCGGGCCGCTTCCATCACCAGGCTGCCCTCAGCAACCTCAACCTTCTTGCCGTCGATCTCTAGTTCAACCATGTTCTGCCACGCTTAGATGTAGGCCGGAACCATGCACTGCTTGTGTTCGACGTGATATTCGAACTCTTTCCAGTAGTGCTTGAGCATGCCGCGGACCGGCATCGCCGCGGCATCGCCGAGCGCGCAGATGGTGCGGCCCATGATGTTTTCCGCGACGTTGTTGAGCAGGTCCAGGTCTTCCTGGCGCCCTTCCCCGTGTTCGATGCGATTGACCATGCGATACAGCCAGCCGGTGCCTTCGCGGCACGGCGTGCACTGGCCGCACGATTCCTCAAAATAGAAGTACGACAGGCGCAGCAGCGAGCGGACCATGCAGCGCGTCTCGTCCATCACGATCACCGCGCCCGAGCCCAGCATCGAGCCGGCCTTGGCGATCGAGTCGTAGTCCATGTCGGACGCCATCATCAGGTCGCCCGGCACCACCGGCGCGGACGAACCGCCCGGGATCACCGCCTTGATGCGCTTGCCGCCGCGCATGCCGCCGGCAAGTTCCAGCAGCTTGGCGAACGGCGTACCCAGCGGGATCTCGTAGTTGCCGGGACGCTCGACGTCGCCCGAAACCGAGAAGATCTTGGTGCCGCCGTTGTTCGGCTTGCCCAGCTTCAGGTAGTTTTCCGGGCCGACGGCCAGCAGGAACGGCACCGCGGCGAAGGTCTCGGTGTTGTTGATGGTGGTCGGCTTGCCATACAGGCCGAAGCTGGCCGGGAACGGCGGCTTGAAGCGCGGCTGGCCCTTCTTGCCTTCCAGCGATTCGAGCAGCGCGGTTTCCTCGCCGCAGATGTAGGCGCCATAGCCGTGGTGGGCGTGCAGCTGGAAGCTGAAGCCCGAGCCCAGGATGTTGTCGCCCAGGAAGCCTGCCGCACGCGCCTCTTCGAGGGCTTCCTCGAAGATCTTGTACTCGTTCCAGATCTCGCCGTGGATGTAGTTGTAGCCCACGGTGATGCCCATCGCATACGCGCCGATGGCCATGCCCTCGATCAGCGCATGCGGGTTGTAGCGGATGATGTCGCGGTCCTTGAACGTGCCGGGCTCGCCTTCATCGGTGTTGCAGACCAGGTATTTCTGACCCGGGAACGTGCGCGGCATGAAGCTCCACTTCAGGCCGGTCGGGAAACCCGCGCCGCCGCGGCCACGCAGGCCCGATGTCTTGACGTCGGCGATCACCTGCTCGGGCGGGATCTTCTCGGTCAGGATGCGCTTCAGTTGCTGGTAGCCGCCACGCTTGACGTAGTCTTCCAGATGCCAATTCTTGCCGTCCAGGCCGGCCAGGATCAGCGGCTGGATATGGCGGTCGTGCAGACTGGTCATATTACTTGCCCCCCTTGGCGGCTTCGCTCTTGAGCTCGTCGACAAGCGCGTCGAGCTTGTCGTCGCTCATGAAGCTGCACATGCGGGTGTTGTTGACGATCATCACCGGCGCGTCGCCGCAAGCGCCCATGCACTCGCCCTCTTTCAGGGTGAAGCAGCCATCAGCGGTGGTCTCGTTGTAGTCGATCCCGAGCTTGCGCTTCAGGTACTCGCCAGCCCGCTCGCCGCCCGACAGGGCGCACGGCAGGTTGGTGCAGACGGCGAGCTTGAATTTGCCCACCGGCTTGGTGTCGTACATGTTGTAGAAGGTCGCCACCTCTTCCACCCACACGGGCGGCATCTCGAGGTAGTTGGCGACGAACTGCATGACTTCGGGGGAAACCCAGCCCACCTCGCCCTGTGCCACGGCAAGCGCCGCCATCACGGCCGACTGCTTCTGGTCGGCCGGATACTTCGCGATCGCGCGATCGATTTCCTTGAGAGCTTCTGCTGATAGCATGGTCATTGCAGTAAAACGGCGGAGTCAGCGCCACTGGGCGTCCATCCGCAGGTTTGCAGCCGTCGCTGCCGTTCCGCCGGCGGGCCTTAGGCCTTGCCGGTCCGCCGCGGGTCTTCCGGGCCGCTCCGCTCGGCGGAGCACCTCGGAAAGCGCCCGGATCGTCGTCCGGGCCGGCGGTCCGTGATTAGCGGTCGATCTCGCCGAAGACGATGTCTTGCGTGCCGATGATCGTTACCGCGTCAGCAATCATGTGTCCCTTGGCCATTTCGTCCAGCGCGGCCAGGTGCGGGAAGCCAGGCGCACGGATCTTCAGGCGGTACGGCTTGTTCGCGCCGTCCGAGATCGCGTAGATGCCGAACTCGCCCTTCGGGTGCTCCACCGCTGCGTACGCTTCGCCTTCGGGCACGTGGATGCCTTCGGTGAACAGCTTGAAGTGGTGAATCAGTTCTTCCATGTTGGACTTCATGTCCACGCGCGAGGGCGGCGCCACCTTGTGATTATCGGTGATCACCGGGCCCGGGTTGCGGCGCAGCCACTCGATGCACTGCCTGATGATGCGGTTGGACTGGCGCATCTCTTCCACGCGCACCAGGTAGCGCGCGTAGCAGTCGCCGCCCACGCCCACCGGCACGTCGAAGTCCATCTTGTCGTACACCTCGTACGGCTGCTTCTTGCGCAGGTCCCACTCGATGCCCGAGCCGCGCAGCATCGGGCCGGTAAAGCCCATCTGCATCGCACGTTCCGGACTGACGACACCGATGTCCACCAGCCGCTGCTTCCAGATCCGGTTGTCGGTCAGCAGCGTCTCGTACTCGTCGACATACTTCGGGAAGCGGTTGGTGAAGTCCTCGATGAAGTCCAGCAGCGAGCCCGAACGCGCTTCGTTCATCGCCTTGATGGCACGCTCGTTGTGGATCTTCGAGGCACGATATTGCGGCATCGTGTCAGGCAGGTCGCGGTAGACGCCGCCGGGACGATAGTAGGCCGCGTGCATGCGCGCGCCCGACACCGCCTCGTACATGTCGAACAGGTCTTCGCGCTCGCGGAAGGCGTACAGGAACACCGCCATCGCGCCCACGTCGAGGGCGTGCGCACCGATCCACATCAGGTGGTTCATGATGCGGGTGATCTCGTCGAACATCACGCGGATATACTGCGCGCGGACCGGCACTTCCAGGCCCAGCAGGCGCTCGATCGCCATCACGTATGCGTGCTCGTTGGACATCATCGACACGTAGTCGAGACGGTCCATGTAGGGCACGCTCTGGATCCAGGACTTCTGTTCGGCCAGTTTCTCGGTGGCACGGTGCAGCAGGCCGATATGCGGGTCGGCGCGCTGGATGACTTCACCGTCCAGCTCGAGCACCAGGCGCAGCACGCCGTGCGCGGCCGGGTGCTGCGGGCCGAAGTTCAGGGTGTAATTCTTGATGTCTGCCATGGCGCGTTCTCAGTGCTCCAAACCGCCGTACTTGTCCTCGCGGATCACGCGCGGCGTGATTTCGCGCGGCTCGATCGTGACCGGCTGGTAGATGACCCGCTTCTGCTCGGGGTCGTAGCGCATCTCGACGTAGCCGGAGACCGGGAAATCCTTGCGGAACGGATGGCCGACGAAGCCGTAGTCGGTCAGGATGCGACGCAGGTCCGGGTGGCCGTCGAACACGATGCCGTAGAAATCGAAGGCTTCGCGCTCGAACCAGTTCACCGAGTTCCACACGTCGATCAGGCTGGCCACCACCGGGAAATCGTCATCCGGAGCGAACACGCGCAGGCGCAGGCGCCAGTTGTTGGTAATCGACAGCAGGTGCGAGACGGCGGCAAAGCGCGGGCCTTCCCAGGCGCCGTCGCCGAACTCGGAATAGTCCACGCCGCACAGGTCGATCAGCTGCTCGAAGCGCAGCGAGGGATCGTCGCGCAGGATGCGGGCGGCTTCCAGGTAGTCGTCGGCCTTGACGATCAGCGTCAGTTCGCCGGTCGCCTCGATCAATTTCTGCACGCGCTTGCCGAGAACCTTCTCGAGCGCGGCCTTCAGGATGTCGAGCTTCGCCATTTCAGCCCTTGCGCGCGATGGTGTTGGTACGCTTGATCTTGTTCTGCAGCTGGATCACGCCGTAGATCAGCGCCTCGGCCGTCGGCGGGCAGCCCGGCACGTAGATATCCACCGGCACGATGCGGTCGCAGCCACGCACCACCGAGTACGAATAGTGGTAGTAGCCACCGCCGTTGGCGCACGAGCCCATCGAGATCACCCAGCGCGGTTCGGCCATCTGGTCGTAGACCTTGCGCAGCGCGGGGGCCATCTTGTTGCACAGCGTGCCAGCCACGATCATCACGTCCGACTGGCGCGGCGACGGGCGGAACACCACGCCGAAGCGGTCCAGATCGTAGCGCGCGGCGCCGGCATGCATCATTTCCACGGCACAGCAGGCCAGGCCGAAAGTCATCGGCCACAGCGACCCGGTGCGGGTCCAATTGATCAGCTTGTCAGCGGTAGTCGTGACAAAGCCTTCGTTGAGAACGCCTTCGATTGCCATTTCACATCACTCCCAATCGAGCGCGCCCTTTTTCCAGATGTAGACGAAGCCCACGATGAATTCCAGCAGAAACACGCCCATGGCGATGAAACCCGGCCAGCCGATATCCCTCAGGGCAACACCCCAGGGAAACAGGAAGGCGGTTTCGAGATCGAACAGGATAAAAAGGATGGCGATGAGGTAGTAGCGCACGTCGAACTTCATGCGCGCATCCTCGAACGCTTCGAAGCCGCACTCGTATGGCGACAGCTTCGCGGGATCGGGCTTGTTCGGACCAAGGATCCGGCCAATCGACATCAGTGCCACGCCGAGCACGACACCGAAGATGATGAAGATGAGAACGGGGAAGTAGGCTTCGAGATTCAAGGTACGGCCAGCCTTATCTGGAATGTTGTCAACAGCACCAGCTGAAGCGGCGTCCTGTTGCCCACCCCAGGCGCTAAGCCACGAGAATCATGGCGCGCCGCCTTGCGGACTGCCGGAGCCCCACGCTCGGGTGCATTGCCCGGCCAGGGACTCCGATCAAGTTGTTTGGTGCCGACGGCGAGACTCGAACTCGCACAGCTTTCGCCACTACCCCCTCAAGATAGCGTGTCTACCAATTTCACCACGTCGGCTGGGGGAGAAACAATATTGCCTGGCGCCGGGTTTTCAGGCCCTTCGGGACTCTCGCCGGGGCGTTCCGCCTTCGCTCAAGACCCATCGCTGGGGAATCGTTTCAAGCCTTGCATTCTAACCTAAATTTCTTGCTTTGTTCAACGCACAACTGCAAAAAAACTCAGGAATCCGCCGCAAGGCAATCGGATTATTTCGGTACAGCGGGGCCTGCGGGCGCCGAAGCGCCGGCCGCGGCGGCCGGGGCTGCGGCCGGTGCCGATGCGCCTGCCGTGGCCGGTGCCGAGGCCGGAGCGGCGCCCATCACGCCCAGCGATGCAGCGGGCTTGTAGTTGCCCAGCAACGTCAACGCCAGCGTGGACACGAAGAACAGCGTGGCCAGCACGGCGGTGGTGCGCGACAGGAAGTTTGCCGAGCCGGTGGCACCGAACAGGCTGCCCGAGGCGCCCGAGCCGAATGCCGCGCCCACATCGGCGCCCTTGCCATGCTGGATCAGCACCAGGCCAATCACGCCCAGGGCCGACAGCACCTGCAACACCACCAACAAAGTCTTGAAGATTGCCATTTGATTTAAATAAGCGTTACTTGCCTGGTTACTTCCTGATCGAAACCATCGAAACGATCCGGAACGGCCGGCATTCAGGCGTTGCCGATCGCGAGAAAATCTTCCGATTTCAGCGAGGCGCCGCCAATCAGCCCCCCGTCGATATCGGCCATGGAAAACAGTTCGGCCGCGTTGTCCGGCTTGACGCTGCCGCCGTACAGGATGGCCATGCGCCCGGCCACGCCGGCGTCGCGGGCCGCCACCTTGCCGCGCAGGAAAGCATGCACGGCTTGCGCCTGGGCGCTGGTCGCGGTCTTGCCGGTGCCGATCGCCCAGACCGGCTCGTAGGCCAGCACCACGCGGCTCAGCTGCTCCACCGACAGCGCGTCCAGCACTGCCTGCAGCTGGCGGCCGACAACGGCCTCGGTCTGGCCTGCCTCGCGCTCGGCCAGCGTTTCGCCGACGCAGACCACCGGGACGATGCCGAATTCCAGCGCGCGCAGCGCCTTGGCGGCGACGGCCTGGTCGGTTTCGCCATGGTAGGTGCGACGCTCCGAGTGGCCAACCAGCGCATAAGTGCAGCCGAACTCACCCAACATCGATGCAGCCACCTCGCCGGTAAAAGCGCCGCGCGCCTCCGCCGAGACATCCTGTGCACCCCAGGCCACTTGCGAGCCGTTCAGCACCGCCTGGCATTGTGCAAGATAGGGGAACGGTGCGCACACCGCCAGCGACGCACGCGCCACGCCGGCCTTGATTTCCTCCAGCAGCGCCGCGTTTGCAGCCAGGCTGCCATGCATCTTCCAGTTGCCGATGACGAGCTTTTGTCTCACGAGGTGCCCCTCCCAAATCAAACCCGCTATTGTAGCGTGTGGCAGGGGCGGGACGCTACCGCCGCCCGACAACGGCGGGCGGCGGTATTCTGTCGCGTGGATTCAGCGCCGGCACACGGCGTATGGCATCACCAGGTCAGCACGATCTTGCCGATATGCTCGCTCGACTCCATCAGGCGGTGCGCGTCGGCGGCCTGCGCGGCGGGGAAGACCTGGTGGATCACCGGCTTGATCTTGCCCGCAGCCAGCAGCGGCCACACCTGCTCGTGCAGCGCCGCGGCAATCTTGCCCTTGAACGACGCCGGACGCGGTCGCAGCGTCGAGCCGGTCACGGTGATGCGGCGGCGCAGGATATCGCCCAGCGGGATCTCGGCCTTGGCGCCACCCAGCAGCGCGATGATGACGATGCGGCCATCGTCGGCGATGCACTTCAGCTCGCGCGCCAGGTACGGGCCGGCGACCATGTCGAGGATCACGTCGACGCCCTTGCCGCCGGTCAGCGCGGCTACCTCGGCAACGAAGTCCTGCGTCTTGTAGTTGATCGCGCGATCGGCGCCCAGGTCCTCGCACGCCTTGCACTTTTCATCGGTGCCGGCGGTGACGAACACCGTGAAGCCCAGCGCCTTCGCAATCTGGATCGCGGTGGTGCCAATGCCGCTGGAGCCGCCCTGGATCAGCAGCGTTTCGTCCTTGCCGCGCGGGCCCTGGCCCAGGTAACCGCGGTCGAATACATTGCTCCACACCGTGAAAAAGGTTTCCGGCAGCGCGGCGGCTTCGATATCGCTGAGACCGTCAGGCGCCGGCAATACCTGCGCCAGCGGCGCGGTGCAAAGCTGCGCGTAGCCGCCGCCCTGCACCAGCGCGCAGACGCGATCGCCAACCTTCAAGCCGAAGCGGTTGTCGGCATGCGACAGGTCGCCGCCGACCACCACGCCTGCCACTTCGAGGCCAGGCAGGTCCGACGCACCCGGCGGCACCGGATAGTTGCCGGTGCGCTGGAACACGTCCGGGCGGTTCACGCCGGCTGCCGCCACGCGGATCAGCACCTCGCCTGCGGCGGGCACGGGATCGGGCCGCTCGGTCAGCTGGAGGACTTCGGGGGCGCCGTATTCGCGGATCTCGATGGCTTGCATGCTTCTTTGCTCCTTGTCTTTGCTCGGTGTGAGGCTTTGCTCGATGGGTTGCCGCAGTGTAAACAAAAAAACGGCCGGGCATCGCCCGGCCGTTTTTTCCGCGGCACCGCCTTACGGCGGCACCGTTGGGACAGCGACTGCCCCGCTTACTGCTGCTGCTCCGAGCCGCCGGCCGGTGCCGCCGGGGCAGCGCCTTCGCCAGCGTTGATCGGGCTGATGCTGCCGCCCTCTTCGGCAAGCGCTGCCTTCAGCGACAGGCGCAGGCGGCCCTTCTCGTCGGCCTGGATCAGCTTGACGCGGACCTGCTGGCCTTCCTTCAGCCAGTCCTTGATGTCCTTCACACGCTCGTTGACGATTTCCGAGATGTGCAGCAGGCCATCCTTGCCCGGCAGGATGTTGACGATGGCGCCGAAGTCCAGCAGCTTCAGCACGGTGCCGTTGTAGATCTTGCCCACTTCGGCTTCCGCGGTGATGCCCTCGATGCGGCGCTTGGCTTCGGCCATGCCTTCGGTCGAGGTCGAGGCGATGGTGATGGTGCCGTCTTCCTGGATGTCGATGGTGGTGCCGGTTTCCTTGGTCAGCGCCTGGATGGTCGAGCCGCCCTTGCCGATCACTTCGCGGATCTTGTCCGGATGGATCTTCATGGTGATCATGCGCGGGGCATGCTCCGACAGCTCGGTGCGGGCGTGGCCCATGGCTTCCTGCATGTTCGACAGGATGTGCAGGCGGCCTTCCTTGGCCTGCGCCAGCGCAACCTGCATGATCTCCTTGGTGATGCCCTGGACCTTGATGTCCATCTGCAGCGCGGTGATGCCGTTGTCGGTACCCGCCACCTTGAAGTCCATGTCGCCCAGGTGATCTTCATCGCCCAGGATGTCGGTCAGCACGGCAAACTTGTTGCCTTCCAGGATCAGGCCCATGGCCACGCCGGCCACGTGCGCCTTGACCGGAACGCCGGCATCCATCAGCGCCAGGCAGCCGCCGCAGACCGAAGCCATCGACGACGAGCCGTTGGATTCGGTGATCTCCGAAACCAGGCGGATGGTGTAGGCGAATTCATCGTCCTTCGGCAGCACCGGGATCAGTGCGCGCTTGGCCAGGCGGCCATGGCCGATTTCGCGGCGCTTCGGGCTGCCCACGCGGCCGGTTTCACCGGTGGCGAACGGGGGCATGTTGTAGTGGAGCATGAAGCGGTCGCGGTACTCGCCGGCCAGCGCGTCGATGATCTGCTCGTCGCTCTTGGTGCCCAGCGTGGCCACCACCAGCGCCTGCGTCTCGCCGCGGGTGAACAGCGCCGAGCCGTGCGCGCGCGGCAGCACCGACGAACGGATCTCGATCGGGCGCACGGTGCGGGTGTCGCGGCCGTCGATGCGCGGCTCGCCGTTCAGGATCTGGCCGCGGACGATCTTGGCTTCCAGGTCGAACATGATGTTGCCGACTTCCACCTTGTCGGCTTCCACGCCCGCTTCCGCCAGCGCGGCGGCCACGTTGGCCGACACTTCCTTCAGCTTCTGGCTGCGGGCCGACTTCTGGCGCAGCTGGTAGGCTTCCTGCAGCAGCGGCAGCGCGACTTCGGTGACCTTGGCGATCAGCGGCTCGTTCTTTGAGGCCGGGGTCCAGTCCCACTCGGGCTTGCCGCCTTCGCGCACCAGTTCATGGATGGCGTTGATGGCGGTCTGCATCTGCTCGTGGCCATAGACCACGGCGCCCAGCATCACGTCTTCCGACAGCTGGTTGGCTTCCGATTCCACCATCAGCACGGCGCGCTCGGTGCCGGCGACCACCAGGTCCAGGTCCGAGGTGGCGATCTGCGAGCGGGTCGGGTTCAGCAGGTACTGGCCGTCCTTGTAGCCAACGCGCGCGGCGCCCACCGGGCCGCTGAACGGGATGCCCGACACGGCCAGCGCGGCCGACGCGCCGATCAGCGCGGGGATGTCAGCCGGCACTTCCGGGTTCAGCGACACCACGTGCACCACCACCTGCACTTCGTTGTAGAAGCTTTCCGGGAACAGCGGGCGCAGCGGACGATCGATCAGGCGCGAGGTCAGGGTCTCGTTTTCCGACGGACGGCCTTCACGCTTGAAGAAGCCGCCGGGGATCTTGCCGGCCGCGTAGGTCTTCTCGATGTAGTCGACGGTCAGCGGGAAGAAGTCCTGGCCCGGCTTCGGGTTCTTGGCGGCGACCACGGTCGCCAGCACCACGGTGTCTTCCACATCGACCAGCACGGCGCCGCCGGCCTGGCGGGCGATTTCGCCGGTTTCCATGCGGACCTTGTGCTGGCCCCACTGGAATTCCTTGACGACCTTGTTGAACATGGACATGTGCATTCCTTGTCTTGCGTGCACGCCGCAATCGTTGCGCAGCGTGCCACGCCTGCGTTCTCAGCCGCAGGCTAACTGCCGGAGGCAGCTGCGGTCGCAGGGAAGTGCTATGCCATTCCAGCGCGGCACTGTTGCCGATGCCGCGCTGGAATGACACAAAGCCCTGTTTCCTTGGCCGATCCGGATACTAAACCCAGAAAAAAGAACAACTTACTCCGTTGCGCGCCTTGCCGCAACGGGGTTCCGGCGAATCCAGATCCTCGCCGAAAGCAGTGAAGCGAAAATCACTCCAACAATCTGCAGCATTACCGGCCGGCGCGGAATCGCCCGGCCAGAAATGCAAAATGCCTGCCCCAGCAATGCTGAAGCAGGCATCCAGGCCTCACGCGAAACCGTGCAAACCCAGGAATCGCGCTGCCATCGTACGCAACCTCTTGCGCGAGCTTACTTGCGCAGGCCCAGCTTTTCGATCAGGGCGCGGTAGCGGTCGGCATCGTTGGACTTGAGGTAGTCCAGCAGGCGGCGGCGGCGGCTCACCATGCGCAGCAGGCCGCGGCGGCTGTGGTGATCCTTCATGTTGGCCTTGAAGTGCGGGGTCAGTTCGTTGATGCGGGTGGTCAGCAGGGCCACTTGCACTTCGGGGCTGCCGGTGTCGTTGGCGCCACGGGCGAACTGCTTGATGACTTCGGACTTGTTGATATCGGCGACTGCCATGATGATTTCCTTTCACTTGCGACCGCCACAGCGCGGGATGCGCCGCATGCGTCGTGTCACGGATTTGCCGCCATCCGGCCAGGAGCCAGGCGACGACAGCCGCGCATTATAGCCGAAAAGGCGCGCGAGGAGAATCGGAACTCCCGCGCGGCCTTCCGGCGCTCAGGGGCGCTCTATCAAGGACGCTCCATCCGGCACGTGGTCGGCAGCGTGGTCTGCGCCGCCTTCAGCTTGCGCACGGTGCGGAAGCCGTAGCCCGAGCCCTCGTTGTCGAACCGCACCGCACCGCCCTGCTTGTCCATCACGGACACATAGAGCGGCTGCAGTACCTGGTGGTCCTCCGCGCGGATTGTAGCTTCATGGAAGTCGTTGACGTAGCGCATATTCTCCAGCGTCCGCGCCACCCTGACCGCGTCGGTGGTGCCCGCCTTCTCGATGGCGCGTGCCAGCATTTCCACCATCATCTGCATGCGCAGATGCACGTAATCGTCCTTCGGCTCGGGGTAACGCGCCCGGAACTGCTGGTAAAACGCATCCGAGGCAGCGCCGCCCACGTTCGGGTGCCATTCGGCCACGGCCAGCACGCGGCCAACGCCAGCATCGCCCATTGCCGCCGGGGCGCCCAGGCCGTTGCCGTAGAACGTGTAGAACTTGGCCTGCAGCCCGCCCTCGCGTGCCGCCTTGACCATCAGGGTCAGGTCGTTGCCCCAGTTGCCGGTGATGACCGCATCGGCGCCGCTCGCCTTGATCTTGGCGATATAGGGGGCAAAATCCTTGATCTTGCCGATAGGATGGAATTCGTCGCCGACAATCTGGATGTCCGGGCGGCGCGCGGCCAGCATCTCGCGCGCCGAACGCGCCACCTGATGGCCGAAGCTGTAGTCCTGGTCGATCAGATAGACCTTGCGCACGGACTGGTCCTGCCTGATCACCTCGGTCAGCGCCTGCATGCGCATGTCGGCGCTGGCGTCGAAACGGAAATGCCAGAAGCTGCAGTTCTCGTTGGTCAGGCTGGGATCGACCGCCGAATAGTTCAGGAACAGCACGCGCGCATCGGGCTGGCGCGCATTGTGCCGGTTGATGGCAGAGACCAGTGCCCCGGCCACGGCCGAACTGTTGCCCTGCAGGACGAAGGGAATGCGCCGGTCGGTCAGGGCGCGGAACTGGATCAGGCTCTCATCGACATTGCCCTTGCTGTCGAACGTCACCAGCTCGAAGGTTCGCGCGCCCTCGGCGGTCTTGACGCCGCCGCGGGCATTGACGCGTTCGATCGCCAGGCGCAGGTTGCGCGCCACGGCCTCGCCCGCGTTGGCGAACGGGCCGGAAAGTCCGTCGATCATCCCCAGGCGGATCGGCTCCTGAGCGGACGCGCCCGCTGCCACTGCCAACAACAAGCCGCCCAGCCAACCTCGCAACCGCGCCACACCCTGCATAGTCTCTCCCGGAAAGCGGTGGATGGTACGGCAGCACGCCGGTCCGGTGCAAATGACGCCCGCGTGCACCGCCTCCGCCGGGATTTGGCGCGGATCCCATCATATTGCGCGAAGAAGCGGCAGAAAGCAGCGCCAAGGCCACACAATGGCAGGCGTGGGACTACACTCTCGATATCAGCAAAGCATTGACCGAGGCCGTCATGAACCCTGCAATTGCCGGCGGTGCCCGCCGGCTCACCCTGGCGCTTGCCGCAGCCCTGCTCTGTGCCTGCACCACGCTGATGCCGGTCCAGGAAGGCACCAAGCTGGTCGGCCAACCCAAGGCTGCGGTCCAGGCGAGGTTCGGGCCGCCCACGGACATCTACAACTTGCCCGACGGCACCTCGCGCTGGATCTATTCCCAGCAGCCGATGGGCCAGTACGCCTATGGTGCCGAATTCGACCGCAACGGCAACCTCACGAGCTTCCGCAACATGCTGTCGACGCTGGAGCTGTATAAGGCGCAGGTCGGCACCTGGACCCGGGAGGACGTCGCCGAGCACTTCGGCGTGACGCGGCTGCCGGTCGAGTATTTTCCGCGGATGCGCAATGAGGTCTGGTCCTACCGCTTCCGCCATGAAGACGTATGGCCGTCGCTGTTCCACTTCTATTTCGACGATGCCGGCGTGCTGCGCCGGACCCAGATCACGCCCGACCCGCTCTACGACCCCGATGAAAGATTCCGCCGATGGTAGGCGCACATGAAAAAGCCCGCCATCCCCGGGTCGGGAATGGCGGGCTTGGTCCGTACGCTCAGGCCGGGTAAGCCATCCGCCGCCTAACGCAGAAGCCTTGGTCAGATCTGCGGGTTGATCTTCTGCACGGCCTTGTCGTGCAGCTTGTTCAGCGCGGCCAGGTAGGCCTTGGCCGATGCGGCGACGATATCCGGGTCGGTGCCCACGCCGTTGACGATGCGGCCGGCCTTGGACAGGCGCACGGTCACTTCGCCCTGAGCCTCGGTACCGCCGGTGATCGCGTTCACCGAGTACAGCACCATCTCGGCGCCGCTGGACACGCGCGACTCGATCGCATGCAGCGTGGCGTCCACGGGGCCGTTGCCCTCGCCTTCGCCGCTCTGCTCCTGGCCGTCCATGCTGAACACCACGCGTGCATGCGGGCGCTCGCCGGTCTCGGAACGCTGCGACAGCGAAATGAAGCGGAAGTGCTCGTTCGCGTCATGCTGCGCCTCGTTCGAGACGATCGCCATGATGTCTTCATCGAAGATCTCGGCCTTCTGGTCGGCCAGCTCCTTGAAGCGGGTGAAGGCGGCGTTGACTTCGCTCTCGCTGTCGAGCTCGATGCCGAGCTCCTGCAGGCGCTGCTTGAAGGCATTGCGGCCCGACAGCTTGCCCAGCACGATCTTGTTGGCGGTCCAGCCCACGTCCTCCGCGCGCATGATCTCGTAGGTGTCGCGCGCCTTGAGCACGCCATCCTGGTGGATGCCCGAGGCATGCGCAAAGGCGTTGGCGCCGACCACAGCCTTGTTCGGCTGCACCACGAAACCGGTGATCTGCGATACCAGCTTGGAGGCCGGCACGATCTGCGTGGTGTCCACGCCGACGTCCATGTTGAAGTAGTCGCGGCGGGTCTTCACCGCCATCACCACCTCTTCCAGGCTGGTGTTGCCAGCGCGTTCGCCCAGGCCGTTGATGGTGCACTCGACCTGGCGCGCGCCGCCCAGCTTGACCGCGGCCAGCGAGTTGGCCACAGCCATGCCGAGGTCGTTATGGCAGTGCACCGACCAGATCGCCTTGTCCGAATTCGGAATGCGCTCGCGCACCGAGCGGATCAGCTCCGCGTAGCCTTCCGGCACGGCATAGCCGACAGTGTCCGGGAGGTTGATGGTGGTCGCGCCCTCTGCGATCACGCCTTCGAGCACGCGGCACAGGAAGTCCATGTCCGAGCGGCTGCCGTCTTCGGGCGAGAACTCGATATCGTCGGTGAACTGGCGCGCAAAGCGCACTGCCAGGCGGGCCTGCTCGTACACCTGGTCCGGCGTCATGCGCAGCTTCTTCTCCATGTGCAGCGCGGACGTAGCGATGAAGGTGTGGATGCGGAACGAGTTGGCGGGCTTGAGCGCCTCGGCCGCGCGGGCGATGTCCTTGTCGTTGGCGCGGGCCAGCGAGCAGATGGTCGAGTCCTTCACCACCTGGGCGATCGCGCGGATGGCTTCGAAGTCGCCATTGGAGCTGGCCGCAAAGCCGGCCTCGATCACATCGACCCTCAGGCGTTCCAGCTGGCGCGCGATGCGGATCTTTTCCTCGCGGGTCATGGAAGCGCCGGGCGACTGCTCGCCGTCACGCAAGGTGGTGTCGAAAATGATGAGTTTGTCAGACATTTTGTGGAGCTCCTGAGTAGCTTCTGGTGTGCTGTCCCGGGCCTGCCGTGTCCGGGGCTTACCGCCTGTTCCGCGCTCCACGGCTGTGGAATGCAAAACGCCCCGGCGTGCACGAGCAGGCCGGGGCGTTGGTGTTCCTTACGGATTCCGCGCTAAGGGTAGCGTTGTCCTCAGCGCGCGCGCGTCCCGACCTGATGGCCTAGTAGGCCACCTAGGGTGGTGCGGGCGAGTAGGACTTGGCGCGAAATCATGGGAGCGACTATAGCTGGTTTGGCGCGCAGGTGCAATACAGGGTTTTGCCCAACGCGCCCGCTTGCCGCCGCGCCTTTCAGCCCTTGGGCGGGATGCGCAACTTCTGGCCCGGGTAGATCTTGTCCGGATGCGACAGCATCGGCTTGTTGGCTTCGAAGATCCTGTTGTACTCGGCGCCGTTGCCGTAGGCGGCCTGCGCGATGGCCCACAGCGTGTCGCCCTTGACCACGGTATGCCATTGCGATTCGGTCGATTCGACGTTGACCGACATCTTGTCCTCGACCTTGTCCACGCCTTCGACGTTGCCGGCGCAAAGGATGATCTTCTCGCGCGTGGCCTGGTCCGGCGCCACGCCGAACACCGTCACCAGGCCCTGCGAGCCATCCACCTGCACCATCAGACCGGTGGCATCGAGCCCCATCTTCTTGATGTACGCCTCGATCGCATCGCCCGCGGCACGGTTGGCGGCATCGACCTTCTCGGCCGATGCATCCGCCGCCGCGGCCTGCTGCGCCGCCTTGGCCTCGCCGGTGCCGAACAGCTTTTCCCCCGCTTCCTTGATGAAGTCGAACATGCCCATGACATCCTCCTGACGGTAAGTGGAAAACACTG
Source organism: Cupriavidus phytohabitans (assembly GCF_017815025.1). Taxonomy (NCBI): domain Bacteria; kingdom Pseudomonadati; phylum Pseudomonadota; class Betaproteobacteria; order Burkholderiales; family Burkholderiaceae; genus Cupriavidus; species Cupriavidus phytohabitans. The sequence continues at coordinate 60,312 of NZ_JAGIQB010000028.1, forward strand.
CAGAGTGCCACGGCCCGGTGGCCGCGGCGTGAAAACAATTGTGAAACCGGGAAAGCACGAAGGGCGCCGTAGCGCCCTTCCCTGCCTGCAACCTTCAAGCGTTGCCGCCGTTTCCGTTGCCGCCGTTGCCGCTTTCGCGCACCTTGCGGACCCCGCCCGGCTGCCCATGAATGGCACGCCAGCCCCACAGCACGTAGCCCGAGATCGCGTAGGCGACGAACAGCCCGAATAGCGCCACCGGCGGATCGGTCGACACCACCACGAACAGCACCAGGACCAGCACCATCATGCCGAACGGCACGCGGTAGCGCACATCCAGCGCCTTGCCGCTGTAGAACGGCGCGTTGGACACCATCGACAGCCCCGCATACAGCGTGATGCCGAACGCCACCCACGGCATCCACAGCTCCTTGACCGGCAGCTTGTTGTCGATCACCAGCCAGACAAAGCCGGCGACCAATGCCGCGGCAGCCGGGCTGGGCAAACCCTGGAAGAAGCGCTTGTCGACCACGCCGATATTGGCGTTGAAGCGCGCCAGCCGCAGCGCCGCGCAGGTGCAATAGACAAAGGCCGCTATCCAGCCCCACTTGCCGAGGTCATGCAGGATCCATTCATACATCACCAGCGCCGGCGCGACGCCGAACGAGGTCATGTCCGACAGCGAGTCATACTGCTCGCCGAACGCGCTCTGCGTATTGGTGATGCGCGCCACGCGCCCGTCCATGCCATCGAGCACCATGGCCGCGAAGATCGCGATGGCGGCCACGTCGAAGCGCATGTTCATCGCCTGCACGATGGCGAAGAAGCCGGCGAACAATGCCGCGGTGGTGAACGCGTTGGGCAGCAGGTAGATGCCGCGGCGGCGCGGCCGCTGGCGTTCGTAGGCGATGTCGTGGTCGTCCGCGGCATCGTCGTCATAGTCCTCGGCACCGCGCAGCTGGTTGTGGCGGAACGGCCGCAGGTGCGTCACGTTGCCGCTGCTGCCCCGCTTGTTACGTCGATGGAAGGCAACCATCGCAGTCCTCCTGTCTTGTCGTCCTGTCGCGCTGGTCAGGCCTTCGCTCACTTCACGTCGAGTTCGGCGAGGATGGTCGACGACGCCGACACCTTCTCGCCAATGGTCACGCGCGGACGCGCGTCGAGCGGCAGGTACACGTCCACGCGCGAACCAAAGCGGATGAAACCGTAGCGCTGGCCGCGCGCGAGCTTGTCGCCCACCTTGGTGTAGCAGAGGATACGGCGCGCCACCAGGCCGGCCACCTGCACCAGCGTCACCACCTGGCCATCGGCCGCGCGGCGGATGACCACGGCGTTGCGCTCGTTCTCGACCGAGGCCTTGTCCAGGTCCGCGTTGACGAACTTGCCCGGAAAATATTCGACCTTCTCCACCGCGCCGTCGACCGAAACGCGGTTCGAATGCACGTTGAAGACGTTCATGAAGACGCTGATCTTCAGCGCCTCGCGGTTGGCATACGGATCCTGCGTCTTCTCGACCACGACGATGCGGCCGTCCGCGGGCGCCAGCACCGCATTGGGCGCCGAGGGAATCGGGCGCGGCGGGTCGCGGAAGAACTGCAGCACGAACACCGTGATGATCCACAGCGGCAGCGCCCACCAGAAGCCCGCGCTGGCGTGCACCAGCAGCGAGATGACAAAGGCGCCGGCCAGGAACGGCCAGCCTTCACGGGCGATCAGCGGATGAGGATAGTTCATGCAGTACGAGTTTCGATGGAATCAACACCAAGGCCACGACGTCGCGGCGGCAGCCATGTGCGCCGGGACGGTGCCAGCCGGCCCGTCGTCGCGAGCGACGCATCCGGCACGCCTTGCCTGAAAAGTTCGACAAGGATAACAAAAAGCCGTCCAGGTTCCCGCGTATCCCCTTTCGATGATAGAAGGGCATGGCGCGGAACGCTGAACGGCCCAGGCCCGCCGCCGTGCGGCGCGGGCCATCAGACAGCGATGCTGCTTAGTTCTTCGACTGGTCGACCATCTTGTTCTTGGCGATCCACGGCATCATTGCGCGCAGCTTCTCGCCCACCACTTCGATCTCGTGCTCGGCGTTCAGGCGGCGGCGCGAAATCAGCGTCGGGGCACCGGCCTTGTTCTCCAGCAGGAAGCTCTTGGCGTACTCACCGGTCTGGATGTCCTTCAGGCACTGCTTCATCGCCTTCTTGGTCTCTTCGGTCACCACGCGCGGACCCGTGACGTACTCACCATATTCCGCGTTGTTGGAGATCGAGTAGTTCATGTTGGCGATGCCGCCTTCGTAGATCAAGTCGACGATCAGCTTCAGTTCGTGCAGGCACTCGAAGTAGGCCATTTCCGGCGCGTAGCCGGCTTCCACCAGGGTTTCGAAACCAGCCTTGATCAGCTCGACGGTACCGCCGCACAGCACGGCCTGTTCGCCGAACAGGTCGGTTTCGGTTTCTTCGCGGAAGTTGGTCTCGATGATGCCTGCACGGCCGCCGCCGTTGGCGGTGGCGTACGACAGGGCGATGTCACGGGCAGCACCGGACTTGTTCTGGTGCACGGCGATCAGGTGCGGCACGCCGCCACCTTGCGTGTACGTGGCGCGAACGGTGTGGCCCGGGGCCTTCGGCGCAATCATGATCACGTCCAGGTCGGCGCGCGGGATCACGGCACCGTAGTGCACGTTGAAACCGTGGGCGAAGGCCAGCGCTGCGCCTTCCTTGATGTTGTCGTGCACTTCGTTCTTGTACACGTCGGCGATCTGCTCGTCCGGCAGCAGGATCATGACCACGTCCGCGCCCTTGACGGCCTCGGCCACTTCCTTGACTTGCAGGCCGGCGTTGGCGGCCTTGTTCCACGACGCGCCGCTCTTGCGCAGGCCGACCGTCACGTTGACGCCCGAATCCTTCAGGTTCAGCGCGTGGGCGTGGCCCTGCGAGCCGTAACCGATGATGGTGACGTTCTTGCCCTTGATCAGCGAGAGGTCGGCGTCCTTGTCGTAAAACACTTTCATGATAAATCCTTCAATCTCTGTCTTTTATATGAGGGGGGCGGCGTCCTCGTGCGCATTGTGTGCGCACGGATCGCGCCGCCCGGGGGATACTGCTTGAACCTGTTCAGCTGGCTGTGCGGGCGGCTGTGAATCAGACCTTCAGGATGCGCTCGCCGCGGCCGATGCCCGAACCGCCGGTACGGACGGTCTCCAGGATGGCGGTACGGTCGATTGCGTCCAGGAACGCATCGAGCTTCACGCCGTTGCCGGTCAGCTCGATGGTGTAGGTCTTCTCGGTGACATCGATGATGCGGCCGCGGAAGATGTCGGCAGTGCGCTTCATTTCCTCGCGCTCCTTGCCGACCGCGCGCACCTTGACGAGCATCAACTCGCGCTCGATGTGCGCGCCCTCGGTCAGGTCGACCACCTTGACCACTTCCACCAGCCGGTTCAGGTGCTTGGTGATCTGCTCGATCACGTCATCCGAACCGGTGGTGACGATGGTCATGCGCGACAGCGAGGCGTCCTCGGTCGGCGCCACGGTCAGCGTTTCGATGTTGTACCCGCGGGCCGAGAACAGGCCCACCACGCGCGACAGCGCACCGGCTTCGTTTTCCAGCAGGACCGAAATGATGTGTCGCATTACAGGTCCTCCGCGCCGAGCAGCATTTCGGAAATGCCCTTGCCCGCCTGGACCATCGGCCAGACGTTTTCGGTGGGATCGGTCTGGAAGTCCAGGAACACGGTACGGTCCTTCAGGCGGAACGCCTCGCGCAGCGCCGGCTCGACGTCGGACGTCTTCTCGACGCGCATGCCGATATGCCCGTAGGCCTCGGCCAGCTTGACGAAATCGGGCAGCGCGTCCATGTAGGAGTGCGAGTAGCGGTTGTCGTACTCGATCTCCTGCCATTGGCGCACCATGCCGAGGTAGCCGTTGTTGAGCGAGCAGATCTTCACCGGGGTGTCGTACTGCAGGCAGGTCGACAGTTCCTGGATGCACATCTGGATCGAGCCTTCGCCGGTGATGGTGACGACTTCCTTCTCCGGGAATGCCTTCTTGATGCCCATTGCGTACGGCAGGCCCACGCCCATCGTGCCCAGGCCGCCGGAGTTGATCCAGCGGCGCGGCTCGTTGAACTTGTAGAACTGCGCGGCCCACATCTGGTGCTGGCCGACGTCGGAGCAGATAAAGGCGTCGCCGTGGGTCAGTTCCCAGATCTTTTCCACCACGTACTGCGGCTTGATGATCTCGGAGCTGCGGTCGTACTTCAGGCAGTCCACCGAACGCCATTGCTCGATCTGCTCCCACCACTTGGCCAGGGCTTCGCGCTTGGGCTTGACCTCGCTGGCCTTGAGCTGGGCGATCAGTTCCTGCAGCACGTCCTTGACGTTGCCGACGATGGGGATATCGACCTTGACGCGCTTCGAGATCGACGACGGGTCGATATCGATATGGATGATCTTGCGCGCCTGCGAGGTGAAATGCGACGGGTTGCCGATCACGCGATCGTCGAAGCGGGCACCGATGGCGATCAGCACGTCGCAGTTCTGCATGGCCATGTTGGCTTCATACGTGCCGTGCATGCCGAGCATGCCGACGAACTGCTTGTGGGTGCCGGGGAACGCGCCCAGGCCCATCAGCGTGTTGGTCACCGGGTGGCCGGTCATCGCGGCCAGCTGGCGCAGCTCATCGCTGGCATTGGCCAGCACCACGCCGCCGCCGCTGTAGATGTACGGGCGCTCGGCGTTCTGCAGCAGTGCCACCGCCTTGCGGATCTGGCCAGAGTGACCCTTGTTCACCGGGTTGTACGAGCGCATGTCGATCGACTTGGGGTACTCGTACTTGCAGGCATTGCGCGAGACATCCTTGGGGATGTCCACCACCACCGGGCCCGGACGGCCGGTCGAGGCAATGAAGAACGCCTTCTTGATGGTCGCGGCGAGGTCGCGCACGTCCTTTACCAGGAAATTGTGCTTGACGATCGGGCGGGTGATGCCGACGGTGTCGCACTCCTGAAAGGCGTCCTGGCCAATGGCGTGGGTCGGCACGTTGCCGGTGATCACCACCATCGGGATCGAGTCGAGGTACGCGGTGGCAATGCCCGTGACGGCATTGGTCACGCCGGGACCCGAGGTCACCAGGGCAACGCCCACCTTGCCGGTTGCCCGTGCATAGCCGTCTGCGGCATGGACCGCGGCCTGCTCGTGGCGCACCAGGATGTGCTCGAACTTCTTTTGCTTGTGGAGCTCGTCGTAGATATACAGCACTGCGCCGCCGGGGTAGCCCCAGACGTACTCGACGCCTTCTTCGGCAAGTGCGTGAACGAGGATTTCCGCCCCGATCATTTCGGGTGCGGCAGATGAATTGCTGTCTGCGTGGGAGAATTCCGCGCCGGGCATGTTCATTTCAGTCCTTTGCAATTTTCGGCAAAAAATTGTTTGGATGCTCTCTGCCGAACTTGTGGCTCGGGTTCAAGCGGTGCGCGTCTGCATGGAAGACCGCCTCATAAGCGGCCGGATGAGACAACCACTGATGTCGTGTGAACCGTCGATGATACTGCAATGCACCAGCGCGGTCTATGGTTGTTTTACGGGGTTTTACGCAGGCGCGGAGGACGGATTCCCGCTCCGCAATGTATTTCACCCAATACAAAGTGGTACATGCGCGGTTTTTTTTGCTAGCATCGCAGCACCTTGCGCGTGCTACGGGCCGCACGCAGCACATTCGCAAGGGCCGGGCAATCGACGCCGCAACAAGCTGCACACCAAGCCGCACTCCGCCTGAATGGCCACCGACCAGGAACTGACCGATTTTCTCGCCAGCGTTGAACGCCGCGCCTTCAAGCAGGCCGTGTTCGCGGTCCGCGACGACGAGGCGGCGCTGGATATCGTGCAGGACGCCATGATCAAGCTGGCCGAGAAATACGGCGACAAGGGCGCCGCCGAGTTGCCGCCGCTGTTCCAGCGCATCCTGCAGAACACCATCCATGACTGGTTCCGCCGCCAGAAGGTGCGCAACACCTGGGTCACGCTGTTCTCCAGCCTGCGCGACGACCGCGACGGCGGCGACGACAACGACCTGCTGGAGACGCTGGAGGCGCAGGCCGGCTCCGAATCGGCGGAAAGCAGCGCCGACAAGGTGGAGCGCGCGCAGGTGATGCAGATCATCGAGCAGGAGATCCAGCGCCTGCCGGCGCGTCAACGCGAGGCATTCCTGATGCGTTACTGGGAAGATATGGACGTTGCCGAAACCGCAGCCGCCATGGGCTGCTCCGAGGGCAGCGTCAAGACGCACTGTTCCCGTGCCACGCATACTCTGGCGCAAGCCCTGCGCGCACGGGGGGTCCGACTATGAGCATAAACGAGAGAGAGATCCGCGAACGCCGGTTCGCCCATGAGATTCGCACGGCACTCGATGCCAGTGCCGAGGCTTTGCCGGCCGACATTGCCGAACGGCTCGCCGCCGCGCGCCGGATCGCGCTCGCGCGCAAGAAGGCCGAAGTGGCCGTGCCGGTGCGGCAACTCGCCATGCCGGGACCGCATGTCCCGATGTTCGACGAGGACGACTCGCCGCTGCACCGCGCCGGTGCCTGGCTGCGCCGCCTGGGCCTGATCTGGACGCTGGTGGCGCTGGGCGCCGGCCTGATGGGCATCTATCACTGGCAGCAGCAGAAGCGCGTCGAAGAACTGGCCGATGTCGATGCGGCCATGCTGCTCGACGACCTGCCGCCCACGGCCTACGCCGACGAGGGCTTCCACGTCTTCCTGAAACACGGGCAATAGCATGGCGCCCGCACTGTCCCGCCCCGACGCCCTGCGCCGCCGGCTGGCCGCGCTGCTGCTGGCGGTGGCCGGCACCGCCACTGGCTGGTCGCTGCTGCCGGCGGCCGCGCACGCGCAAGCAGCATCCGGCGCCACTTCGGCATCCGCGGCACCGGCGCCAGCCAGCGTGCGCCCGGCGTGGTCCGAGCTGAGCCCGGTCAACCAGCGCATCCTGGCGCCGCTGCAGCCGCTGTGGAACACCCTGCCCGAACTGAACCGCCGCAAGTGGCTGCGCATCGCCGAGCGCTATCCGAAGTTCTCCCCGGAGGAACAGGCGCGGCTGCAGGAGCGCATGGCTGAATGGGTCAAGATGACGCCGCAGCAACGGCGCCTGGCGCGCGAGAACTACCAGATCACCCGCGCGCTGCCGGCCGATAAGAAGGCCGAGGCATGGGACAAGTACCAGCAACTCCCGGAAGAGCAGAAGAAGAAGCTGGCCGCCGCGGAGCGCGTGCCCAGCCGGCCAGGCGCCGTCAGCGCGCTGCCGAGCACCAAGCGCCTGCCGGGCGGCACCAGCCACACGGTTCGGCACGGGCCCAAGGCCGCCGGCGCGGCCGGCAAACCGGCCAGCGAAACCCAGGCCGCTTCTGCCGCGGCTGCAGCGTCGGCGACTGCGGCCGCAGTGCCGGCAACGGCATCCGTTCCGGCCGCACAGCCAGCCACGGCAGCCACCCCGGCCAGCGCCTCGGCTGCAACCGCACCTGCTGCCGCCGCCAGCACGGCTCCGGCCGCCCCGGAACCCGCTACCGAGGCCGCAGCGGCCTCCGAAGGCACGGCGCGCCAGTAGTCGCCCGCCCGGTCGGTGGTCCGCATGGTGGCCGGCATGCCCTTTGGCATAATGGCTGTCTTGCGCGACCCGCGCCGCGCTCGCTGGCGCCGCCCTTCTTAGCCTGACATGCCCGCTGCCACCACCCTCGATCCCAAGCCCGCCGCAGCCCCGGCGCCCGTGGCACCGCCACTGCGCCGCCGCATTGCCTGCATGCTGTACGAAGGCGTACTGCTGTTCGGCGTGCTGAGCGCCACCACGGCCTGCTACCTGCTGCTGCGTCCGCTGCTGCGGCAGGCCGGCGTGGACGGTCCGCTGACGATCCAGCTGTGGAGCTTCCTGGTGATGGGCCTGTATTTCACCTGGTTCTGGCAGCGCAACGGCCAGACCCTGGCCATGCAGACCTGGCGCATCCGCGTCGAGAACGCCACCGGCGCACCGCCGCGCTGGCCGCAGGCGGCGCTGCGCTATGTGCTGGCCTGGCTATGGCTGCCGCCGTCGGCGGCGCTCGGGCACTGGCTGGGGCTGGTCAAGGGCCCGTTCGTCGGCGTGCTGTGCGCTGGCCTGCTGGTCTGGATCCTGCTGGCCTGGCTTGACCCGCGCCGGCAGTTCCTGCACGACCGCCTCGCCGGCACGCGGCTCGCGGACCTGCGCACGCCCAAGGCATGACGCTCGGCGCCGCCGGCATCCGCCGCCTGGCGCTGACCGCGCAGGCGGCCGCGGCGCTTGGCATCGCCGCCGCCCTGGTGCGGCTGGCGGGATGGCCCTGGCCGGGCGCGATCGCCGCCGGCGCGGCGGTGATCCTCGGCGGCTTCGCAACCGGCATCGCCATCGCCTTTGCCCTTACCGGGCGCGGCCTGTTGGTGGCGCCAGGCCACCGCCCGCCCGCGCCGCCGCAAGAACTTGCCGCGACACGCCGCCCGCTGCGCTTGCCTGAAGCGCTGCGCTGCTACCTGAACGAGATCCGGTCCGTCCTGCGCATGTTCGACTGGCTGCAGCCATTCCGCGCCCGCGCGCCCTTTGCCCCGCCCGCCGACGCCCTGCCCGGCCGCGACTCGCCGCCGGTGCTGCTGGTCCACGGCTACGCCTGCGGGCAGGCGATCTGGCTCGACATGCAGCCCGCGCTGGCGGCCGCTGGCTATCGCTGCGAAGGGATCGACCTGCTGCCGGTCTTTGGCGATATCGACGACTATGCGCATGCGCTGCTGGGCGCGATGCTGCGCACGACCGCAGCCTACGGCCGTGCGCCATTGCTGGTGTGCCACAGCATGGGCGGGCTGGTGGCACGCGCGGCGCTGCAGCTGGCTGGCGACGAAGACATCTGCGCCGGTATCGTGACCCTCGGCACCCCGCACCATGGCAGCGCGCTGGCGCGCTTCGGCGGCGGGCACAACGCCGCGCAGATGCGCTGCGGCAGCCCCTGGCTGCGCGCGCTTGCCAGCGCGGAAAGCCCGCGCCTGCGCGCCCGCATGATCTCGGTGTTCAGCTGGCACGACTCGATCGCCGGGCCGCCCTGCACAGGCTGGATCGACGGCGCCGGACATATCGCGCTGTCAGGCATCGGCCATGTGTCGCTGCTGCGGCATCCGGCGGCGATCCAGGCGGTGCTGGATGCGCTGCGGGAGCTGTCGGCACGCGGACGCTAGCCGGCGGCGACGGCATCGCTGCTGTCCCGCTTGCGCCACGGTTTCCCACGCTTCACAAGTCAGTCATGTTTTCGTCACGGCGGCGTCATCGCGCGCTGGCTGAATGCAGCCATCGCCGCTACCGGGACTGCCATGGTGCAAGCACTCCGATCCGCCCGCGGATACCTGTCGAAGGCCGCGCAACTGAAGCAACGGCTGCGCCGCAGCCCCGGCAGCGGCTGGGACACCGCGGCACCGCTGAGCGCATTCCTGCCGCCGGGCCTTGATGCCGCCGCACTCGCGCCGCTGCGCGAGCAGCCGCAAACGTATCCGCCTGAGCCGCACAAGGTCCACCGCTACCGCGCCATCTGGCTGTCCGACATCCACCTGGGCACACCCGGCTGCCAGGCCACCTACCTGCTCGACTTCCTCAAGCACAACGAATCCGACCAGCTCTACCTGGTCGGCGACATCATCGACGGCTGGCAGCTGCGCCGCGGCTGGTACTGGCCGCAAAGCCACAACGACGTCGTGCAGAAACTGCTACGCAAGGCGCGCAAGGGCACCGAGGTGATCTACGTGCCCGGCAACCACGACGAGGCCGCGCGCCAGTTCGACGGCATGGCGTTCGGCGACATCACCGTGCGCGAAGAAGCGGTCCACGTCACCGCCACCGGGCGCCGGCTGTGGGTGGTGCATGGCGACCTGTTCGACGGCGTGGTGCAGCATGCGCGCTGGCTGGCGTACCTGGGCGACTCGCTGTACACGATGATCCTGGCGCTGAACCGGCACTTCAACCGGCTGCGTGCGCGTCTGGGCTTCCCGTACTGGTCGCTGTCGCAGTTCCTGAAGCACCAGGTCAAGAACGCGGTGAACTACATCAGCGCCTTCGAGACCGCGATGGTCGACGAAGCGCGCCGGCGCGGCTGCGATGGCGTGGTCTGCGGCCACATCCACAAGGCCGAGATCCGCGAAGTCAACGGCCAGCTCTACTGCAACGACGGCGACTGGGTGGAAAGCCTGTCGGCACTGGTCGAGACCATGGAAGGCGAGTTGAAGATCGTCTACTGGACCACGCTGCTGGATCCGCCCGAACCGGCCACCCGTCGCCGGCGCCGTGCCGCGGTGGCGGGCTGATGCTGGCCGCCCGCCAAGCCTGATTCCGCATTGCCCTTCCAACGCCCCCTAGGAGGCTGCATGAAGATCCTGATCGTCACCGATGCCTGGGAACCGCAGGTCAACGGCGTGGTGCGCACGCTCAAGTCCACGCGCCGCGAACTGGAGGCACTGGGCCACACGGTCGACATGATCACGCCGCTGGAATTCCGCACGGTGCCGTGCCCCACCTATCCCGAGATCCGGTTGTCGCTGTTGCCGTCGGCGCGGGTGCGGCGGCGCATCGAAGCCTTCGGCCCCGATGCCCTGCATATCGCCACCGAAGGCCCGCTCGGCCTGGCTGCACGAAGCCACGCGCTGCGCCGGCGCCTGCCCTTCACCACGGCCTACCACACGCGTTTTCCGGAGTACGTGCAGGCGCGCTTCGGCATCCCGCAGGCCTGGACCTACCGCTTCCTGCGCTGGTTCCACGGCCCGGCGCAGTCGGTGATGGCCCCGACTCCGGTGGTGCTCGATGACCTGCACCAGCACGGCATCGACCACGGCGTGCTGTGGACGCGCGGCGTCGATCTCGACATCTTCACGCCGCAGCGCGCCAACGTGCTCAACACGGCGCACCCGATCTTCCTGTACGTGGGCCGCGTCGCGGTGGAAAAGAACGTCGAGGCCTTCCTGGCGCTCGACCTGCCCGGCTCCAAGTGGGTGGTCGGCGACGGCCCCGCGCTGTCCGCGCTGCGCGCGCGCTATCCGGGCGCCAACTACCTGGGCGTGCTGAGCCAGCCAGAACTGGCTCGGGTGTATGCTTCGGCTGATGTCTTCGTGTTCCCCAGCCGCACCGACACCTTCGGACTGGTGCTGCTGGAAGCGCTGGCCAGCGGCCTGCCGGTGGCGGCATACCCGGTCACCGGCCCGATCGATGTGCTGGGCGACAGCCCCGCGGGCGTGATGCACGAAGACCTGCGCGAAGCCTGCCTGGAAGCGCTGCGCATCGACCGCGCCACGGCCCGAGCCCATGCCGAACGGTTTTCGTGGCGCGCCGCCTCCGAGCAGTTCCTGGCCCACTTGCGGCCGTTCGCTGCCGGCAAGCCGGGCGGCGCGGCGGCCCAACCCGCATCGCAAAGCCATGCCGAAACCTCATCCGGAACTGCCGTCCGACCCGCCCCTGCAGAGGCCGCCGGCAGCCCAGAGCGCTGACTACACGATCGAGCAGAACCCCCACAAAAGCAACCGCGGCCTGGCACGCGCCTGGCACGCCGCCATCAACTCGCTGTCCGGCCTGCGCTACGCGGTGCTGGAGGAAAGCGCATTCCGCCAGGAGCTGACACTGGTGGCGATCCTGGCGCCATGCGCCTTCCTGCTGCCCGTGGGGGTGGTCGAACGCATCCTGCTGCTCGGCACGCTGCTGGTGGTGCTGATCGTGGAACTGCTCAACTCCAGCGTCGAGGCGGCCATCGACCGGATCTCGCTGGAACGCCACAGCCTGTCCAAGCGCGCCAAGGATTTCGGCAGCGCCGCGGTGATGCTGGCGCTGGTGCTCTGCGGCGGCACCTGGCTGGCCATTGCCGGGCCCCATGTGGTGCACTGGGTGCGGGCGCTGGCGGGCTGATTTCCGGGCAATGTACGGGCCAGGTACCAGCAGCGAGCCCGCCGGGCAGTGGCGCGGGCCGATTGCTTATAATCGCTACCCTGCCACGATTCACCGATCGACCCATCGCCCGGACGCCCATGGAACCGAAACCGCAAACCGGCCCCCGCCGCACCAGGGACCGCATCCTCGACGTCTCGCTGCGCCTGTTCAACGAAGTCGGCGAACCGAACGTCACCACCACGACGATCGCGGAAGCGATGGAGATCAGCCCCGGCAATCTCTATTACCACTTCCGCAACAAGGACGACATCATCAACTCCATCTTCGTGCGCTTCGAGCAGGAGATGGAGCGCCGCCTGAAGATGCCGGACGACCACAAGGCGACCCTGGACGAGAGCTGGGGCTACCTGCAGTACATGTCCGAGTTCCTGTGGAACTACCGTTTCCTGTACCGCGACATCAACGACCTGCTGGCGCGCAACCGGATGCTGGAGACCAACTTCAAGCGCATCGTCGAGCAGAAGCAGCGCTTCGCGCACGAGATCTGCCGGCAGTTCCTGGAAGACGGCGAGATGGAAGCCACGCCCGAGCAGGTCGAGGCGATCTGCACCAACATGGTGGTGATCGCCACCTACTGGCTGTCGTTCCAGTTTGTGCAGCATCCGCGCCAGTACAACGATCCCGAGCAGATCCGTGGCTACCTGCACGGCTCGAGCTACCACATCTTCTCGATCCTCGCGCCCTACCTGCGCGGCCGCGCGCGCGAGGCCTTCGATCAGCTGGCCCGCGACTACGCGGCGTCCAGGGCAGCCGCCGAAGCGGCAAAGGAAAAGAAGTGAAATCTGTCTGCGTCTATTGCGGCTCCAGCCCCGGCAACCGCCCCGAATATGCCGAGGGCGCGCGCCTGCTCGGCCGCGCGCTGGCCGAGCGCGGCCTGGCGCTGGTCTACGGCGGCGGCAAGGTTGGCCTGATGGGCACCGTGGCCGACGCAGTGCTGGAGCACGGCGGCACCGTCGTCGGCATCATCCCGGAAGCGCTGATGCAGAAGGAAGTGGGCCACCGCGGCCTGACCGAGCTGCACGTGGTGCGCAACATGCACGAGCGCAAGCAGATGATGGCCGACCGTGCCGATGCCTTTATCGCCATGCCCGGCGGCGTGGGCACCTTCGAAGAACTGTTCGAGACCTTCACCTGGCTGCAGCTGGGCTATCACGACAAGCCGGTGGGACTGCTCAATGTCGGCGGCTTCTATGACGGCATGCTCGGCTTTCTCGGCCATGCCGTGCAGGAAGGTTTCCTGAAGCAGGTGCATGCCGACCTGCTGCACGTGGCGGACCTGCCCGGCACGCTGCTGGACCAGCTGGCCGCCGCGCCGCGCGTGCGCGTGGACAAGTGGCAGCAGGCCCGCGACAAGACCTGACCTACGGGCGCGGATTCCGCCGCGCTTAGAACGACGAGCCCGGCCGCTGCAGGAACGCCAGTTCCTCCGCCGTGCTCGGCCTGCCAAGCACCGCGTTGCGGTGCGGAAAGCGGCCAAAGCGCGCGATGATCTCGCGGTGCTTGTCGGCCCACTCCGCCACATCCACCTTCCCGCCACTGGACTCGCGCAGCTGCGTCATCAGCCGCACCGCCTCGTACTGGTCTTCCAGCGCTTCCGAATGCTCGAACGGCATGTAGCAGAACATGCGGTGGTAGTCGGTCGGCAGCTCACGGTCCATGCCGGTCGCGACGATGCGCCTGGCCAGCGCCAGCGCCTGCGCATCGGTGCCGAAGCTGCGCGGGTCGTTACGGAACATGTTGCGCGGGAACTGGTCCAGCAGTACCACGCGGGCGCAGGCGCCTGCGGGCGTGACCGACCAGTCGTCCAGTGCGCCCTCGCTGGCGACCTGCCAATCGGACAGGAAGTGCGTGCGGATGCGGGCGTCGAAGTCATCCGACTTGGCGAACCATGCCCGGCGCTCAGTATCCCAGGTCGCCGAACCGGGCTGGTCGAACCAGAAATCGAGCACGCGGCAGGCAGCTTCAGGCAGTTGCACGGACATGGGCGGATGTTTTTTTTCGCAGTAGAAAGGGGAAGAAGGCGCCTCAGCGCGCCACGTTGCGCATCCAGTCGGCAGTCTGGAAGAACGCCTGCATCAGGCGCAGCTGCAGGTCCTCGGGCAAGCCGACGTCCTGCATCGCCAGTGCCATGCAGCGCATCCACTGGTCGCGTTCGCTGATGCCGATCTCGAAGGGCATGTGGCGCGCGCGCAGGCGCGGATGGCCGAAGCGCTCGATAAAGTGGTTGGGGCCGCCCAGCCAGCCGCACAGGAACCAGAAGAGCTTGTCGCGCGAGCCGTCCAGCGAAGGCGGATGGATTGCGCGCAGCCCGGCAAACTGGGTTTCCAGGTCCATCAGGTCGTAGAAGCGGTCGACCAGCTCGCGCACGCGCGCCTCGCCGCCGACGAGTTCGAACGCCGTGACCTCGGGGGTGCCGTCGGCGTTGCCGGATTGTTGATTGGATTCAGTACTCATCACAAACTCGTGAGGTGACGCCGCTCAGGCGTCACGCAAAGTCGCCAGCGCCGGCTGGCGCAGCACTTCGCGCAGGCCCAGCCAGCCGCCGGCAAAAGCGCACAGCATGCCAGAAACCACGCCGACCGGCACGATCCACGCATTGAAGCGGTACGGGAAGTCGAAGACGAACTGCGACAGCCCCCAGCCTACCGCGATCGCGCCCAGGCTCGCCAGCAAGCCAGCCAGCCCGCCGACCACCAGGAATTCCGCATATTGCGTCTGCCGCACCAGCGCCGCCGACGCCCCCAGCGCCTTGAGCAGGCCCGCGTCGCGCATGCGCTCGTCGCGCGCGCCGGACAGCGCCGCGTACAGCACCGTGACCCCTGCAGCCAGCGTGAAGATAAACAGGAACTCGACCGCCGCGATCACCTGGTCCAGGATGTCCTGGATCTGGCGCAGGATCATGTCGGTGTTGACCACCGTGATGTTGGGGAAGGCCGCGATCAGCCTGTTACCCAGCGCCGCGCCGGCCGCGGGCAGGTGGAACGAGGTGATGTAGGTCTCGGGCATGCCCTGCATCGCCGCCGGCGGCAGGATCACGAAAAAATTGACCCGCATCGAACCCCAGTCGAGCTTGCGCAGCGAGGTCACGCGCGCCTGCACCGCCTGGCCGGCCACGTCGAAACGCAGCGTGTCGCCAAGGCGAATCCCCAGCGTCTTGGCAATGCCCTCCTCCACTGAGGCGCCTGCGTCGGTGCCGGCGCTGCCGTCGGACCACCGCCCGGCGATCACGCGATTGCCCTCCGGCAGCACATTGGTATAGGACAGGTTGAATTCGCGCTCGACCAGGTTGCGCGCGCGGCCTTCCTCGAAGCTGCCGGCCTGGATCGCGCGCTCGCCGATATGGGTCAGGCGCCCGCGCACCATCGGATAAAGCAGGTCGTTGATACCGGCGCCGGCCAGCATCTTGCGCAGCGGCTCGCGCTGGTCCGGCTGGATGTTGATGATGAAGCGGTTGGGCGCGTCGGCCGGCGTGGCGCTGCGCCACGAATCGACCAGGTCGTTGCGGGTCATGCCGAGCAGCAGCAGCGCCATCAGTCCCACCGCCAGCGCCACGGTCTGCAGCACGGTGACGCCGCGGCGGCGCTCCAGCACCGCCAGGGCAAAGCGCCAGCCCATCGACGCCGCGCCGCGCAGGCGTCCGCGCAGCAGGCGCGACAGCAGCGTGAGCAGCCCCAGCGCCAGCAACCCGAACACCACGCCGGCGCCGACGAAGCCGCCCGCGGTGGTCAGCCCGAGGCGCAGGTCGCGCGCCGCCACCAGCAGCAGCGCGACGAAGGCACCCAGGCCGAGCGCGTACGCGACCCACGCCGATACCGGCGGCAGCCCGATATCGCGGCGCAGCACCCGCAGCGGCGCCACGCGCGTCAGCGCCAGCAGCGGCGGCAGCGCAAACCCCGTCAGCAGCACCAGTCCCGCCAGCACCCCCACTACCGCCGGCAACGCCGACGGCTGAGGCAGCGACACCTTGAGCAGCCCGCCCAGCGACAGCAGCAGCCCGTAGTGCGCCACATAGCCAATCAGCACCCCCGCCAGCGCACCGGCCGTGCCGATCAGCAGGAATTCCAGCCCGAACGCGCGCAGGATCTGCCCGCGCGACAGCCCCAGGCACTTGTAGACCGCGCAGGCATCGGTATGGCGCTGCATGTAGCGGCGCGCCGACATCGCGATCGCCACCGCCGCGATCATCGACGACAGCACCGCCACCAGCGACAGGAAGCGCTCGGCCCGGTCGAGCGTGGCGCGCATCTGCGGCTGGCCGGACTCGAGCGACTCGATGCGGGTGTTGCGCAGCTTGCGGCGGCCAATCTCATCTTGCGCCCATTTCTGGTACGCGGCACCGGCGGCGTCGGGGCCGGCCACCAGCAGCCGGTAGGTCACGCGGCTGCCCCAGCCGATCAGGCCGGTGCCTTCAAGGTCCGACAACGGCATCAGCACGCGCGGCGCGAAGTTCATGAAGCCCGTGCCGCGGTCCATCTCCTGCGTGATGATGCGGTCGATGCGGAAGGTGCGGCTGCCGAGCTGCAGCGCATCGCCCACGCTCACGCCGAGCGCGCCCAGCAGCGCTTCGTCGACCCATACCGTGCCCGGCGCGGGAATGCCTTCGGCGGGCGCGTCCGGCGTGCCAGGCGCGTTGGCCACCCTGAGCTTGCCGCGCAGCGGATAGCCGTCGGTCACGGCCTTGAGCGCGGCCAGCTGGCTGGGCGCGTCGGCGCCGGCCGCGCGCGGCTTGCCGCTGGCCGTGGCCATGCTCGGAAAGGTCACCGTCTGCGCCACCGCCAGACCCTGCCGCCCGGCACGCTGCGCGAAGGCGGCGTCGAACGGATGGTCCGAGACCAGCAGCACGTCGGCGGCGATCATCTGCCGCGCATCGCGCTCCAGCCCCAGCCGCATGCGGTCGGCCATGAAGCCGACGCTGGTCAGCGCCGCCACCGCCAGCACCAGCGCGAACAGCAGCAGGTAAAGCTCGCCGGCGAGCCAGTCGCGGCGCGCCATGCGCAGTGCCTGGCGCCAGGCGGAAAACCTGCTGGCTTGCGCGGTGCTCGCGCCGGCGGTGGGACTGGCGTTGGTGGTCGGGGCGTCGATGGCGGACTCGGGGGGCATCGGTTGTTCGGTTCTTTGTTCGTTAATTGTTCAATAATTGTTCAATTAAGGCGCTAAGGCAGTCCCGGCGGTCCCGGCCGTCCCGTCCGCGCGCTGCTGCTGCGCAGCGTGGCATGCAGCCGGCGCACACCGCGCCACAGCCTCGGCAGCAGCCAGATGGCGGCCACCAGGAACAGGACCAGCACCACCAGGAACACCACCGGCAGGAAAAACGCCAGCATCAGGCTACCGGTCGCAGTCAGGTCCTCGGTGAATGAGGCCGCCCAGTTGGAAAACGGTTCCGGCGAAACGTTGATCAGCGCGCGCGTGCCGGCCTTGGCAGCATGCGCGGTGGCGGCCAGCGTGCCGCCGATCAGCCCGGCCGCCACCATCCACTGCGGGTCGAGCTGGCCGAACGCGGCGGCCGCCAGGATCGCGCCGGCGGGGATGCGCACGAAGGTATGGATGCCGTCCCAGACCGAGTCGAAGCCCGGCACCTTGTCGGCGATGAACTCGGCCACGGCCAGCGCCGCGGCCACGCCGATCACCCACCAGGATTCCAGCGGCTGCAGCCCGGGCGGCAGTTCCAGCAAGCCCAGACGTGCCAGCACGCCTGCGGCGAACACGGCGAGGTAAAGACGAAAACCGCTGGCCCAGGACATGCCCGCGGCCAGCGCGGCGGTTTCCAGCATGGTGCTCCTTGCAAGGCCGGGCGCGCGCGGGGCACACGTCCTGGCAAGGAGTGTAATACGACCGCAGCAGACGGGCAGCGCCGCCCGTCATGCCAACCGCAGGCGGCCCGGCTTGCCGCTCAGCTCCCTTCCTTGCCGTCCGGCCCGAACCAGGGCAGCGCTTCCTGTGGCATCAGCACCCCGGCCGGTTCGGCCATGGCGTAGCCGGGCAGCGCCTCGATACGTTTGGCAAACGCCGGATCGGCCAGCAAGGCCATCAGCGCCGCCATCCAACCGGCGGTCTGGTCGTTCTTGCGCAACGCCAGGTAATAGGCCTCGCGCGTCAGCGGCACGAAGGCCAGGCCGTGGCTTTCTGCGTTCATGCGCAGCCCGAAGCCGACCTGGGCACGGCCGCCATGCACCGCTTCGCCCACTTTCTCGTTGCTGAACTCGGTGTCCTCGTAGCCGGCGATCTGGTCCGGATACAGGCCCTGCGCCGCCAGCAGCTGGTCGAACAGCATGCGCGTACCCGAGCTGCGCTGCCGGTTGATGAAGCGCGCCTGGGTGCGCACCAGGTCGCGCAGGTCGCGGATCTCGCGCGCCAGTTCCGGCGCCACGATCAACCCCTGCTCGCGCCACGCCAGGCGCAGCAGCCGTACCGACGCCGGCCGCAGCCACTTGCGCAGCGTCACATGCGCCACCGATCCGGCGGTCTGCACCGGCGACACGTAGAAGCCCGCCAGCTCCGACTGCCGCTCCTGCAGGCAGACCAATCCTTCCACGCTGCCGCAGAAGACGGTGTCGAGTTGCAGCGGCGTGGCCGCCTCCCCCAGCGCTGTGGCCAGCAGTTCCACCGCCGGATCATGGCTGCCTGTGAAGTGCACGCCGGATTGAGGCTGTTGCGCATCATCCAGCTCGGCGATGAACTCCGCCATGGCCTTCTGCACTACCGGGTCGACCGACTCGCGCAAGCGCAGCTCGGCACGCAGCAGCCGCTCGCCAAAGCGTGTCAACGACGCCCCGCGGCCGCGCTCCATGTCGAGCATGGTGCGCCCCAGCATCTCTTCCCACGTGCGCATCACGCCCCAGGCATGGCGGTATGACAAGCCGATCTCGCGCGCTGCGCGATGCAAGGACCCAGTCTCGCGCACCGCCTTGAGCAGCTGAAAGACCTTGTCGTTGGCGCGCGGATTGTCGTCGGGCGCGATGACCGGGAACAAGTCAAAGCGGAAGGTCATATGTGCTCCGCCTCATATTTACTTCTGAAATCCCGCTGAACCACAATGAACACCCCCATGTTTCTTGTCTTTCGTTGCATTCTCCCTGAGAGCGACAGCGAAAGGCAATTATGTCCATCAAAACATAACCAAGAGGGTCACAGCATGCCGCCGCGCCACACCGCCAGCCCGCTCCGCCACCTGCGCCGCACTACCGCCGTCGCCTGCCTGGCCCTGTTGTCGGCCGCGCACGCCGGCGAACTGAAGCTCGCCACCACCACCAGCACCGAAAACTCGGGTCTGCTGAAGTACCTGCTGCCCCGCTTCGAGCAGAAGTCCGGTGTCACCGTCAAGGTGATCGCCGTCGGCTCCGGCAAGGCAATGAAAATGGGCGAGATGGGCGACGTCGACGTGCTGCTGGTCCACGCCCGCAAGATGGAAGACGCCTTCGTCTCCGCCGGCTACGGCGTCAACCGGCGCGATGTGATGTACAACGACTTCATCGTGGTCGGCCCGGCCAATGACCCTGCCGGCGTGAAGGGCGGCAAAGACGTGCTCGCCGGCTTCCGCAAGCTCGCCGGCAGCGGCAGCAAGTTCATCTCGCGCGGCGACAACTCCGGCACCGACGTGATGGAGAAGGAGTACTGGAAAGAGATCGGCATCGAGCCCAAGGGCAAGCCGTGGTACGTCAGCGCCGGGCTGGGCATGGGCGAGGTATTGACCATGGCCGCGCAGATGCCAGGCTACACGCTGTCAGACCGCGCCACCTACGGGGCGTACCGCGCCAAGACGGGACTGGCCATTGCCATCGAAGGCGACCCGAAGATGTTCAACCCGTACGGGATCATCGCGGTCAATCCGGCCAGGCACGCAGGCACCAACTATGCGGACGCGATGAAACTGGTGGAGTGGATCACGTCGAAGGAAGGGCAGGACGCGATCGCCAGCTACAAGGTAGAGGGGGAGCAGCTGTTCTTCCCGAGCTTCATGGCGCAGACCGCGCAGAAGTAAGAAAGACGCCGGCGGGGCATCACCCCGCCCCCGCCTCCAGCCGCGGCAGCTGGGGCAGGTCCGCCGCCACCTCCGCGATCATCCGCCGGATCCACATGATGTCCGGCGCCGCATGGCAGCGCTCGTGCCACAGCTGGTAGAAGCGCATGCGCGGGAACGACACCGGCGACGGCACCATCCGGATTGGCAGGTACTGCGCATAATGCGCCGCGAACTGGCGGCCGGTGGTGAAGACCATGTCGGTTTTCATCAGCACATACGGCACCAGTCCGAAATACGGCAGCGTCACCTGGATATTGCGCTTGTAGCCCTGCTCGGCGAGCGCCTGGTCGATCATGCTGCGCTGCATCGACGCATACGGCGCCGGTGCGAGGTGCGGCATTTCCAGGTAATGCTTCAGCGTCAGCCCCTTGCGCGCCAGCGGGTGCTGCGCGCCCAGCATGCACACCACCTCATCGTCGAACAGCGGCGAGATATGCAGGTGTTCCGGCGGCGACAGCCAGTTGCCGACCACGATATCCAGCTGGCCCTGCTCCAGGTCGTCCAGGAAGTCCGACGACGACGTCATCGGATGCACGAACAGCTTGGCGCCCGGCGCCAGCCGGCGCACGCGCTCGACGATATTGGGCAGGAAGAAGGCGTCAAGGTAGTCCGGCGCGCCCAGGTGGAAGGTGCGCGTGGTGGTGGCCGGGTCGAACTGCTGCGGCGGGCGGGCGATGCGATCCATCGCCGCGAGGCTTTGCTCGGCCAGCGCCAGCAGCTCGCGGCCACGCTCGGTCGGCACCATGCCGTTCTTGCCCCGCACCAGGATGGCGTCGCCGGTGATCTCGCGCAGGCGCTTCAGGGTGTTGCTGATGGCGGGCTGCGACTGGCCCAGGCGCACGGCGGTACGGGTCACGCTCTGCTCGGTCAGCAGGGTGTGGAGCACCCGCAGCAAATAAGTATCGAGATGGTCGCGTCCGTGCATGGCGATGGGCAGCCCTCCGGCGGGGGCCGGATGGGTGGCGTGGGGGATGGGAACGGCGCATAGTGTATGACACGCACCCCACAATCGGTCAAATCCGCATCCCGCTCGGTGCGGCCGGGCACCGACTGGCGTGCCCGCTGATGGCGCATATCACCTGGGCCGAATATTGCAAGAAACGTGGCGATGCTATGTTTCCGCCATCCCCAAGAGAGAGAAGACCATGGAGACGCAAACCATCCGCTTTTTCCACCGCGGCCAGGTCAAGGAAGTATCCGACGCCCCCATTACCCGCACCGTGCTGCAGTACCTGCGTGAAGACGCCCGCTGCACCGGCACCAAGGAAGGCTGCGCCGAAGGCGACTGCGGCGCCTGTACCGTCGTCATCGGCGAGCTGCAGGACGGCGGCGACGTCGAATTCAAGGCGGTCAATGCCTGCATCCAGTTCCTGCCCACGCTCGACGGCAAGGCCCTGATCACGGTCGAGGACCTGCGCCAGGCCGACGGCACCCTGCACCCGGTGCAGGAAGCCATGGTCGAGTGCCACGGCTCGCAGTGCGGCTTCTGCACCCCCGGCTTCGTGATGTCGCTGTGGGCGCTGTACCAGCAGCACACCCCGGGTGGCGAGGCACCGTCGCGCCAGACCATCTGCGACGCGCTGACCGGCAACCTGTGCCGCTGCACCGGCTACCGCCCGATCATCGACGCTGGCGAGCGCATGATGGCCCTGCCCGCGCCGACGGACGGCAAGCTCGACCCGAAGCAGATCGCCGACACGCTGCGCAGCCTCAAGCGCGGCGAGACCTTCCGCTACCGCGCGCAGGGCCAGGATTTCTTCGCCCCGCGCACCGCGGCCGAGTTCGGCGCCATCAAGGCGGCGCAGCCCGATATCCGCATCCTGGCGGGCAGCACCGACGTCGGCCTGTGGGTGACCAAGCAGTTCCGCGAGCTGGGTAACCTGCTCTACGTGGGCCAGGTGGAGGAGCTGAACCGGATCGAGGAACGCGACGGCATGGTCGAGATCGGCGCCGCGGTCACGCTGGAGAAGGCCTATGCCGCGCTGAATGCCGCGCATCCGGAACTGGAAGAAATGTGGAAGCGCTTCGCTTCCCTGCCGATCCGCAATGCCGGCACGCTTGGCGGCAACATCGCCAACGGCTCGCCGATCGGCGACTCGATGCCGGCACTGATTGCGCTGGGCACGGAAGTGGTGCTGCAGCTTGGCGAAACCCGCCGCACCCTGCCCCTGGAAGACCTGTACCTGGCCTACCAGAAGACCGCCATGCAGCCAGGCGAATTCGTCGCGGCGCTGCGCGTGCCAGTGGCGGGGCCCCAGCACTTCCGCACCTACAAGTTGTCCAAACGTTTTGACGAGGATATCTCAGCCGTGTGTGCCGCATTCGGCATCACCGTGCAGGACGGCATCGTCAGCGAGGCGCGCATCGCCTTCGGCGGCATGGCCGCCACGCCCAGGCGCGCGGCCGCCACGGAAGCGGCCCTGACCGGCCAGCCGTGGAATGAAGCCACCTCCCGCGCCGGCATGGCCGCGCTGTCGCTGGACTACACCCCGCTGACCGATATGCGCGCGACCGCGTCGTACCGCAGCCGCGGCGCCGCCAACCTGCTGTACCGCTTCTGGCTGGAAACCACCAGCGCAGCGCTGCCCGCGGCAGCCGTCAATGTCCGTGCGCCCGGCGCCGGCACCATCGCGATCGTCACGGCCTGAGAGAAAAAGGAAAATCGGCATGAACAAGCAAACCGAACCCTTCCTGCTCGACGCCGGCATTGCCGCCGAGGCAGTGCCGCAGGTCGGCATCTCGCGTCCGCATGAATCCGCCCACCTGCACGTGGCCGGCACCGCCACCTATACGGACGACATCCCCGAGCTGGCCGGCACGCTGCACGCCGCCCTCGGCATGAGCAGCCGCGCGCACGCCCGCATCAAGTCGATCTCGCTCGACAAGGTCCGCGCCGCGCCCGGCGTGGTGTCCGTGCTGACGGTGGACGACATCCCCGGCACCAACGACTGCGGCCCGATCATCCACGACGACCCGATCCTGGCACGCGACGTGGTGCAGTTCATCGGCCAGCCGGTCTTTATCGTGGTGGCGACCTCGCATGATGCCGCCCGCCGCGCCGCCCGCCTCGGCGTGATCGAGTATGAAGACCTGGCGCCGGTGCTGTCGCCGGAAGCCGCGCACGAAGCCGGCAGCTATGTGCTGCCGCCGATGCACCTCCAGCGCGGCGAGGCGGCCAGCCATATCGCCGGCGCTGCCCATCAGGACGGTGGCAAGATCCACCTTGGCGGGCAGGAACAGTTCTACCTGGAAGGCCAGATTTCCTACGCTGCCCCGCGCGAGAACGACGGCATGCAGGTGTGGTGCTCGACCCAGCACCCGACCGAAATGCAGCACGCCGTGTGCCATATGCTGGGCTGGCAGGCGCACCAGGTGCTGGTCGAGTGCCGCCGCATGGGCGGGGGCTTCGGCGGCAAGGAATCGCAGTCGGCGCTGTTCGCCTGCTGCGCCGCGCTGGCCGCGTGGAAGCTGATGTGCCCGGTCAAGCTGCGTCCGGACCGCGACGACGACATGATGATCACCGGCAAGCGCCATGACTTCGTGTTCGACTACGAAGTGGGCCACGATGACGACGGCCACATCGAGGGCGTCAAGGTCCAGATGGTGTCGCGCGCCGGCTTCTCGGCCGACCTGTCGGGCCCGGTGATGACCCGCGCCATCTGCCACTTCGACAACGCCTACTGGCTGCCGAACGTGCAGATCGACGGTTACTGCGGCAAGACCAATACGCAGAGCAATACCGCCTTCCGCGGCTTCGGCGGCCCGCAGGGCGCGTTCGCGATCGAGTACATCCTGGACAACGTGGCGCGCAACGTCGGCAAGGATTCGCTCGAGGTGCGCCGCGCCAATTTCTACGGCAAGACCGAAAACAACGTCACGCCGTACGGGCAGACCGTCGAAGACAACGTCATCCATGAGCTGATCGACGAACTGGTCGCGACCAGCGCATACCGCGCACGCCGCGAGGCCACGCGCGCCTTCAACGCGCAGAGCCCGATCCTGAAGAAGGGCATCGCCATCACCCCGGTGAAGTTCGGCATCTCGTTCAACGTGGCCCACTTCAACCAGGCCGGTGCGCTGGTGCACGTCTACAACGACGGCTCGGTGCTGGTGAATCACGGCGGCACCGAAATGGGCCAGGGCCTGAACACCAAGGTGGCAATGGTGGTGGCGCATGAGCTGGGCATCCGCATGGAGCGCGTGCGCGTGACCGCGACCGATACCAGCAAGGTGGCCAATACCTCGGCGACCGCCGCGTCGACCGGCGCCGACCTGAACGGCAAGGCCGCGCAGGATGCCGCCCGCCAGATCCGCGAGCGCCTGGCTGTGTTTGCCGCGCGCAAGGCCGGCGTGGAGCCGTCCGAAGTGCGCTTCAACGACGACCTGGTCAGCGCCGGCGAGCTGCGCGTGTCCTTCGGCGAGCTGGCGCGCGAGGCCTACGTGGCGCGCGTGCAGCTGTGGTCCGACGGCTTCTACACCACGCCCAAGCTGCACTGGGACCAGAGCAAGCTGCAGGGCCGCCCGTTCTACTACTACGCCTACGGCGCCGCCTGCTCCGAGGTTCTGGTCGACACGCTCACCGGCGAATGGAAGCTGCTGCGCGCCGATGCGCTGCACGACGCCGGCCGCTCGCTGAACCCGGCGCTGGATATCGGCCAGGTCGAGGGCGCGTTCATCCAGGGCATGGGCTGGCTGACCACCGAGGAACTGTGGTGGAACAAGGAGGGCAAGCTGATGACGCACGCCCCGTCCACGTACAAGATCCCGACGGTCAACGACTGCCCCGAGGAATTCAACGTGCGCCTGTTCCAGAACCAGAACGTCGAGGACAGCATCCACCGCTCCAAGGCGGTGGGCGAGCCGCCGCTGCTGCTGCCGTTCTCGGTGTTCTTTGCGATCCGCGACGCGATTGCGGCGGTGGGCGACTACCGCATCAATCCGCCGCT
This sequence comes from Cupriavidus phytohabitans, assembly GCF_017815025.1. Taxonomy (NCBI): domain Bacteria; kingdom Pseudomonadati; phylum Pseudomonadota; class Betaproteobacteria; order Burkholderiales; family Burkholderiaceae; genus Cupriavidus; species Cupriavidus phytohabitans. Next base: position 85,220 of record NZ_JAGIQB010000028.1, read on the forward strand.
GAAGGCGCCCGCCACCAGCGAGGCGATCCTCGACGCCGTGGAAGCGGTTCGCGAAGCGGCAGCGCAGGCTGCCTGATCGCGGCAACGAAGCGATCACAAGGAAGCGCGCGCCCGCGGGCTCCCCGGACTTTCCCCCCGTGCCTGCCTTGACAGGCACGGGGCCGGCGGACGAAGCAGGCGCGCGCCCACCCCGCCCCAGCAAGACCAAGTAATTCCAAAAGGCCCCGACATGCAGGACGCACCGCTCAAACCCTTCCGCTTCGCCGACGCCGCCCGCATGGTGCGCACCGGCGTGCCGGTGGTGATGGTCACCATCGTCGAGGTCAAGGGCTCGGCCCCGCGCGAGACCGGCATCCGCATGCTGGTCAGCCCGAATGATCTGGTCGGGACCATCGGCGGCGGCCACCTGGAATGGCGCGGCATGGATATCGCGCGCGAGATGCTGGTGCGGCATGAGCAGCGCCGCATCGAGCGCATCCCGCTGGGCCCGGCGCTGGGCCAGTGCTGCGGCGGCGTGGTGCAGCTGGCGTTCGAGGTGCTGGGCGAGGCCGACCTGGCCTGGCTCGACGCGGTCGAACGCAATTTCGCCGCGCAGCGCGCGCTGCAGCGCCACGTGCCGGCCAGCGGCGCGGTGACCGTTGCCGACAGCCGCGCCGCCCTGCCCACCGTCGACCTGCAGCCGGACGGCAGCTGGACCGACACGCTGGTGCCGGACGCCATGCACGTCGTGCTGTTCGGCGCCGGCCACGTCGGCCACGCGCTGGTCAAGGTGCTGGCGACGCTGCCGTGCCGCGTGCACTGGGTCGACGAGCGCGACACGCTGTTCCCCGGCGGCCTGCCCGACAACGTCGAGGCCGAGGCCAGCGACACGCCCGAGGCCGTGGTCGCGCAGGCGCCTGCGGGCAGCTATTTCATGGTGATGACGCACAGCCATGCGCTCGACCAGACCCTGTGCGAAGAAATCCTGAAGCGCACCGATTTCGCCTACTTCGGCCTGATCGGTTCCAAGACCAAGCGCGCACGCTTTGAACACCGCATGGCCGAGCACGGCATCGACCCGGCCAGGTTTGCGGAAATGACATGCCCCATGGGGGTTCCCGGGATCACCGACAAAGCTCCGGCTATGATTGCGGTTGCCATCGTCGCCCAGCTGCTCCAGGTTCGCGAACAGCGCTTAGCCGCGCTGCGTGCGGGCCTGGCGGAGGCGGTGCATCCCTGAGAACCCGTGCCGCCGGCCCTGGCCGGCGGGCATAGAGAACACGAGGCCCCCATGACCATCGATGCCGCGCTGGCGGACAAAATCCGCCGTACCCCCAAGGCCGAACTGCATGTGCATATCGAAGGCACGCTTGAGCCGGAACTGATCTTCCGGCTGGCCCAGCGCAACCAGGTGGCGCTGCCCTACCCCAGCGTTGAGGCCCTGCGCGCCGCCTACGCCTTCACTGACCTGCAGTCGTTCCTCGACATCTACTACGCCGGCGCCAGCGTGCTGCTGACCGAGGAAGATTTCTTCGACATGACCATGGATTACGTCAAGCGCGCCGTCGCCGACAATGTCCGCCACGCCGAGATCTTCTTCGATCCGCAGACCCATACCGCGCGCGGCGTGCCGATCGGCGTGGTGATCGACGGCATTGCCGACGCCCTGGCCCAGGCGCGTACGGAATACGACTTCTCCAGCAGCCTGATCCTGTGCTTCCTGCGCCACCTGTCGGAGGAAGACGCCTTTGCCACGCTGGAAGCCGCGCTGCCCTACCGTGACCGCTTTGTCGGCGTTGGGCTGGATTCGTCCGAGAAAGGCAACCCGCCGGAGAAGTTCGCACGCGTGTTCGCGCGGGCGAAGGAGCTGGGCCTGCACCTGGTCGCGCACGCCGGCGAGGAAGGCCCGGCGCAGTACGTCACCGACGCACTCGACATCCTCAAGGTCGAGCGCATCGACCACGGCGTGCATGCCATCGACGATGGCGCGCTGATCCAGCGCCTGGCGCGCGAGCGCGTGGCGCTGACGGTATGCCCGCTGTCCAACGTCAAGCTCAAGGTCTACCCCGACCTGCGCGACCACCCGCTCAAGCGCATGCTCGATGCGGGCGTGGCGATCACGCTGCATTCGGACGATCCGGCCTACTTTGGCGGCTACATGAACGCCAACTGGGAAGCCACCTTTGACGCACTGCCGCTGGATGCCGCCGACGCCCACAAGCTGGCGCGCAACAGCTTTGAAGCGGCCTTCCTGTCCGATGTGCAGAAGGCCGAGTTCCTGGCCGAGGTCGACCACTTCTGGTCGGCCAAGCCCAAATCCCCTTCCGTGACGGCCCCCACGGCCTGAGCGGCGCATGCCAATAGCCCGGCCCGCTGCGTAACGTAACGTCGGCACGCGCGGGCCGGCCACAAGAGACAAACGATGACGACCACCCCCACGACTGAGTCCACCACCCGTGCCATCCGCGGCCGCGTGCTGCATTTCCTGCGCGACCCGCAATTCCATGAGGATGCGTACCAGTATTGGGACGACGGGGTGCTGATCGTCACCGACGGCCGCATTGCCGCCGCCGGCGAGTACGCGAAGCTGGCGGACCGCATCCCGGCCGGCGCCGAGATCGTCGACCACCGCGGCAAGCTGATCGTGCCGGGCTTTATCGACACCCACGTGCACTACCCGCAGACCGACATGATCGCGTCGCCGTCGCCGGGCCTGCTGCACTGGCTCGACACCTATACCTTCCCGGAAGAGCGCCGCTTCGCCGATCCCGACTACGCCCGCGGCGTGGCTGGTTTCTTCACCGAAGAACTGCTGCGCAACGGCACCACCAGCGCGGTGGTCTGGAGCACGGTGCACAAGGCCTCGGCCGACGCGCTCTTCGCCGAAAGCGAGGCGCGCAACCTGCGCATGGTCACCGGCAAGGTGATGATGGACCGCAACTGCCCGGAATTCCTGCGCGACACCGCCGAGACCGGCGCGAAGGACTCGGCCGACCTGCTGTCGCGCTGGCATAACAAGGGGCGTCTCTCGTACGCCATCACGCCGCGCTTCGCCCCGACCTCGACCGAAGCGCAGCTGGCCGCTTGCGGCGAACTGGCGCGCGCCTACCCCGACGCGTTTATCCAGACCCACGTGGCCGAGAACCGCGACGAGGTCAAATGGGTCGCCGAGCTGTTCCCGGACGCGCGCAGCTACCTGGACGTCTACGACCGCTACGGCCTGCTGCGCCCCGGCGCGATGTACGGCCACGCCATCTACCTGGACCAGGACGACCGCCGCCGGCTGGCCGACAGCGGCGCCGCGGTGGCGCACTGTCCCACTTCCAACCTGTTCCTGGGCAGCGGCTTCTACGACTTCCACCAGTCCGACGCCAACCGCCTGAACGTGACGCTGGCCACCGATGTCGGCGGCGGCACCTCGTTCTCGATGTTCCGCACCATGAACGCCGCGCACAAGGTCGCGCGCATGGGCGGCTACTACCTGACCGCGCTGCGCATGTTCTACCTGGCCACGCGCGCCGCCGCCGAGGCGCTGGGCTGGACCAGCCGCGTCGGCAGCTTCAGCGAGGGCTGCGAGGCCGACTTCGTCGTGCTCGATCCCAAGGCCACGCCGCTGATCGCGCGCCGCAGCAACCGTTCGGAGACGCTGGAAGAAGAGCTGTTCGCCTTTGCCATGCTGGGCGACGACCGCTTGATCGACAGCGTGTACATCATGGGCGAGCCGGCGCGCGCGACCGCCTGATCCGTCACATCCCGCACTCCCCTCCGGCACCACCGCCCCCGCCCCTTCGAGGCGGGCGCGCTTTACCGCTTAGAGCGTCCCTCCGGATTGACGCCCGTCAAGAACCCCACCGGCAAAGCCTTCTAACCTTGCGGTTTCGCCATGGCCGGCATGCGCCGGCCTCATTGGCCCACACTATCCGACCGCAAAACCAGAAGGTTCCGCATGACCGCAATCCCAACCACGCCCTCAGCGCATCCCGAGCATGCCGCGCATGCCCGGCAGTCCGCCAAGCCGGGGCGGCTGCCGCTGCCCGAGCCGATCGCCCCGGACGCGCCGTTTCCGTCGCGCAAGGTCATCCGCAGCTGGCTGATTCCGCTGGGCGAGCGCAGCACGCCGCGCGCCCTGGCGCTGTTCGCCTTCGACTACCTGCTGTTCGCCGCCGTGCTAGCCGGCGTGGTGCTGGCCTCGCACTGGATCGCCAAGCTGGCGCTGGGCGTGCTGGCCGGGCTGGTGATCGCGCGCCTGTTTATCATCGGCCACGATGCCTGCCACCAGAGCCTGACGCCACGCCGCGGCCTGAACAAATGGCTGGGCCGGCTGACCTTCCTGCCGTCGCTGACGCCGTACAGCCTGTGGGAAGTCGGCCATAACGTGGTCCACCACGGCTACACCAACCTGAAGGGCTTCGACTTTGTCTGGGCACCCTACTCGCTGGAAGAATTCAACGCGCTGCCGCGCTGGCGCCGTGCGATGGAACGCATCTACCGCACCGGCTTCGGCCCGGGCCTGTACTACCTGGTCGAGATCTGGTGGAGCAAGCTGTTCTTCCCCAGCAAGCGGCAGATGGCCACGCGCCGCCCGGTGTTCGTGCGCGATTGCCTGCTGGTGGCGACCTTCGGCGTAGCCTGGATCGGCGGGCTGGTGGCACTGGCCTTTGCTACGGGCCAGTCGGCCTGGATGCTCGTCGGCGCCGGTTTCGTGCTGCCCTTCCTGGTGTGGAACGTGACCGTGGGTTTCGTGCTGTACGTGCACCATACCCATGCCAGCGTGGCGTGGTACGACACCAAGACCATGTGGGCCAAGGCGCAGCCGTTCGTCTCGACCACTGTGCACCTGCGCTTCCGCCATGGCATCGGCTCCGCGCTGCACCACATCATGGAGCACACCGCGCACCACGTCGACATGAGCGTGCCGCTGTATCGCCTCAAGCGCGCGCAGGCGCTGCTTGAGCACGCGCTGCCGGGCCGCATCATCATCGAGAACTTCTCCTGGCGCTGGTATTTCGATACGGCGCGCCGCTGCAAGCTGTATGACTTCAAGGCGCTGTGCTGGACCGATTTCCGCGGCCGCCAGACCAGCGAGAACGCGCCGGTGCCGGCCTGATCACCATGCCGATCTCGGCGGCTGCGGTGGACGATCCAGCGCCGCCGCGGTTATAATCGCCGCTTCCATTGGGGAGTAGCCGCCCTGCTCTCACCGCGCCGCGCAATGCGGACTTCGGGGGACAGGGGCGTACGTCAACAGACTTGACCGCTTGCGGTTATGGCGTGCGCAGCTCCGGACCCGCCTGGCCAGACTGGCCCAGGCAGCGTCCATGCCTGGCGAGACCGATGACCATGCCTTTCTGGCCGGGCCGGGAAAGGTGTGCGTCATTGGCATCTCGCGATGCATTGCGGCCCGGTTATCCCACATAACAACATGGAAGCCTTCCTCGTCTCCACAGGCATCGTCGCCCTTGCTGAAATGGGCGACAAGACGCAGCTGCTGTCGCTGGTGCTGGCGGCACGCTATCGCAAACCCATTCCGATCATCCTTGGCATCCTGATCGCCACCCTGGTCAACCACGGCTTTGCCGGCGCGCTTGGCGGATGGATCACGCATGTGGTCGGCGAAAGCCTGCTGCGCTGGATCCTGGGGCTGGGCTTTATCGCGATGGGCGCGTGGATGCTGATCCCCGACAAGCTCGACGATGCCGAGCAGGCCAAGCCGGCCAAAGGGGCACTGGGGGTACTGGCCACCACCATCGTTGCCTTCTTCTTCGCCGAAATGGGCGACAAGACGCAGATCGCCACGGTGGCGCTGGCAGCGCGATTCAGCGATGCGGTGGTTGCCGTGGTGGCCGGCACGACCTTCGGCATGATGATCGCCAATGCGCCGGCGGTGCTGCTGGGCGACAAGTTTGCCAACAAGATGCCGATTGGGCTGGTGCATAAGATTGCGGCCGCGATCTTCGTGGTGCTGGGCGTGCTGGCGCTGATGAATATTGGAGGTTGATTTCGGAGGTGGCCGCTGTTGGTGACATGCTGTCGGCCGTTGAACCAGGGCGGTTCAACGGCCGACAGCATGACATCAACAGCGCCCCGCCCAGCAGGGCCGAACCAGGCGCTTCAACGGCCGACAGCATGTCTTAAACAGCGCCTGCAGTGCACAGCCCCAATCCCATAACCGCATCGCGGCGAAAACAAAAAAACGGGGCACAAGGCCCCGTCCAAACCCTCGCCGGTCCAGTAGTAACGGTTGCCAACAACTCAACCCTCCAGACCGTCGATCACCGATGCTCGGATTTCGCGGGCCGGCTCGCCAAGAGCCAGCCCCAATGCTTTTCAACTCAAACCACGATCAATTCGTAGTCTTGGCACCGCCTTCGAACCACTGCCCCAGCAGCGCACGTTCGTCGTCGGTAATCTGCGTCACGTTGCCCAGCGGCATCGCCTTCTGCTGCACGGCCTGCTGGTAGATCAGCTGGGCGTGGGCCTTGATGTCTTCCGGCGTTTCCAGCTTGATACCCTTGGCCGCGGTCGGCATCATCTTCGGCTGCTCGGCGTGGCACTGCACGCAGCGTGCGTTCATCACTTCCTGCACCTTGGCAAAGCTGACAGTCGCAGCGGCTGCCTCGGCACCCTTGGCCACGGCCGGCCGCGGCTGCGGCGCGATCATCACGGCGACCACGCCCAGCGCGGCAACGCCCGCGGCCGGCCACAGCACGTTGATCTTGCCCTTGTGCTTCAGGATGAAGAACTGGCGGATCAGCACGCCCGACAGCATGATCAGGATCAGCACTACCCAGTTGTACTTGTGGGCGTAGGTCATGCTGTAGTGGTTCGACAGCATCGCGAACAGCACCGGCAGCGTGAAGTAGGTGTTGTGCACGCTGCGCTGCTTGCCACGCTTGCCGTGGATCGGATCCACCGGCTGGCCGGCCTTCAGCGCCGCCACCACCTTGCGCTGGCCCGGGATGATCCACGCCAGCACGTTCGCGCTCATGATCGTCGCGATCATCGCGCCGGTCAGCAGGAACGCCGCGCGGCCCGAGAAGATATTGCATGCGACGTAAGCGGCTGCCGCGATGTAGATCGCCACCAGGATGCCGACCAGGCGGTCATTCTTGTTGAACAGGCGGCAGATGCTGTCATAGACGATCCAGCCGATCAGCAGGTACGACACCGCGAAGCCGACCGCCGCGCCAGGCGACATGTCGAACACGTTCTTGTCGATCAGGAACGTGCTGGCGTTGAACAGGTACAGCACCACCAGCAACGCGAAGCCGCTCATCCAGGTCGAATACGACTCCCAATAAAACCAGTGCAGGTTTTCCGGCAGCTGCCTGGGCGCGGTCAGGTACTTCTGCGGGTTGTAGAAGCCGCCGCCGTGCACCGCCCACAACTCGCCGTCGACGCCCTTTTCCTTCAGGTCGGGCGCGGTGGGCTTGGTCAGGCTGTTGTCCAGCCACACGAAATAGAACGAAGAGCCGATCCATGCGATGGCGGTGATGACGTGCACCCACCGCAGCAGCATATTGGCCCAGTCGAGGATATAGCCTTCCATGTCTTGTCTCCTGTTTCCCTATGCCACCGCGTCAGCTGCCGCGGTAGGTCGAGTACGACCAGGGCGAAACCAGGAGCGGCACGTGGTAGTGCGCGTTGACGTCGGCAATGCCGAAGCGCAGCGGCACCACGTCCAGGAAAGCCGGCTCGGGCAGCTTCGTGCCCTGCGCGCGGAAATAGTCGCCCGCGGCAAATTCCAGTTCGTACACGCCGGCGGCGAGGTCGGCGCCTTCCAGCAGCGGCTGGTCGCAGCGCCCGTCGTGGTTGGTGACCACGGTCTTCAGCGTTTCGCGGCGATTGTCGACAATTTTATGGAGAGTAATCGACATCCCTTGTCCGGGCGTGCCGGCAGCGGTGTCAAGAACATGGGTGGTCAAGCGTCCCATCGTATTTGTCCTTTTGCGATTGGGTTGTGAGGGGCGCCGCTGCCTTCACTAGCACCATTTGTGGGATGGTGCCCGCTCGGTACGTCTGGTAACGCATCCCGGCGCTGGGTTGGTGCGTGGCGACAATGCGCCTGCCCGACCCGGTTGGCAATTCAGGGATTTCCCTGAGTTGTCGAAAACCTGAGCTGGTTTTGTTGACAATATTGAGCCACCAACCAAATAATTGTCAACAATTTTCGGATCACCGGCCCCTGATACAGGGGATTACTGGGGATCCGGATCCGACCTGACTGCATGACTGCTGGTGCCAAGATGTCCAAGAGCCTGAAGCTGATTGCCGGTGCCACCGGCGTTTCCGATGCCGACCCCAGCGGGTCCCTGCCCGCCCGGCCGGACAAGCCCGCGCGCAAGGGCTCGGTCGAAGAGCGCATGTACCACGAGATCTACGACGCGATCATGGAGCACCGGCTGCCGCCGCGCACCAAGCTCACCGAGCATTCGCTATGCGAGATCTATGCCACCGCGCGTCACACGGTGCGCAAGGTGCTGTCGCACCTGGCCGCCGACGGCATGGTCGACCTCGAACCCAACCGCGGCGCCTTTATCGCCAGCCCTTCCACCGACGAAGCGCACGACATGTTCGAGCTGCGCCAGATGCTGGAGCGCGCGGTGCTGGAAAAACTGGCCGGCATGCCCGACGTGAAGACCGTGATCGCGCCGCTGCGCAAGATGGTCGCCACGGAGCGCCAGGCCTTCCTGACGCACGACCGCCCCAAATGGATCCGCCTGTCCGCCGAGTTCCACACGGCGCTGGCGGAGCTGTCGGGCAACGCGCTGCTGGTCAACATGATGCGCCGGCTGGTGTCGCGCACCACGCTGATGATCGCCAGCGTGGAAGCCCCGGGCAACAACGCCTGCTCGTTCGACGAACACGAGGAAATCCTCGACGCCCTGGAACAGGGCGATGCCGCGCTGGCCCAGTCGCGCATGGCGCACCACCTCGGCGCCTGCGCCGACCGCGTGCAGCCGGATGAGCCGGGCAACTTCGATCTTCGCAGCGTACTAGGCCGCTCCACCTAGCACGGTGTTCCCGCCACGCCCCCGCAAGAAGAAGGCCGAACGCCCGTTGTCCGCACCGCGCCCAGGCAGTGCAAACAAGAGCGCAGCGACGGCAGGCCGATAACAACAATAGCAACGCAGGCACAAGCATTGCTGGCAACACAACAGGCACGGACGTGGCGTTCCCATCAAACCAAAGGAGAGGAGACGCACCAATGAATTCCGCAAGCACCACGGTCCCCACGGACCTCACCAACGAGCGTTTGCCTTCAGGGCGCCTGCTCGCGCTTGGTTTGCAGCATGTTCTGGTGATGTACGCCGGCACGGTTGCCGTACCGCTGATCGTCGGCGGCGCGCTCAAGCTGCCCAAGGACCAGCTGGCCTTCCTGATCAATGCCGACCTGTTCGCGGCCGGCCTGGCCACGCTGATCCAGGCCATCGGCTTCTGGAAATTCGGCATCCGCCTGCCGGTGATGATGGGCGTGACCTTTGCCTCGGTGGCGCCGATGATCGCCATCGGCACCGACCCCAACGTCGGCCTGCTCGGCATCTACGGGGCGGTGATCGCGTCAGGGATCTTCGGCATCCTGATTGCGCCGATGATGGGGCGCATGCTCGGATTGTTCCCGCCGGTGGTGACCGGCACGGTGATCACGCTGATCGGCGTGTCGCTGATGCGCGTCGGCATCAACTGGGCGGCCGGCGGCCAGCCCACCACGCGCGCGGTGATCGACGGCGTGGCCAAGGAAGTGCCCAACCTCGCCTACGGCGACCTGACCAACCTCGGCATCGCCGGGCTGACGCTGGTGACCATCCTGCTGCTGACCAAGTACGGCCGCGGCCTGGTCGCCAACTGCGCGGTGCTGCTCGGCATCATCATCGGCACGGTGGTGGCGATGGGCATGGGCAAGGTCTCGTTCGAAGGCCTGGATGAAGCCAGCTTCGTCGCCGTCATCACGCCGCTGCACTTCGGCATGCCGACCTTCGAGGTGACCGCGATCCTGTCGATGTGCATCGTCATGCTGATCACGCTGGTGGAATCGACCGGCATGTTCCTGGCGCTGTCTGACATCACCGGCAAGAAGCTGAGCAACGAGGATCTGACCCGCGGCCTGCGCGCCGACGGCCTGGGCACCGTGATCGGCGGCGTCTTCAACACCTTCCCTTACACCTCGTTCTCGCAGAACGTGGGCCTGGTCACCGTGACCGGTGTGCGCTCGCGCTACGTGGCAGCGGCCGGCGGCCTGATCCTGATCGCGTTCGGCCTGTTCCCCAAGATGGCCCACGTGGTGGCCTCGGTGCCGCAGTTCGTGCTGGGCGGCGCCGGCATCGTGATGTTCGGCATGGTGGCCGCCACCGGCATCCGCATCCTGGGCTCGTGCGATTTCAACCGCAATCGCCACAACCTGTTCATCGTCGCCATCTCGATCGGCTTCGGCATGATCCCGACACTGGCACCGACGTTCTTCCAGTACCTGCCCAAGTGGACCAGCCCCTTCACGCATAGCGGCATCGTGCTCGGCACGATCGTGGCCGTGGCGCTGAACCTGTTCTACAACGGCATCCAGTCGCGCGAGGAAGCGATGCGCAACGCCGCCGCCAATTCGCACGGCACCGAGTAACGGTTATATCGAAGTACGCCGCCGGGCCAGTGACTGGCACGCTCATTGCACAGTCAGACGGCGCTTGCGGGCGCCGCGCCCGGTCGGTTTCCCCTGAAGCAAGCAACGACCATGACAACAGAGAACTATCCACGCGATCTCATCGGCTACGGCGCCCGGCCGCCGCACGCCCGCTGGCCGGGCGGCGCGCGCGTCGCGCTGCAGTTCGTCCTCAACTACGAAGAAGGCGGCGAGAACTGCGTGCTGCA
>NZ_JAGIQB010000247.1:0-522 GCF_017815025.1 Cupriavidus phytohabitans
AAGCTGCTGATTTTTTGTGGAGCGGTTCGACGCGGAGCCTATTCGCTTTGAAAAATGGCTCTGATGACGAGATTTTGGCTTGCTGCGCCCCCCAACGGGGTGTGTTGGCGAGGCGCTCGCCCCGCACTCGCCCTTTATGGGCGGACTGCTCCCATCAGATGTCCTCGGCTCAGGTAAAGATTGGCCAGCGCCAGGGCCGTGAAGGCCCGGCCGGCATTCTTTTTCAGGCCGCGGTAGCGGACTTTGGTGAAACCCCACAGGCGCTTGACCACGGCAAAGACATGTTCGACCCGGGCACGGATCTTCGATTTGTTTCGGTTCTTCCCGCGTTGCACCTCGTCAATCTGGCCGTTCTTGCGGGTACGCTGATTGGTGAAGTCCTTGGCGTGGGGAGCTTTCGATGCGATCAGCTCCTGCTGACTGGCGTAGGCACTATCACCATAGACGCGCTGTTCCTGCCCATGCAGTAACTGGGGTAGCGCATGCTTGTCGTGGACATTGGCCGGCGTCACGACTGCCGAA
>NZ_JAGIQB010000248.1:0-516 GCF_017815025.1 Cupriavidus phytohabitans
GCCTCTTCCAGCACCTTCTGGTGCCGGCGCTGCACCGAGCAGTCGCGCTCGAACAGGTAGACGCAGTTGCCGTGCGTATCGGCAAACACCTGGATCTCGATATGGCGCGGACGGGTCAGGTATTTCTCCACCAGCACCTTGTCGTCGCCGAAGCTGGCGCTGGCCTCGCGCTTGACCGACGCCAGCGCGGCCTCGAAGGCATCGCCCGACTCGACCACGCGCATGCCCTTGCCGCCGCCGCCGGCGCTGGCCTTGAGCAGCACCGGGTAGCCGATGCGGTCAGCCTCGCGGCGCAGCAGCGCCGGGTCCTGGTCTTCGCCGTGGTAGCCCGGCACCAGCGGCACCGACGCCTTTTCCATCAGCTGCTTGGCCGCGCTCTTGCTGCCCATCGCGTGGATGGCGGAGGCCGGCGGGCCGATGAACACCAGCCCCGCCGCGGCGCAGGCCTCGGCGAAGGCTTCGTTTTCGGACAGGAAGCCGTAGCCCGGGTGGATCGCCTGGGCGCCGGTCTCCTTC
>NZ_JAGIQB010000249.1:0-514 GCF_017815025.1 Cupriavidus phytohabitans
GACGCGCTGGATGCGCTGACCATCAGCATCCAGGAAATGCAGCGTGATGCCGGCCGCTCGTTCATATCGCGCACGCAGTTGACGTCGTCACAGTGGGGTGGGCGCCCGATCGCCGTTTTCCGCGTGGTGCTGGCCAACCCGGATACGACGCGTGCCATCCTGCAGGACATCCTCGACGAACAACGCGCGCTGGCGGCGGCAAGCCCATACATGGCGCCACTGATGGCGCTGGTGGGGGCGCCGAATGCCGCTTGAGCGATTTGCAGCTGGCGGGCGCCATTCGGTGGACATAGACCAAAGCAAAGTTGTGGGGGTAGCCCTGTTTGCTCCTATTCGGCAGCGGTTTTAATTACTGGCGATTAATTGCGTTTTTAGTAGCTTCTTCGCACCAGCTCCGCCGCCTGTTGTTGCAGATCGATAATTCTGCGAATGGTGAGCACTAAGGATGGTCTGAACAACCTGCCGTAGCCGAAGGCCACGGCGTGCTCAGCACGCATTGATTTCACAGGATGAG
>NZ_JAGIQB010000250.1:0-510 GCF_017815025.1 Cupriavidus phytohabitans
GAAAAACCGCGACCCCCAGCCCTATCGGGGGAAGCCGCACCTCTTCCGTGGTGAGTACTTCAGCAGCCTGTTAAGGCCAAAACCGTGTCGGGACGTCTCCCGCATCGCACCGCGGCCAGCCTTTTCGCTTCTCGGAGCTTTGGTCGTGGGGCGAAGGCGAAGCGAATTCGAGCAGCGCCAATGAACTCCTCGGAAGAGGTTAACTCCCCGATTTCATGACACGGACGGTCGCTGACAGCGCATACCCTGATGACTTGGTCTATTGATCGAAACGCTTTCATAACGCATCGCTCATTAGAGGTCAAAGGGGCGTTGTTGCATAAATCGGGTCGGGTTGGGCTGACGTTTACGCGCAACGGCTGAAACGCTGGCTCTGTTAACTTCTGACGAAGCGGCGTAGTGTCTTGGATTTTTTCCGGGACGATGCGCAAGGACAACCGACAGCAAGCCGAGCCCAACGGGGTCTACCGCGTCAAGAACTGGGCGCAGTACAACAAGGGGCTGATAGCC
>NZ_JAGIQB010000251.1:0-508 GCF_017815025.1 Cupriavidus phytohabitans
TTAGGCGGCAATCTGGTTCCCACCAGAATTTGGTGGGAACCATAAGAAATGGAAATCAAGGCGCGGGGTCGCCGACGAGGCTCCAAAAATTACACGAAGGCGTTCCGCACGCAGGTCGTGGCCGATACACGGGACCCGACGCGCTCACTGGCAGAAGTTGCACGAGCGCATGGCCTGAACGCGAATCTTGTGTCGAAGTGGCGGCGGGATCAGGAGCGGACCGCGGCGTCCGCATCCGAGCCGGCCGAACTATTCCTGCCCATAGAGATGGCATCGCCGCCGATGCCGGAGCCGATTGGATCGTCCGGGCTCGTCATCGAATGTCGGGGCGTGCGCGTGTGTTTCGAAGGCAAGCCTGAGCCTGATGTCCTGCAGCTCGTGCTGGCGAGCTTGCTGGGAGTGGGTTCGTGATGCCGGGCCTTCCCGCTGGAACGCGGGTGTGGCTGGCTGCTGGCGTGACCGACATGCGCTCTGGCTTCAACAGCCTGGCCGCGAAGGTGCAGACCGT
>NZ_JAGIQB010000252.1:0-501 GCF_017815025.1 Cupriavidus phytohabitans
TTTATGACCTAATTCATTGCTCAAGTTGGCGCAAGAGGCAAGTGGACCCAAGCCTGTGTCCCCGACTTCACGCTGATGGGTAAAGAGTGTGACCCGGGCGTCGGAGATTCGGGCCAGGATGCGGTAGCCGTCGAACTTGGTCTCGATGATCCAGCCGCTGCCAGCGGGTAGCGTTGGCGACAGCGTGGCCAGCTGGGGTCCAAGCTTGGCCGGCAGTGGGGCGCGCGGCGCGCGCTTGACGGCGGTGGCGGGGTCCTCATCGAGGACCGCGGCAGATTCCTTGGCGCCATCCTCCGCATTCAGCGTGCCCAACGGCTTGGCGATGACACTGTCCGGCAGCGCCGTCAGCACATCGTATTCCGACAAGGGGCGTGCCCACGCGTCACGCTTCTTGAACAGTATCCACTGCTCGGACTTGTCGCCCGGCTTGGCGATGCGCACCAGCTCCCAGCGGCCGGCGAGCTTTTGGCCGTGGAGATCGAAGAGAAGTTTGCCGGCGGC
>NZ_JAGIQB010000253.1:0-495 GCF_017815025.1 Cupriavidus phytohabitans
GCCGCCGGCTCCAAGCAGCGAAAATTCGAACGACTCAGACGAGGGACTGGAAAATATGCAACATTGTAGGCGGCGTAATAATTCCCCCTTGCGGGGTACCTGCCCGGCTCTCGAATAGGGTTCCTTCATCGATATATCCGGCTTGAAGCCATCGTCGCAAGATTGCCTTATCCATCGGGATATGCTCCAGGATCCAGGCGTGACTGAAGTTATCAAAACAACCCCGGATGTCACCTTCCAGAACCCATTCTGGCGAAACGTTCTTCGCCAGAACAATGAAGCACTGCTCGATGGCGTCGGCAGTCGAGCGCTCAGGCCGGAAGCCGTAGGAATTTGGGTCCGCCAGTGTCTCTGCCACTGGTTCCAAAGCGAGCTTCCACAACGCTTGCATCGCCCGGCACCGCATACAGGGGATCCCTAGGGAATCGCTGATCAATGAGGTTTGCGGTTGATGTTGCGAAAGCCGTGGTCTTCGGCTTTCGCAATACGGGAGAG
>NZ_JAGIQB010000254.1:0-492 GCF_017815025.1 Cupriavidus phytohabitans
GGTGCCGGTGCCGGTGCCGATGGTGGGATTCCACTGGTCATAGCCCGCTGTCGCGGCGAACGGGCCGAACGTGTAAGCCAGCGCCCCGCCATAGGCGGTGTCGCGTCGGAACTGCCCGGGGACTTCGCCATTGCCGCCGATCGGAATGGGGAATCCTACCGAGGCGGGCAAGGCAACCCCGACGCCGAAGGACCAGTGCGCGAGCGCCGTCAGTCCCCCGAACTTCCCGGAGTACTTGACGGTGTTGTCCGCGCGGTAGTTGGGCCCGGATTGCATGACGACCGGCTCATACTGTGTGGCATAGGCGGTCGGAGAGAAGTTGGCCAGCGCCTCGAACATCGAGGTGTATTGCCGGCCAAGGCTGACCTGGCCGAAACGGTCGCTTTGGACGCCCACGTATGCCTGGCGGCCGAACAGCCGGCCGCTTTGCTGCGACAAGCCGTTGTCGATGCCGAAGCCGCTTTCGAGCACGAAGAGAGCCTTGATGCCGCC
>NZ_JAGIQB010000029.1:0-94666 GCF_017815025.1 Cupriavidus phytohabitans
ATGCCGGCGCCTTCATGGCCCAGGATCGCCGGGAAAATGCCTTCGGGATCGGCGCCGGACAGCGTGTAGTAGTCGGTGTGGCAGATGCCGGTGGCCTTCACTTCCACCAGCACTTCCCCGGCGCGCGGGCCGTCCAGGTCCACGTCTTCGATGGTCAGCGGGGCGCCGGCTTTCCAGGCGATGGCGGCTTTGGTCTTCATGGGGTCCTCCGGAGAAAAGAGATACGGATGGGCTCGGCGGCGGGCACAGACACCGGTGACGCGGGCCGGAGCGCAAGACTATACGACCATCCGGTGTCGGCAGGCCAGTGCCAGGCTTGCAAGCAGGGCTAGCGCGAAGTCGTCGTCGCGCCAGCCGCTGCGGCGCGGCGGCTGGTTTCCTGTGGCACCAGTTCGGTCTCGTGGCGCCGTCCCAGCCACCATCCCAGCGCCGCCCATGCCAGCGCCAGCCCGGCACCAGCCAGCGCTACCGTGGCCGGGTGGCCGGAAATCGCATCGATGGCGGTCTTGACCCATGCGCTGACCGCATCGCCGGCACGATAGACCGCGGTGTCGATCACGTTCTTGGCCTTGTACTTGGTTTCTGGATCGACCACCGTGAACAGCATCTCGCGCCCGGGCCGCAGCAGCGCATACTCGCCTACGCGCCGCAGGATCATCACGCCGGCCAGCACGCCGAAGGTCGGCACCAGCGCCAGCACGACGAAGCCCGCCGCGACCGCCAACGGCACCGCGGTCAGCAGCAGCGTGACGCCGTAGCGCCGCGCCATGCGGCCGGTGAAGAACAGCTGGACCAGGATCGTCAGCGCCTGCACCGTGGCGTCGAGCGCGCTGAAGACCTGGGTTTGCCGGGTGCGCTCGGGGAAGGCCTCGGCCACCAGCCGCGCCTGCTCGAAATACAGGAAGGTGCTGGCAGTGGCCAGCAGGATCACGAACAGGCCGATGCCGAGCAGGTAGCGTGAGCGCAGCAACAACACCAGCCCCGCCCACAGGCCGCCGCCGACCGGGTTGGCGGGGTCGCTGGCGGGATCGCTGGCAACATCGGCGGGCACTTCATGGCCCGCGCCGGCGAGGCGGCGCCAGCCGAACAGCCAGCCCACGCCCGGCAGCGTCGCGGCGAGCAGCGCGGCGGAAAGCAGCATCAGCCCGGTCAGCCCGACCTGCGGCACCAGCCAGCCGCCCAGCACCGGCCCGGCCAGGCCGCCGGCGCTGGCGCCGGCGGCCAGCAGCGCGAACAGGCGTCGCGCCTGCTCTGGCCGGAACACGTCGGCCATGAGGCTCCACGCCACCGAGACCACGAACAGGTTGAATACCGACAGCCACACGTAGAACACGCGCGCCAGCCAGACATCGTCCGGCCACACGCGCGTGCCGAAGGCAAAGGCGAGCAGGTTGGCGATAAAGAACGCGTAGACCCACGGCACGAAGCGCCGCCGCGGCAGCCGTGCGCACACCGCGCCGTAGAGCGGGATCGCCGCCAGCATGACGACGAAGGTCGCGGTGAACAGCCATTGCAGGTTCTTCACGCCGCCGGCGATGCCCATGGTCTCGCGTACCGGACGCAGCATGAAATAGCTGGAGAACAGGCAGAAGAAGAACAGGAAGCCAGCCACCACCGCGCCGGCCTCGCCGGGGAGGATGCCGAAGCCGCGCCGCAGCCGTGCCAGGCCGCCGCCGGCGGGCGTGTCGCGATCGGGTTCGTCCATGCGGCCCGGCGCGCGTCAGGCCAGCAGCGCGGCGATGCGCTCGCGCTGGCCCGGATCGGGCATGCGCCCCAGCGCGGCGCCGAGGTTGTCGGCCATGTTGCGCGGCTTGGAGGTGGCGGGGATGGCAGCGGTCACCGCCGGATGGCTGACGATGAATTTCAGGAACAGCTGTCCCCACGAGCCGCAGTCGATATCTCCGGCCCACTGCGGCAGCGGCCGGTCCTTGACCACGCGGAACAGGCGGCCGTCCTGGAACGGGCGGTTGACCAGCACCGCCACGCCGCGCTCCTGGCACAGCGGCAGCAGCACGCGCTCGGCATTGCGCTCGGCCACCGAGTAGTTGACCTGTACGAAATCGACGCGCTCGTTGCGCACGATCCGCTCCAGCGCCTCGTGCGCGTCGTCGCGGTAATGGGTGATGCCCAGGTAACGGATGCGGCCTTGTTCCTTCAACTCCCGCAGGAAGCGCAGGTTGCCTTGCCAGTCGATCAGGTTGTGCACCTGCAGCAGGTCGACCTTGTCGACGCGCAGGTCGGCCAGCGAGTGTCCCCACTGCGCCTGCGCCGGGGCGCCGGACTGGGCCGAAATCTTGGTCGCCAGGAACACGCGCTGCCGGGCATTGGCCGCGCGCAGCAGGTCGCCGGTCACGGCCTCGGCGTTGCCATAGCTGGGCGCGGTGTCGATGACCGAGCCTTCGGTGCGCAACAGCATCGCCATGACTTCGGCCAGCGGCTTGCGCTCGGCGGCTTCGCTGCTGACGTTGAAGGTGTCGGCCGTGCCCATGCCCACGACGGGCAGCGCCTCGGTGGTGCCCGGGATGCTGCGGCGCATGGGGACGGCAACGGTGGCGGCGCCGGCGGGGAGGGCGGGCAGGGCGCCGGTGGCGGTCAGCCCGGCGGCCAGGGCCAGGAATGAGCGGCGGTCGATTGGCATGGAAGCGCTTCGAGACGGGTCATACACTGGTTGACCTTAGGCGCTGGCCGGAGCCTTGTAAACCGCTGCTTCAGTGCGCTATCCGGCACGCCGCGCGCCGTGGGCACCGCCGCGCGCACCCTGCGGACGGGGTGCGCGGTACGGCTTTTGCGCCTCAGACCACCGTGGCCAGGCCCAGCGTCAGCAGCAGCGCCACCACCGAGATGATGGTCTCGCACACCGACCAGGTCTGGAAGGTCTGGGTCACGGTCATGTTGAAGTACTCCTTGACCAGCCAGAAGCCGCCGTCGTTCACGTGCGACAGGATCAGCGAACCGGCGCCGGTGGTCAGCACCAGCAGCTCGGGGCGGGTGCCCGGCACGCTGGCGGCGATCGGCGCGACGATGCCGGCGGCGGTGGTCATGGCGACCGTGGCCGAGCCGGTGGCGATGCGGATCATCACCGCGACCAGCCAGCCCAGCACCAGCACCGACACCTGCGCGCTGGTGGCGACATCGACGATGGCGGTGGAGATCCCCGAGTCGCGCAGGATGCGGCCGAAGCCGCCGCCAGCGCCGACCACCAGCGTGATGATGGCGGTGGGCGCCACGCACTCGTTGGTGAATTTCAGGATGGTCTCGCGGTTGAAGCCGCGCGCCTTGCCGAAGGTGTAGAAGCTCACCAGCGCGGCGATCAGCAGCGCTATCACCGAGTTGCCGATCAGCTTGAGAAAGTCGTTGGCAAAGGTCTTGGGCGTGGTGAAGACGTCGGCCCAGCTGCCGATCAGCATCAGGATCACCGGCAGCAGGATGGTGAACACCGTGATGCCGAAGCCGGGCAATTCGTGCGATTCCTTGACGTGCTCATCCTCTTCGGTGAACTGGTCGGCCAGCGGGTTGACCTCGGGCAGCTTGACATAGCGGTCCATCAGCCTGGCAAACAGCGGGCCGGCGATGGCCGCCGTGGGAATGCCCACGATCAGCGCATACATGATGGTCTTGCCAATGTCCGCACCATACGCAGTCACAGCCAGCAGCGCCGCCGGATGCGGCGGGATCAGGCCGTGCACCACCGACAGGCCGGCCACCATCGGGATGCCGACGACTACCATCGACGTGCCGGTGCGCTTGGCTACGTTGAAGGCGATCGGCACCAGCAGCACGAAGCCGACCTCGAAGAACACCGGCAGGCCGACGATAAAGGCGATGGTCGCCATGGCCCAGTGCACGTTCTTCGCGCCGAAGAAATCGATCAGCGTATTGGCGATGCGTTCCGCGCCGCCCGATTCGGCCATCATCTTGCCAAGCATCGTGCCAAGGCCCACCACCAGCGCGATATGGCCGAGGGTGCCGCCGACACCGGCTTCGAATGACTTGACGATGTCGCCCATCGGCATGCCCACGGCAAAGCCGAGCAGCACCGAGACGACGACCAGGGTAATGAAGGGGTTGAGCTTGAAGCGCGCGATCAGCACCACCAGGGCGATCACGGCGATCAGCGCATACACCAAGAGCATGGTTCCGGTGACGGCACCCATATTGTCTCCTTGCGTGGAAAAAAGGCCGCTTGTGTGCGGCAGCAGAGGTTTTAGGCTTGTTGTTTTCTCCCCGCTCCCGCTTGCGGGAGAGGGGTTGGGGAGAGGGCGGGCGCCTGGCAAGCACCGTGGCGGCTCACTTCGTGGTGACGCCGGCCCTCTCCCCCGTCTCCTCTCCCGCGTGCGGGGGAGGGGAGCAAACAGTCAGGAGTGAGTCAAGCAAGCAGGCAGCAGGCTCAGGCCGCCGGCTTCTTGTAGGCGATGCAGTCCACTTCGACCTTGCAATCCACCACCATGCTCGATTGCACGCAGGCGCGCGCCGGCGGGTTGGCGCCGAAGTATTCCTTGAAGATCTTGTTGAACGAGGCGAAGTCGCGCGCATCGTCCAGCCACACGCCGCAGCGGACCACGTGCTCGGGGCCGTAGCCGGCCTCGGCCAGGATCGCCAGCACGTTCTTGATGGCCTGGTGGGTCTGCGGCACGATGCCGCCGTCGATCAGCTCGCCGCCGGTCATCGGCACCTGGCCGGAAACGTAGAGCCAGCCGTCGGCCGCTACCGCGCGCGCAAACGGCATGTGCGCGCCGCCCTGGCCGGTGCCGCCTTCCACACCGAATCGTTTGATGTCCATGGGTACTCCTGGAATTTGTTGCTGGGAAAAAAATCGAAGAAAAGGAAGCGAATCAGTCGGCGCCGCGCGCCAGGAAGCGTCCTGCGCGGATGCCCGTCGGCTGCCGCTGCTGCCATGACAGCTCGCCGTTGACCCAGACCGCGGCAATGCCTTCGGCCGGCTGCATCGGGTCGGTGAAGCTGGCGGCGTCGCGGATGGTGGCGGCGTCGAACAGCACGAGGTCGGCCCAGTAGCCTTCGCGCACGAAGCCGCGGCCATGCAGGCCGAAGCGCTCGGCCGACAGGCCGGTCATCTTGTTCACCGCGACGGTGAGCGGGAACAGCTCGCGGTCGCGCGCATAGTGGCCAAGCACGCGCGGGAACGCGCCCCACAGGCGCGGATGCGGCAGCGGGTCGTTGGGCAGGCCGTCCGAGCCGACCACCGTGGCGGGGTGGCTCAGGATGCGGTCGACATCGGCATCTTCCATGCAGTGGTAGACCGCGCCGGCGGGCATCAGCCGGCGCGCGGCCTCGTGCAGGCCGACCTGCCACTCGGCGGCGATATCGGCCAGCAGCCGGCCGCCCATCTCGGGCGCGCCTTCGGACCACGTCACCATGATGTCGAAGTCGCTGGTGACCTGCTTCAGGTCCAGCGTCGACGAGCTGGCGGTATAGGGATAGCAGTCGCAACCGACCTGCTGCCAGCGCTGCGCGCCGTCAAGGGCATCGAGCACTTCGGTGCTGCGGCCCCAGTTGTCAACGCCCGCGCATTTCAGGTGCGAGATCACCACCGGCACGCGCGCATGGCGGCCGATGCGGAAGGCTTCGTCCATGGCTTCGAGGATCTCGGCGAACTCGCTGCGCAGGTGCGTGGCGTAGAGCGCGCCGGCATGGGCCAGGGGCTCGGCCAGCGCCAGCACTTCCTCGGTCGGCGCGTTGAAGGCATTGGCGTAGGCGAGTCCGGTGGACAGTCCCAGTGCGCCGTGCTGCAGCGATTCTTCCAGCTGCGCGCGCATGGCCGCGATTTCGGCGGGCGTGGCGGCGCGGTCGAGCCGGTCCATATGGTTGCTGCGCAGCGCGGTATGGCCCACCAGCGCGGCGACGTTGATCGCGGGCTGCGCGGCACCGACGGCGTCGACGTAGGCCTTGAAGCTGGGGTAGCGGAACGCGTCGGCATGGCCGAGCAGGTTCATCGGGTCGGGCGGGTCGCCGGAGAGCGTCACCGGCGCGGCGCTGATGCCGCAGTTGCCGACGATCACGGTGGTCACGCCCTGCGACAGCTTGGGCGTCATCTCGGGCTGGCGCACGACGTTGGTATCGTCGTGCGTATGCACGTCGATAAAGCCCGGCGCCAGCACCAGGCCATGGCCTTCGACCACGTGCGCGGCGGCGTCGGGATCGATCGCGCCGCCTTCATCGATGCGGGCAATGCGGCCGTCGCGCAGCGCCACGTCGGCCAGGCGCGCGGCGGCGCCGGAGCCATCGATCAGCGTGACGAGGCGGATCAGGGTATCGAACAGGTGTGGCATGGTCAGTCTCCCAGAGGCTGGCGGCTGTCAGGGCCCACTTGTGGTCCCGACCGTGGGCCGGTCTCGCCGCGGTGGCTGTCCAGCACGTACTTGAGCCGGCGCAGCCGCTCCTTGCTCTGGTCCGGCTGCAGCAGCGCACACTGGGTGGCCAGCACGTCCAGCACCATCAGCATCGCGTAGCGCGATGCCGACGGCTTGAAAATGAAATCCGTCTCCAGCGTGCGCACCGGCAGCAGCACGTCGGCGCGCGCGGCCAGCGGCGAGCCCAGCGCAGTCACCGCAACCAGCTTCGCGCCGTATTCGCGTGCGATCTCGCAACTGGCCAGCATCTCCGGCACGCGCCCGCTGGCCGAGAAGGCCAGCACCACGTCGTCGCGGCTCAGCGTGGCGGCCACCATCTTCTGCAGCAGGCCGTCCTGGTAGCTGGCGACCGGCTGGCCCAGCCGCGCCAGGCGGTGGCGCGCCTCGTCGGCCATGAACGACGAGCCGCCGCCCATGCCAAAAGCGTAGACCATGCGTGCGCCCAGCAACAGACGCGCGGCATCTTCGATGCGCTGCGCGTCCATCAGGCCGCGGTTGACTTCGAGCGCGGTCAGGATGTCGGCATGGATGCTGTCGGCGAGCGTCGCCGGGGCTTCGGCAGCGGCATCGGCGCCGCCGGGTTGCAGGAAACGCGCGCCCACTGCGGTGGCCTGCGCCAGCCGCAGCTTCAGGTCGCGCACGTCGCGGCAGCCGATGGCCTTGGCGAAGCGGGTCACGCTGGCCTCGCTGACGCCGGCCTTGCGCGCCAGTTCGTTGATGCTCGCCGCCGCGGCGCCGGCCAGGTCTTCCAGCACCACCTGCGCGACCTTCTGCTCGGCCAGGCGCAGCGCGGGGCCGCGCTCGGCAATGCGGGTCAGGATGTCGAAGGGCGCGGTCATGGTTGGGTGGCTGAGCAGGGCCGCGAGACAAAGTGGCGCAGCCGGCAGATGCTGTCGGCAAGGGCTATAACAGTGACTGACGCGACCTTGCGCGTTGCCTCTGTGGTCCTTTGTGCGGTCAGCATGTTACTTTATAACAAGGATGAAATATCTTATTTTCAGGGCTATCATTACGTCAATCAGATTTTTTCAGGGTGATGGCAAGCATGCGTGAAATAAAGTATCAGGCTGGCGTGATCGATCCGCTCAACAAGGCGCTGGGGCGCCTGGAAGCCCCGCTGGCACCGGACGCCGCCCGCACCGGCTGGAGCCTGCTGCAGGAAGAACTGAGCCTGCCGGCCGCGGTGCTTTACGAAGACCGGCTTGCGCACAACCTGGAATGGATGCGCCGCTTCATGGGCGAGTACGGCGTGCAGCTTGCGCCGCACGGCAAGACCACCATGGCGCCCAAGCTGTTCGCGCGCCAGCTCGGCGCCGGCGCGTGGGGCATCACGCTGGCGACCGCGCACCAGACCGCCGCGGCGCATGCGCACGGCGTCAAGCGCGTGCTGATGGCCAACCAGCTGGTGGGCCGCCGCAATATGGAAATCATTGCGGACCTGCTGCGCGACGATCCGGACTTCGAATTCTTCGCGCTGGTGGACTCCGCCGCGCTGGTCGACCAGCTCGGCAAGTTCTTCCAGGAGCGCGGGCAGACGCTGCAGGTGCTGCTGGAACTGGGCGTGGCGGGCGGGCGCACCGGCGTGCGCGACGACGCGCAGCAGCAGGCCGTGCTCGACGCGCTGGCGCGCTGGCCGCAGGCCTTGTCGCTGGCGGGTGTCGAGATCTATGAAGGCGTGCTGAAGGAAGAGGCCGACATCCGCGCCTTCCTGCAGCGCACCGTGGCGGTGACGCGGCAGCTGGCGCAGCAGGGCCGCTTCGGCCGCAGCCCGGTGGTGATGTCGGGCGCGGGCTCGGCCTGGTACGACGTGGTCGCCGAGGAGTTCGCGCGCACCGACATCGGCACGCCGATCGACATCGTGCTGCGCCCCGGCTGCTACCTGACCCATGACGTCGGCATCTACCGCGCCGCGCAGCAGCGCATCCTCGCCAGCAACCCGGTCGCGCAGAAAATGCGCGAGGGCCTGCTGCCGGCGCTGCAGCTGTGGGCCTACGTGCAGTCGATCCCCGAGCCAGAGCGCGTCATCATCGGCATGGGCAAGCGCGACGCCGCCTTCGATGCCGGCATGCCGATCCCGGCGCGGCTGTACCGTCCTGGCAGCGAGGCGCCGGTCGATGTGCCCGCGCACTGGGAGGTGACCGGCATGATGGACCAGCACGCCTACCTGCAGGTCAAGCCGGGCGACGACATCCGGGTCGGCGACATGATCGCCTTCGATATCTCGCACCCGTGCCTGACTTTCGACAAGTGGCGCCATATCCCGGTGCTGGATCGCGACCTGCGCGTGATCGACATCGTGCAAACCTT
This sequence comes from Cupriavidus phytohabitans, assembly GCF_017815025.1. Classification (NCBI taxonomy): domain Bacteria; kingdom Pseudomonadati; phylum Pseudomonadota; class Betaproteobacteria; order Burkholderiales; family Burkholderiaceae; genus Cupriavidus; species Cupriavidus phytohabitans. Next base: position 8,676 of record NZ_JAGIQB010000029.1, read on the forward strand.
TTTCTGAGGCGGGCCGCCCCATGAGCATCGATATCCTGGCCTACGGCGAGCCGCTGGTGGAGTTCAACCAGCAGCCCGACGATCCCGACCGCTACCTGCAGGGCTTTGGCGGCGATACCTCCAACTTCTGCATCGCCGCGGCGCGGCAGGGCGCGAGCACCGGCTATATCACCGCGGTGGGCGCCGATACCTTCGGCGAGCGCCTGCGCGCGCTGTGGACGCAGGAGCGGGTCGATACGCGTCACGTCCATGTGGACCCGTCCGCGCCGACCGGCGTCTATTTTGTCTCGCACGACAACCACGGCCACCGCTTCGACTACCTGCGCGAAGGCTCCGCCGCCAGCCGCTACCAGCATGAGCAGCTGCCGCTGGGCGCGATCGCCGCGGCAGGCTACCTGCACCTGTCGGGCATCAGCCTGGCCATCAGCACCAGCGCCTGCGATGCGGGCCTGGCGGCGATGGAACACGCGCGCAAGGCCGGCACCAAGGTCACGCTCGACACCAACCTGCGCCTGCGGCTGTGGTCGCTGGCGCGCGCGCGCGGCATCATGCGCGAAGCGCTCGCGCTGACCGACGTGTGCCTGCCAAGCTGGGACGACATCACCGTGCTGACGGGGCTGGACGACCGCGATGCCATCGTCGATTACCTGCTCGGCTGCGGCATCGGCCTGGTGGCGCTCAAGCTGGGCGAGGAGGGCGCTTACGTGGCCACGCCCGAGTCGCGCACGCTGGTGGAACCGTATCCGGTCAAGCCGGTCGATGCCACCGGCGCCGGCGATTGCTTCGGCGGCAGCTTCGTCGCGCGCCTGGCGGCGGGCGCCGACCCGTTCGAGGCCGCGCGCTACGCCAACGTGGCCGCGGCGCTGTCCACCACGGGCTATGGCGCGGTGGCGCCGATCCCCGATGCGCAGACCGTGATGGCCCGGCTGGCCGAATCGGTCTCCGTGATCGGGGGCTGAGCGGCGGCTGATCGGCAGCTGAGCCGGCAGCATTCCCTGACTTTGCTTTTTTGAACCCTTCACCCCGAGATCCGATATGCAAAACCAGACTTCCCCGCTGCTCCCCCTGCTGGCCGACGTGCCGGTGATCCCCGTGCTGGAATTCCATTCGGTCGACGAGGCCCTGCACGTCAGCGAGGCACTGGTCACCGGCGGCCTGCCGCTGCTTGAGATCACGCTGCGCACGCCGGTCGCGCTGGAAGCCATCAAGGCCGTGGCCGCCGCGCTGCCGCAGGCGTGCGTGGGCGCGGGCACGGTCCTGACCGTCGAGCAGCTGCGTGCCGTGCGCGACGCCGGCGCGCAGTTTGCCGTGTCGCCCGGCCTGACGCCGTCGCTGGCGGAGGGCGCGCAGGGCGCGGGGATCTCGCTGTTGCCGGGGGTGGCCACTGCCAGCGAGGCCATGCTGGCGCTGGAAGCCGGCTTCACCTTCCTGAAGTTCTTCCCGGCGCAAGCGGCCGGCGGAGTGCCGATGCTCAAGTCGCTGGGGGGACCGCTGCCGCAGCTGCGCTTCTGCCCGACCGGCGGCATCGATGCCGCGCTGGCGCCGACCTACCTGGCCTTGCCCAACGTGGTGTGCGTGGGCGGGTCGTGGGTGGTGCCGAAGGACGCGGTGACCGGCAAGGACTGGGGCCGCATCCGTTCGCTGGCCGAGCAGGCCCGCGCGCTGCGCAGCAAGGGCTGAGCGCGCCGGGCGGTGTCATCAAGTCAAAGCTAAGCCCATCGATGCAATGCAAAACGGCACGCCGAGGGGCGTGCCGTTTGTGGTTGCAGACGCGGCCAGGCCGCGTCGTCGCGCGGTTTGGCGGTCCGGCTTACTTGTGCCGGTCCGCCGAGCTTTCCAGCTTCTGGCCGCCGCGCTGAATGTCTTGTCCGAGTCCTGCCATCGTGTTGCAGCCAGCCAACAGGGTGGCAAACAGAACGCACCAGATCCAACCTTTCTTCACGCCGGGCTCCTTTCCATTCGGTTGAGGGTTTGAGGCAGATTTTACCGTCGCTGTCAGCGCGGTTGATATCTGGTATGTGCCAATTTGTAAATCGTGCAATCGCTGCAACAGTTGCCGGTGGCGCGGGCCGGCTCGGCCGCTTCAGCCGGCTGTCGCCAGCAGCTCGCGGGCGCGCTGCTGGATTGCGGCGTGTGTCTGCACCAGCCAGGCCGCCGGGAAAGGTTGCGCCAGCAGGTAGCCCTGCACGCTGTGGCAGCCCCAGGCGCGCACCGCCTCCAGTTGCTGCCGGCTTTCCACGCCCTTGGCGCATACCGCCGCGCCGGCGCGGCGCGCCATGACGCAGGCGCCGCGCAGCCGCTCGGCCAGGTCCGGGCTGCCGCCCGGCGCGCCGCCATGGCCCAGCCGGCGCACATCGAGTGAGACGCTATCGGGCCGCAGTGCCTCGAGGGCACGCCGGCTGCCTGGGCCGCCGTCGAAATCGCCCAGCGCCAGCTGCACCCCGAGGCGGCGCAAGTCTGCAAAGCGATCGAGGATACCGGCGACCGGGGGCATCGCGCTGGCGGGCAGCTCGATGCACAGGCGCTCCGCGGCGATGCCGCCGGTGTCGATGGCCCGCGCCAGGGCATCGACCATCTGCGGGCGGTGCAGCTGCGCGCTTGAGGCCAGCAGCGTAAATTGCAGCGGCGCAAGCGCTTCGGCGCTGCGCACCAGCGGCAGCACGCCGTCGAGCAGCCAGCCGCCGATGCGTTCCACCAGCCCGAGCGTTTCCACCGCCGGCAGGAAGTCCTGCGGCGCCACCCGCCCCAGCACGGGGCTGTGCCAGCGCAGGCGCACGGTATAGCCGCTGATACGGGCGCCGGCAAAGTTGGCGCGCGGCTGCAGTTGCAGGCTCAGTTCGCCGCGCTCCAGTGCCTCGGGCAGGGCGGCCAGCAGCGGAGCGGAGGGCGGTGTAGCGGGCTTGTCGGCACGCGCGAGGCCGTCGCCGCCCTGGCGGACGACGCGCAGCATGGCATCGAAGGCCTGCTGCACGCGGCGCTCGGCGGGAATGTCGGGGTGGTCGGTGGCCACGCCGATGCTGCTGGAAATAAACAGTTCAAAGCCATCCAGCAGGAACGGACGGGACAGGTCGGCGGCAATGCGCTCGGCAATCGGCCCCGCATCCGTGCAGCCGGCCGCCAGTGCCGTGACCGCACCCAGGTCAGACGCTGCCACCCAGTGCACGACCGCCCCCTGCGGCAGCAGCGCCGCAATGCGGGCCTGCACCAACGCCCGCAGGCGGGCGGCGCGGTGCGGGCCAAGGGGCTCGCACGCGCTGGCAAAGCGGTCGAGCCGGATCGCCAGCACGGCGGCGGGCGGCGCGCCGTCCGCGCGGCGCGCGGCCAGCGCCAACAGCACTCCTGCCGGCCGCGCCGGGACGTTTGCATCGAATGGCGCTTGTGGGCTTCCCGATGCGCCCGATGGCATCCCGCCGGGACCGTCGGCATCTGGATACATGGATCGTGTTGCGGCAGGCGGCCGTGCTGGCGGCGCTGTCCCGCGTCTCCCCGTTGTCAGTGTTCCACGTCTGGCAGGACCGCTGGCGCGGGCCGGCTGCTCTCGTCAGGCGGGAATGCGCGCGCCTGCTGCAGCCGCAACGGGCCGCAGGGCCAGATCATAAGCCAGGACGGGGCAAGGACTTGCAAGTTACGACAAGTTGCGAACCAGGCACCTATCGTTTGACGGGGGGGCAAAGCGGTGCTGGCGCTTCACTCGAAGAGGTTGACTGAACACCGCGCGGCATCAGCCGGTCGTTTCTTCCTCCGGGCCGTTTTCAGGTGGCAGGCGCGAAGCCAGGACCTTGTCGATGCGCTTGCCATCCATATCGACAATCTCGAAGCGCCAGTCGCCCCACTCGACGCGGTCGGCAATCTGTGGCAGTCGTCCGAGCAGCAGCAGCAGCATGCCCGACAGCGTGTGGTAGCGCTCCTTTTCTTCCTCCGGCACCTGGCGCAGCCCGATGCGGTCCTTCAGTTCGGGGATGGGGATCAGGCCGTCGAGCAGCCACGAGCCATCGTCGCGCTGCACCGCCCATTCCTCGCCGGCGGCCTCGGCCTTGAACTCGCCGGTGATGGCTTCGATCAGGTCCTGCAGCGTCACCAGCCCCAGCACCTCGCCGTATTCGTCGATGACAAAGGCCACCTGGCCGCCCGAGGCGCGGAAATTTTCCAGCAACTCCATCCCGGTGACGCTTTCGGGCACGAACACCGCCGGCTGCATCACTGCCATCAGGTCGGCCTCTTCGCCGCGCAGGCGGCGCGCCAGCAGCTGGCGCGCGCTGACTACCCCGACGATGTCGTGCATGCCGCCGCGCACCGCCGGGAAGCGGGAGTGGTCGGATTCCTCGATACGGCGCAGGTTTTCTTCCAGCGGCGCGTCCACGTCCAGGTAGATGACGTCGCCGCGCGGCACCATCAGCGAGGCCAGCTGGCGGTCGTCGAGGCGGAACACGTTGCGCACCATGGTGTGCTCGTGCTGCTCGATCACGCCCGCCTCGGAGCCTTCGACCAGCAGTGCGTGGATTTCTTCCTCGGTCACCCCGGGGCCGCTGTCGGTCTTGGTGCCGAGCAGGCGCAGCACCAGCCGGGTGGAGCTCGACAGCAGCTTGACGAAGGGGGTGGACGCGACGGCGAGCCAGGAGATCGGGCGTGCCACCAGGCGCGCAATCGCTTCGGGGGCCATCTGGCCCAGGCGCTTGGGCACCAGCTCGCCCAGCACGATGGAAAAGTAGGTCAGGCCGGCCACCACGATCGCGGAGGCGACGTAGCCGGCGGTGGACTCTGCCATGCCAACGCTGCCGTGCAGCCAGTCGCCGAAGGGCTGCGCCAGCGTCGATTCGCCGACCACCCCGTTGAGAACGCCGATCGACGTGATGCCGATCTGCACCGTCGACAGGAAGCGTGTGGGGTCCTCGCCCAGCTTGACGGCTTCGATCGCGCCCCGGTCGCCGTTCTCGATCTGCCGCTGCAGGCGCGCCTTGCGCGCGGTGACCAGCGCGATCTCGGACATCGCGAACACGCCATTCAGCAAGATCAGCGCCAGTAATATGGCAATTTCCATCAAAGTGCGCGCCCTTTGCGCGCCGGGAGTTCAAAAGAAGTCAAGCATACCATCCGGCTGTTACAGGAAGTCGTCACAGTGACGCCTGCGTCTCAGTGCCGGCAAGGCAATGGCCGGCAGGGAATTGCCGCTATTACCTGGCAGGTAGTCGATCCCTGCTCCTGGCCATGCTGTAATACGTGCATGGAAACGCTGACCCCTGCTTCCGAAGCCACTCTCGACTTCCCCGGCCTGCTGCGCTACTGGCGCGGCAAACGCGGCTACAGCCAGCTGGCACTGTCGCTGGCCGCCGGGGTGTCGCAGCGCCACATCTCCTTCCTGGAATCCGGCCGCGCCCGCCCCAGCCGCGAAATGGTGCTGGCGCTGGCCGAGCGCCTTGGGGTGCCGCTGCGCCAGCGCAACCGCATGCTGCTGGCGGGCGGCTTCGCCCCGGCCTACAGCGAGCATGCGCTGGCCTCGCCGCCGTTGCAGATGGTGCAGCAGGCGATCGCACTGATCCTGTCCAAGCAGGAGCCGTACCCGGCCGTGGTGCTGGACCGGTTCTGGAACCTGGTCGACGCCAACCAGGCTTACCGGCGCATGCTCGATACGCTGCTCGACGGACGCGTGCCCGCGTCGCTGGAGGACGAAGGCGGGCAGGGCAGCGGGCAGGGCGGCGGTCCGCGCCGGGCAAACCTGATGTTGTCGGTGTTCGATCCGCAAGGCTTGTGGCCGGTGATCGAGAACGCGCGCCAGGTCGGACGCTACCTGCTGCGGCGCGTCTGGCAGGAATTGCAGGTGCAGGCGCACGACCAGACCGCGCGCGAAATCTTCCGGCGTATCGCCGCGTGGCATCCCGACATGGTCGGCCCCGGTGGCGTGCTGCTCCCCGAGGATGACGGCGCGGAAGGACCGCCGCCGCCGGTGCTGCCGGTGGTGCTGCATGCCGGCGCGTTCCGTGCGTCGCTGTTCTCGACGCTGACCACGCTTGGCATTCCGCAGGACATCACGCTGCAGGAGCTGCGCATCGAGTCCTTCTTCCCCGCCGACGAATCCACGCGCGCCCTGTTTGAAGCGCTGGGCGCCTCGCGGCCGCCGGCGTTCAGAAGCGGTAGCGCAGGTAGATGACGTGGAAGGTGGTGCCAGGATTAGGGGCCTTGATGCCGCCATTGGACAGGTGCTGGAAGCGGTAGCCCGCGGTGAGGCGCCGGTCCGAGCCGAAGGTCACGCCCAGGCCCGCGTATTCCGAGAACTGGAACGCCGTGGAAATGACATGGTCGTCCGAGGTGCGTGTTCCGGTCAGCAAGCGCGGGCCGAGCGACAATTCGAGGAATGGCGCCCAGGCGTGCTTCCACCAGCCGATGCGGACCACCGGCGAGGCGCCGAACTCCCACAGGTCATGTGGATTGGTGTCGCTGCTGCTGTTCCAGCGCGCGATATTGACTTCCCATTGGAGGTCGACGAGCCAGCCCTGCGGATTGCCCCACGCAAAGCCCGAATCCCACAGCATGGCGACCTCGGCCTTCTGCACGTGATGGGTTTCGTCGAAGCCGTAGCCCAGCTGCACGGCTGGCGCGGCGTGGGCGGTGCCGAGGCAAAGGGGCAGGGCGAGCAGGCTCGCGGCGGCGTGGCGAACGACTGGCGGCATTGAGCGCGCTACCAGGCGACGCTGTCGATGCCACGGGCGCCGGGTAGGCGCTGTCGGCGCGGGGGATGGGTCGCAACAACTTGCAAGGCGGTCTTGTCTGGCTTCTTGGTCTTGTCGTGGCATGGGAAGCAAGGCTTGGGATGCTGCGTTGCTGTCGGACTTCGCATGGGGCGTTGCCACGCATGGCCGGCCTCCATACCCTATTTGTAGTACACGGGATAGCACATTGCTGGCCGAGGGTGGTGCGATGCCATTCGCGCGCGCATGCGCAACAGATACAAAGCCGCCAGATCGTGCGTGTCGTGTGCGACAATGCGGCTCGCTTTTCCCGTCTATACGAGGGCAGTTCAATGATGTTCCGCATTTTTAGGCATGCTGCCGCGCTGGCAGGCTGCATGCTCGGCCTGGCCGTGCCGACCGCTCATGCCGAAGGCAGTGCCATGCCGGCACAGCGTCCGGCCGCGGCCGCCGGCTTGTATGAGTGCCAGGTGCCGGGTGCCGGCACGGTGTTCCGCTCCACGCCGAGAGAAGGTTGCCATCTGGTGGTTGCGCCCGACCCGGGCGCGCCAGATCCGCAGCGCTGGTTGCCGCTGATGGGTGCCAACGGCGTGATCTCGTACTTCGACCAGTCCGCGATCCGCCGCCAGGGCGCGCAGGTCGGTGTCGTGCTGATGCGAAATTCGCCGTCGGGCGTGATCCGCACCGCCAACGGCGAACCGATCCGCTCGTCGCTCAAGCGCATGGTGCTCGACTGTGCCACGTCGATGTTCGCGGTGGTCGAGCAGACGCTGTACAGCAAGCGCTACGCGCGCGGCAATTCGCTCTATACCATCCGCGCGCCGCAGTACGGCACCTTCCAGCCCGCGGGCCCTGGCACCATTGCGGGTGAACTGCTGCGCAGGCTGTGCCGCTGAGTGTCCCGCTGAGTTGGACCAAGCGCCCCGGCGGCGCCGATGTCCCTGTCAGGGTTTGTCCCGGTCAACCGCGTGCAAGCCGTCCTCGTTGATGCGAGTGACCCGGCGCGAATCGCGTGCCGGTCATTGCAGGCATTCCCACACGCAGGGCTCACGAGGAGACCGAAATGAAGAAGTGGATCGTCATGCTGTCGCTGGCAATGTTCGGTGCGGGCGCGATGGCGCAGGCAACGCCGGCCACTCCGGCAACCCCGGCCACGCCGGCGGCACCGGCCGCCGACAAGGCTGCGCCGGCCAAGGCCGACAGCAAGCACAAGGCCAAGGCCAAAAAGGCCAGCGCCAAGAAAAAGAACAGCCACGCTGCCGGTACCAAGGACCCGATGACGAAGAAAGGCGCCTGAGGGCGCTGCCGATGGCGGCGGGCGCCCTGCTTCCCGGCAAAGCAGGAAGCAGGTGAGTCCGTACCGCCATGCCGCTGCGCTGCGATAGCGTGGCACGACGGCGGGGGGCGTGTCCCCGCCGCGCGAACGACAGCCCTGTGGCACGCGATGCCGTGCCTTCCGGGGGGAAAGGGAGGGTCGTTGCGGCGGATCGCGACAGGAGGCTTCGGCCTCCTTTTTTTGCTCTTGCGCGACGGCTTTGCGTGCGCAGCCGGGCACGTTATGCTAGCGGGCAACGTGCCCGGGCTGGCGTGCGGTGCCGCGCCGGCGCAAAGCAATCCTCGGACAGGAGCGTCTATGGCAGCGCTTGCAGCATGGTGGCGGCAAATCGCAATCCTGTGGACGCTGGCGCTGCCGTGCCTGCCGGCATGGGCGGCCACGCTGGCAACGGCACCAGCACCCGCACCAGCGCCGGTACCGATCGCCGTGCCCAGCGGCGAAGTCGCGGAACTGAGGCTGATGGACCGTCACATCGCCATGCTGCGCGCAGCAATCGGCGGTGCGACACCGGCCATGCGCGTAGCGCGCGCCCAGCAGTTGTTCGACGGTCTTACCGAAGCCGAACTGGTCCAGCCGCTCGGGCAGCTCAGCGGCACCCTCGGTGATGCGCCGATGATCGCCTTCCGGCTCGGCGACCGGCTGCTGTTCGCCCTGGCCGTGCAAGACCTTTCCCCGGAAGACAACCTCACGCTGGAGGCTGCCGGCGCGCAGGCCGCGGCGGCGCTGCGCCAGGCCATTGCCGCGCGGCGCGCGCACCTGCACTGGCCCACCCTGATGCGCGGGGCCGCGCTGAGCCTGCTCGGCCTGGGCGTGCTGGCAACGCTGGCCTGGGGCGTCTCGCGCGCCAGCGTGACGCTGCGCACGCGCCTGCGCACGGCATTGCAGCGCCACGTGGCGCTGCACCTTGAGCGCCGGGCCGGCCAGTTCGACTGGACCGGCACGCTCTACCAGTTGGTTGCGCGCCTGGTGCAGATCGTTGCCGTCGGCGTGGTGCTGGTGCTGGCCTTTGCCTGGCTGGAGTTCGCGCTCGAACAGTTTCCGCTGACGCAGCCGATGGGCGACCGCATGGGCGTGTTCATCCTCCACCTGCTGTCGGGCATTGCCTTGTCGATGGTGGGGGCGGTGCCAGGGCTGGTGACGGTGGTGGTGATCCTGCTGATCACGCGCGCGGTGCAGCGGCTGGTATCGAATATCTTCAAGGCGGTGCAGAAAGGCCAGATCTCGGTGCCCGGACTGCATGCCGAGACCGCCGGCGCCACGCGGCGCCTGGCCGCGGCGTTGATCTGGGTGCTGGGCTTCACCTTCGCCTATCCGTATATCCCGGGCTCGGAAAGCGATGTGTTCAAGGGCCTGTCGGTGCTGCTCGGCTTTATGGTGACGCTGGGCTCGGCCAATGTGGTCAACCAGCTGATGAGCGGGATGGTGGTGGTGTACTCGCGCGCGCTGCGGCGTGGGGACATGGTATGTATCGGCGATACCGTCGGCACGGTGGCCTCGCTCGACGCGCTGTCGGTCAAGGTCATCAACCTGCGCAACGAAGAAGTGACGCTGCCGAACGCGGTGGTGGTCGGCAGCGCGATCCACAACTACACGCGGCACGGCAGCGTGCGCGATGCCGGCACGAAAGAGGGCTGGCAGGCCGCGATGATTTCGACCTCGGTCACCATCGGCTACGACACGCCCTGGCGGCAGGTCCATGCCATGCTGCTGGCTGCGGCCGCGCAGGCCGGACACGTGGCGGCGTCGCCGACGCCGTTCGTCCTGCAGCGTGGCTTGTCGGATTTCTACGTCGAGTATGAACTGTTTGCCGCGCTCGATGATCCGCGCAATCGCTTCTATGCGCTATCCGCGCTCCACGCGGCGATCCAGGACCAGTTCAATACGCACGGCGTGCAGATCATGTCGCCGCACTTCATGGCGCAGCCGGAGAAGACGGTCTACGTGCCAGAGGCCAAGTGGTTCGAACAGCCCGGCAGCGCTCAGATCGATCCGGCCGCGCGGCCACACCGGGCACCGTCGCGCGCCGCATGAGCACGGCCGGTGCACAGGTCGTACGCGCAGCGGGGCGCCTGCCTCAGCCGTCGACGTGGCGGGCCTTCCATTGCCCGCTGGGCTGCTTGCAGAACCAGCCTTTCCAGTGTTCCTGCGAGCTGCCGCGCTTGAGCTCCGACTCGAGCCGCCGGCACTGCTGGCCCTTGTCGGTCTTGCTTTCAACCGGGGTGATGGTGCCATCGACTTGCGGGCGCCGGCCGTTGGCCGGATAGGTCCAAGTCACCGACTGGCCATCCGCGGTATCGTTCAGCGCCTTGCGCACCGATTGCGACAGCGAGGCACCTTCCTTCTCGTTGAGCGTGCCGATGATGGATCCGCTCAGGTAGTTGTCGAAGTACGCGTGGGCCGGCGCGGCCATGGCGAGCATCAGCGTGGAGCCGAGCACGCCGGCGATGGCGGCGCGAGTGGCGGCGCGGATGGCAGGGCGGAACGGGCGGTCTGTTTGCCGAGGCAGCATGGCGATTCCTTTGGCTTCGTGTTGGCGTGCCGCGAGCCGAGGGAAGGCATTGCGCGGGCAAGCCGGATGGGTCGTTTGGGTGGCATTGTAAGCGCAATGCCGGGCTGGCGACGACCACTTTGCCGCATTGCGGCGGCGCCGGCGCGGTTGACACCGGCGTAGCGCTGACCTAGCGTTGATTGCTGCCCCAACGCTTGCCATCCCTTGTTCCGCAGCGGCTGTCGGCGGTGCACGCCGCAAGGCAAGCGCCTTTCCCCCGAGAGGAGATCCCATGAAGCTGCGCTACCTCATCCTCGGCCTGGCCGGTGCGTGTGCGTTCGGCACACTGCATGCCCAGACCGGCAAGGCCGACAAGTTCAACCCCTATACCGACGGCGCCAGGCAGGACAAATTCAGCACGTACACCGATGGGGCCAAGCAGGACAAGTTCAGTCCCTATTCTGATGGCGCAAAAAGCGACAACGTGACCTCGCTCAACCCCGGTGCGCGGCCTGATCAGATGGAACCGATCCAGGGCGGCGCGCAGAAGTCGTTCGATTCATTCAGCCAGGGCGGCATGAAGAGCGGTAAGTTCGATACGTATTCCGAAGGCGCCAAGAGCGGCAAGTTCGATCCCTATAGCGAAGGCGCGAAAAAGTAACGCTGTATTAAAAGTGTCGAGTGCGGGGTGCCGGCTGGCACCCCGCCCATCACGCTGGTCGGAGGTCGGGCGAGCTTGGCGCTCGCCCGCGCTGCCCCGGTGTGACCCGAACGCCCGCAAAGCCTTGCCCGGAGCGGCTTTCGGGCAACCTCACCAACATTTTGTTGCAAACCTTGCGTGATCGAAACGTGACTTCCGCGTCTCGAATTGTTATGGTTTATTGCGCATCGCAACAAACCGGACACAGCGCCCCACCGGCCCCGAGACCCGTGTTAAGGCCACGCCAGTTTGGCCGGGCCCGTCTCTCGCTGTGTCGTGTCTTGCTGCACCGCCTGCAAGGCTCTTCGTCCCGACCGCCGATGCCGGTCACCCCGTTTTAACTGTTCCCCTGGCATACATGTCACAGATCGCCACGCTACGTTTATCCGCATTGTTTACCGTGCCTGCCCGTCGCCGCAGCGCGCGCGCCGGCGTACGGATCGCGGCATGGCTGGGGGGCGGCATCCTCGCACTGTGCGCCATGACGGCGCAGGCGTTCGACTTCGATACCGTCGCCGCGCGTGCCAGGCAGCTCGCAGCATCGCCATACAAGGCGCCGCAGCAGACCCTGCCGCGCGAACTGCGCGAACTTTCGTACGAGCGCTACCGCGAGATCGAGTACAAGCCCGAGCGTTTCGCCTGGCACGGCACGCGCTCGCCGTTCGAACTGTCGTTCTTCCATGAGGGCATGGTGTTCGACCAGCCGGTGCGCATCCATGAAGTGGTGGGCAACAGCGTGCGTGAATTCCGCTTCGATCCCGCCGCATTCAACTACGGGCCGCACAAGGTCGACGCCGCCAAGCTCAAGGGCCTGGGTTTCGCCGGCTTCCGCATCCTGTATCCGCTGAACCAGGGCAAGCGCAAGGACGAACTCGCGTCGTTCCTGGGTGCCAGCTATTTCCGCGCGCTCGGCAAGGACCAGTGGTACGGCCTGTCGGCGCGTGGCCTGGCGGTGGACACCGCGCTCAATTCCGGCGAGGAATTCCCGCGCTTCGTTGAATACTGGATCGAGCGGCCTGGCCCCAATGCCAAGGAGCTTATCGTCTACGCACTGATGGATTCGCGCCGCATGAGCGGCGCCTACCGCTTCACCATCAAGCCGGGCGCCGAGACCGCCATGGAGGTCAAGTCGCGCCTGTTCCTGCGCGAGAACGTGACCAAGCTGGGCCTGGCGCCGCTGACCAGCATGTATCTGTTCGGCGAGAACCAGCCGGCGCCGGCGCGGGATTTCCGCCCCGAGGTGCATGATTCGGACGGCCTGTCGATCCACCTGGGTACCGGCGAATGGGTCTGGCGCCCGCTGGTCAATCCCAAGCGCCTGCTGGTGACGTCCTTCGCGGCGACCAACCCGCAGGGCTTCGGGCTGATGCAGCGCGACCGCAGCTTCAACAACTACCAGGAACTGGGCGCATGGTATGAGCGCCGCCCGAGCGGCTGGGTGCAGCCGCGCGGCAACTGGGGCTCGGGCCGGGTCGAGCTGGTGCAGATCCCGACGCCGGACGAGACCAACGACAACATCGTCGCGTACTGGGTGCCGGACAACCCGCCCAGGCCGAAGCAGCCCTTCGACTACGAGTACCGGTTGCTGTGGCAGAAGGACGGCGAACAACTGCCGCCGCTGTCGTGGGTGAGCCAGACCCGGCTGGGCCAGGGCCAGTCGGCCAGCAAGGAGGACACGAGCTTTTCGCTGGTGGTGGACTTCGAAGGCCCGGGCTTTCGCAAGCTGCCCGCGGACGTTCGCATCGACCCGGTGGTTTCGGCCGATGCCAACGGTGAACTGCTGAAGACGTCGGTGCAGCGCAATGAGGCGACCGGCGGCTGGCGCATGACCATGGTGATGCGCCGCAAGGATGAAACCAAGCCGGTAGAGTTGCGCGGCTATCTTCGCAACGGCAATACAACCCTATCCGAGACGTGGAGCTACATCTTACCCCCAGGCTAAAGCAGCGGCCGGCCCAGGCAGCGGCATGCGAGCGCTATGTCGACCGCCTGCCCATATCGCCTGAAATCCGCAGCGAACTGCTGGCCGACATGCCCGGCGCGGCCGCGGCGCCGGTGGCGTCGCTGGCGCCGCTGAGTACGGCCAGCCCTGTCATACCGGTCGGCGGCGACGGCCGCGATGCACAGGAGGCGATCTCGCGCCTGCAGTCGCGCCTTGCCGCCAAGGACACGCCCGCCGCGCAGGGCGGCAGCGCCTACGCCTCGGTCGGCCGCCGTTTCACCATCGCTTACGGCAACCCGCAGATCGGCGGCGAGCCGCTGCTGCAGCGGCGCGAAGACGGCACCGTCAAGGTCGACACCGGCCCCGAGCCCGAGCGCAGCTCGATGGTGCCGCGCCAGTGGCCGCCGCATATCGTCACCGGCTGGCTGCGCAATACCTGGCGCCGCATGCTGGGCCGTCCGCCCGTGCCCGAGACCTGGGACACGCTCCACGACGGTCCCGATGCCGAAGGCAAGTGGCATCCGGCCGGTTCGCACCGGCGCTGGGTCCTGCTTGGCCTGGTCCTGGTCCAGACCGTGCTGGCCACCTACTTCATGACCAGCGTGCTGCCATACCACGGAGCCGATCCGCTCGAAATCGCGATCCTGGGCCTGTTCGCCATCCTGTTCTCGTGGGTGTCGGCGGGCTTCTGGACCGCGATGATGGGCTTCCTCGTGCTCGCCAAGGGCGGCGACCGGCATCTGATTTCGCGCTCCGCCGCACCCGAGGGGCCGCTCGCGCCCGAGGCGCGCACCGCGATCATCATGCCGATCTGCAATGAGGACGTGACGCGGGTGTTCGCGGGGCTGCGCGCGACCTATGAATCGCTGGCGCGCACCAGCCATCTGTCCAATTTCGACTTCATCGTGCTGTCCGACAGCGGCAACCCGGACCTGCGCACCGCCGAGCATGACGCGTGGATGGAACTGTGCCGCGCGGTCGGCGGCTTCGGCCGTATCTTCTATCGCTGGCGCCGCCACCGCGTCAAGCGCAAGACCGGCAACGTCGCCGACTTTTGCCGCCGCTGGGGCAGCAAGTACCGCTACATGGTGGTGCTCGATGCCGACAGCGTGATGAGCGGCGACTGCCTGGCCACGCTGGTGCGGCTGATGGAGGCCAACCCCGGCGCCGGCATCATCCAGACCGCGCCGCTGGCCGTGGGCCGCGAGACGCTGTATGCGCGCGTGCAGCAGTTCGCCACGCGCGTGTACGGGCCGCTCTTCACCGCGGGGCTGCACTACTGGCAGCTGGGCGAATCGCACTACTGGGGCCACAACGCCATCATCCGCGTCAAGCCGTTCATCGAGCATTGCGCGCTGGCTCCGCTGCCGGGGCGCGGTCCTCTGTCCGGCGAAATCCTGTCGCACGACTTCGTCGAAGCCGCGCTGATGCGCCGGGCCGGCTGGGGCGTGTGGATTGCCTACGACCTCGAAGGCTCGTACGAAGAGCTGCCGCCGAACCTGCTCGACGAGGTCAAGCGCGACCGCCGCTGGTGCCAGGGCAATCTGATGAATTTCCGGCTCTGGCTCAAGCAGGGCTTCCACGTGGTGCACCGCGCGGTGTTCCTGACCGGCATCATGGCCTACCTGTCGGCGCCGCTGTGGCTGTTGTTCCTGCTCTTGTCCACGGCGATGCTGGCCAAGCATGCGCTGGTGCCGCCGGAGTATTTCACGCAGCAATACCAGTTGTTCCCGACCTGGCCCGAGTGGCATCCGGAGAAGGCGCTGGCGCTGTTCTCGGCGACCGCCACGCTGCTGTTCCTGCCCAAGCTGGCCAGCGTGGTGCTGCTGATGAAGCAGGCGCGGCGCTACGGCGGCGCGGTGCAGCTGTTTGCCAGCATGCTGATCGAGGTGCTGCTGTCAGCGCTGCTGGCACCGACGCGGATGCTGTTCCATACCAAGTTCGTGATCGCCGCCTACAGCGGCTGGGGCATCTCGTGGAAATCGCCGCCGCGCGAAGACGCCGAGACCACCTGGGGCGAGGCGTTCCGCCGCCACGGCTGGCATACCGCGCTGGGGCTGGCCTGGGGCGGGCTGGTCTACTGGCTGAACCCGTCGTACGTGCTGTGGCTGCTGCCGATTGTCGGGTCGCTGGCATTGTCGATCCCGTTGTCGGTGATGCTGTCGCGCGTGTCGCTGGGCCGTGCCTCGCGCAATGCGGGCCTGTTCATGATCCCGGAAGAAACGCTGGTGCCGCGCGAGATCGTCGAGACGCAGCAGCATGTCGAGAACGCCGCGGACACGCCTGATTTTGTCGATGCGGTGGTGGACCCGGTCACCAATGCGCTGATGTGCGCGACCGCGACGGCGCGCCTGGTGCAGCCCGAAGCGGCACGCCGGCGCCACGAAACGCTGGTCGAGCATGCGCTGACCCATGGTCCGCGCGCGTTGACGCCGGCGCAGAAGCACCTGCTGCTGGGCAACCCGTTCGCGCTGGCCCGGCTGCATGAGCTGGTGTGGGGTTCGCCGCTGGCCGATGCCGGCTGGAAGGACACGCGTTTGCTGGTGCGCAGGGCGGCCAACGTGCTGCCGTTGCGGCCGCGTGCGGCGTGACGCTATATTGACTGCTGAACAAGAAACGGCCCGCTGATGCGGGCCGTTTCTTTTGCTGGCAGGGTACCGGCACGAATCGGCACCAACTCGCAACGACCGGCATTACTGGCGTGTCATTTGCAATCGATTCTTGTTTCCTGCCCGGTTGCCGCTTCAGCGCAGCGCCGACGTGCAGATCGGCGCGTTGATGTAGACATCGCCGATGCGGCGCTCGCCGCGGTCCTTGCGGGTCATGTAGCGGAACATCAGGCTGACGCCGAGCTTGGTCAGGATCTCCACGTCGCGGTTGGCGCAGATATTGCGCTGCAACGGCGCGGCATAGTTGACCTCGAAGCTGGCGAGATCCAGCATCGGCCCGCGGTAGTTGGTCAGCTCCAGCTGGAACAGCACGTGCTTGCCCGGCACCGACTGGCAGCGGCGCAGCCGCGTCTCGCCGTCGATTTCGATCGGCAGGGCGTCGTTAAGCTGGCGGCAGGCGCGCGCCAGCACGCTGTCGGGGCGGGTGGTGTTACGCAACAATTCGGGCACGCCGGCGGCGCCGGTATTCTGGCCCGTGGCTGCGCCCTTGAGCATGCGCGACAGGGCATCGGCTTCGTCGACCACGGGCGCCGGCGCGGACGCTGACGCCGCGGCGGCATTGCGCGCCGGCAGCGGCACCGGCGCTGCATGCAGCGGCAGCGGCAGCGGCAACGGCAACAGCAGCGCGGCCACCCATGCAAGGGTGGCCAGGCCAGGCGAAGCGGAAAGCGGCGTGTGTCGTGTTCTCATGCAGGCTAACGTTGCCGGGGCGGTACTGTCGTCCGTCTCTGCGTGGCCGGCGGCGCATGTCACGCGACACTCACGCCGTCAGGCTGGCATTGTACCCTTCACCTTGCCAGGCGTGAAAGGCGCGCCACACTTGCCATTCGGGTCCACGTCAGTGCACGCATGCCATCCATGCCGGGCCGATGCTGCTTGATTCCACTATCTGGCAAGTTTGCCGATTTTGCCAAGTCCCCACTGCCAGTTTCACCGAGCCCGACCCTGGCAGGGCAATATTCCTGAACGAGTGCTTCAAAGCTGCGCAACATGCTGAGGCATCGTTTTCGTTATGCTGTGCAACAATTGCCCCTTTCCAACGGCTTGCGACCGCGCCCTGGCATCGCCCGCGGCGATGCGCGCCACGCAACCGCATGCACCGGATCTCTTCCATGTCCCGTTCCCCGAGCGCCGCCTCGACCGCGCGCTTTCCTGCCTGGCTCTTGATTTGCGGCTCGCTGATGGCGATCGCGCCGCTGTCGATCGACATGTACCTGCCAAGTTTTCCCGCGCTTGCGGGCGACCTTGGCGTCGATATCGGCCAGGTGCAGCTGACGCTCGGCACGTTCCTGGTCGGCCTTGCACTGGGGCAGGCATTCTACGGGCCGTTCAGCGACCGCTTTGGCCGCAAGCCGCCGCTTTACCTGGGACTGGGCCTCTACGTGGTTGCGGCGATCGGATGCGCACTGGCGCGCAGTGCCGAGACGCTGATGCTGTGGCGCTTCCTGCAAGCGCTGGGCGGTTGCGCCGGCATGGTGATGGCGCGCGCTGTGATCCGCGACCGGCTCGCGGCGCATGAATCGGCCCGCGCGTTCTCGTCGCTGATGCTGGTGATGGGGTTGGCGCCGATCCTGGCGCCGGTCATCGGCGGCGCGATCCTGACGGCGGCCGGCTGGCGCACGATCTTCTGGGTGCTGGCGGCGGCCGGCCTGGCCATCCTGCTGCTGGTGCACTGGCGCATGGAGGAGTCGCTGGACCGGCGCCAGGCGGCACCGCTGCGGCTTGGCACCGTGGCGAGGAGCTATGGCGAGCTTCTGCGCGACCGTGAATTCGTCGGCTACTCGCTGTCGGCAGGCTTCGGCTCGGCGGGGATGTTTGCGTATATCTCGGGTTCGCCGTTCGTGCTGATCGAACTGCACGGCATTGCGCCGTCGCACTATGGCTTTGTGTTCGGCGCCAATGCGCTGGGCCTGATCGTGATGTCGCAGCTCAACAGCCGGCTGGTGCACGGTCGCACGCTCGACCAGGTTCTGGGACGGGCGCTGCTGGCGCCTTGTGCCGCAGGCGCGGTGCTGGCCGTGGCGGCGCTGGCCGGGCTGGCGACGCTGCCGATGCTGCTGGCGGTGTTCTTCGTCTTTATCGGTGCGCTTGGCTGCGTCACGCCCAATGCCTCCGCGCTGGCGCTGGCGCACCAGGGGCATCGCGCCGGCACGGCTTCGGCACTGATGGGTACGCTGCAGTTTTCGCTGGGCACGCTCGGCGGGGCGGCCGTCAGCGTGTGGCGCGACGGCACCGCGCTGCCGCTGGCCGTGGTGATGGCGCTATGCGGCGCTGGCGCGGTGCTGATGCGTTACTACGGCCGCTCAGGTGCTGGCCGGGCGGCCGCCTGACAAATCAGGCGGCCGCCTGCTGCAAGGCAGCGGCCTGTTGTACCACCACCATGTGTGCCGGCATCGGCGCGGCATAGCCGGCCTGGCCGAAGCAATCGCGGATGATGCGGTTGGTGTCGAAGTAGACCTGCCAGTAATTGTCGTTGTGGCAATACGGGCGTACCGCCAGCACCGGCCCGACCAGCGTGAACTCCAGGATCTCCACGTCGACTGCGGGTTCCGGCAGCACGTTCGGGATCTGCGCGATGCGCGACTTGAGCAGCGCCACCGCATCGGCCACGTCGGTGCTGGCAGCGAGCTGCGCCTTCAGTTCCACGCGCCGGAACGGGTTGGCGGTGAAGTTATGGATGGTGTCGCTGAAGATCTTGTTGTTGCCGATCACGGTCTGCACGTTGTCCGGCGTGTCGAGCGTGGTGGCGAACAGCCCGATCTCGCGCACCGTGCCGGTGACGCCGCCGACGGTAACGAAGTCTCCCACCTTGAACGGCCGCAGTACCACCAGGAAGGCGCCCGCCGCGAAATTCGACATCAGTCCCGACCACGCCATGCCGATGGCCACGCCGGCCGCGGCAATCAACGCGGCAAAGGTAGTGGTCTGGATGCCGAAGTAGCCGAGGATGCCGATCACCAGCACTACGTTCAGCGTGACCGTGACGATCGACCCCACATAGCGCAGCAGCGTCGGGTCGACCTTCTGTTTGGTGAGCGCATTCTGCACCATTCGTACCACAAAATGGATCAGCCATCGGCCGATGACCCAGAACGCTAGCGCTGCCAGTATCTTGACCCCGAACTGCGTCGCATAGGCGACCACCAGGGTCTTGAGGTTGTCGAAAGTCGTGGCATCCATCGGCGTGTCCTCTCGGTTTGGGTGAGTGGTGCAAGCCCTGCGCGCTGACGCGGCGCAATACGTGGGCACGGCAATTATTGGAATGCCGTGCGTGGAACTGCAAGCAAATAATTGTCAAGACAAGCGGGCCGGCAGGCCAGCTTGCCCAGGCGCCTCCGGGCGGCGCATCCGCCTTACCAGTTGGTTTCGCGCTCCGGCGTGGCGGAGATGCGGTGCAGCGTCAGGTCGGCGCCGTTGAATTCGCCTTTCGGCATCGAGCCGGATGCCGACCAGCTTCTTGAGCGCACCGTATACCAGCGTGCCGCCCACCAGTGCCACCACGATCCCCAGCGCCGTCCCGATCAGCTGCGCGCCGAGCGACACGCCGCCCAGCCCGCCCAGGGCCCTGGCCCCGAAGATGCCAGCGGCGATGCCGCCCCAGGCGCCGCACAGCCCGTGCAGCGGCCAGACGCCCAGCACATCGTCGATGTGCCACCGGTTCTGCGCCAGCGTAAACATATAGACGAAGAGGGCGCCCGCAATGCCGCCAGTGATCAGCGCACCCAGCGGGTGCATCAGGTCCGAGCCGGCGCATACCGCCACCAGCCCCGCCAGCGGGCCGTTGTAGGCAAAGCCCGGATCATTGCGCCCGGCGGCCCAGGCCGCCAGCGTGCCGCCGGCCATCGCCATCAGCGAATTGATCGCGACCAGGCCGCTGATCTTGTCGACGGTCTGCGCGCTCATCACGTTGAAGCCGAACCAGCCTACCGCCAGGATCCATGCGCCCAGCGCGAGGAACGGGATATTGGAGGGCGGATGGGCGCTGATGCGCCCGTCCTTCTGGTAGCGCCCGCGGCGCGCGCCGAGCAGCAGCACCGCCGGCAGCGCGATCCAGCCGCCCAGCGCATGCACCACCACTGAGCCGGCAAAGTCATGGAAGGGCGCACCGGCAACCTGCGTGATCCAGTCCTGGACCCCATAACGCTGGTTCCACGCAATCCCTTCGAAGAACGGATAGACAAAACCGACCAGCACGAATGTCGCCACCAGTTGCGGATTGAAGCGCGAACGTTCGGCAATACCGCCCGAGATAATCGCCGGAATGGCGGCGGCAAAAGTCGCCAGGAAAAAGAACTTGACCAGGTCGTACCCGCTTTTGTGGGCCAGCGTTTCTGCCCCGGACATGAATTGCACGCCGTAGGCAATGGTGTAACCGATAAAGAAATAGGCAATCGTGGAAACTGCGAAATCCACCAGAATCTTTACCAGTGCATTGACCTGGTTTTTCTTGCGCACCGTGCCCAGCTCGAGGAAAGCAAAGCCGGCGTGCATGGCCAGCACCATGATGGCGCCAAGCAGGATAAACATGGCGTCGGTGCCGGTCTTCCAGTTGTCCATAGTGACCTCATGCTCAAAATGGGCGCATGTGAATGCAAAAAGCATTCCAGTTTCGGCTACATCCTGGTGCCGGCTGCACCGGAGTGGGCAAAATCCGCACCGGAATGCCGCGCACAGGGAACCGGGCACGCAGGACGCCGGGAGGCAGGCGCCACTGGTTGTGCCGGAAATGCGCCAGAATGGCGCGTCGCCGGCATGCCAGGATGACCCGTTATGGTGCGGCGCCCCAATTCCGGGCATTTGTCCCGTCCGGTCCATGCCGGCGACGCCTTGCGGCACAACGCCGCAGCCAGGCAAATCCGGTTCGTGACAAGCTCGAAAAGAGCGGGAAATTGCCCGCTAACCGGCCTCAAGCAAGGATTTGCGGGTTTTTTCGTTGCATTGGTGCCACTGGGGATTGCTCAACGCACAAGGGGCAGATTAGACTGCGCCGATCGATGTTTTGCCGCCAGGCAGGCACATCGGTGACGACGACCAACAAGGGAAATCAGCCATGAATAAAGGTGAACTGGTATCGGCCATCGCCACGGAAGCAGAACTGAGCAACGCCGCCGCCGAGCGCGCGCTCAACGCGGCGCTGGACAGTATCAAGAAGGCAGTGGCAAAGGGTGATTCGGTCACGCTGGTAGGTTTTGGCAGCTTCAGCGCCGGCAAGCGCGCAGCCCGCACCGGACGCAATCCGCGCACCGGCGAAACCATCAAGATCCCGGCCGCCAAGACAGTCAAGTTTTCCGCCGGACAGGGTTTCAAGGACGCGGTGAACAAGAAGAAGTAAGCAGTTTGCGTCCACAGCGTGAAAGGCGGCCAGGCAGGCCGCTTTTTTGTTTGGGTGCCGTGCCGCGATGACCGGCAACGGCGGGGCCGATCCGGGTTAAACTGCCGGCGCCCGGATGCCGACCAGCCGGCCCGGGCGACCGCCCCCGCAATCCAGACCCTCCGCATCATGAACGACCAGTCCCACCAGCTTTCCATGACCGTGCTGATGACGCCGGACATGGCCAATTTCTCCGGCAACGTCCACGGCGGCACCATCCTGAAGTATCTGGACATGGTCGCCTATGCCTGCGCCAGCCGCTACGCCGGACGCTACGTGGTGACGCTGTCGGTGGACCAGGTGGTGTTCCGCCAGCCGATCCACGTGGGCGAGCTGGTAACCTTCCTGGCCTCGGTCAACTTTACCGGGCGCAGCTCGATGGAGATCGGCATCAAGGTCGTGACCGAGAATATCCGCAGCAAGCTGGTGCGCCATACCAATAGCTGCTACTTCACCATGGTGGCGGTCGATGACAACGGCGCCCCGGCCGAGGTGCCGCCGCTCGAGCCGCGCGACGAGGTCGAGCGCCAGCGCTTCGCCGCCGCCCAGCAGCGCCGTGCACTGCGCCAGGAAATGGAAAAGCGCCACGGCGACATCAAGTCGTCGGTGACCTGACACGTTGCCTCCCGCCATGATGAAGCGATCCTGCACGATCCTGGTCCTGGCCGCCTGCGCGGCGGCCACGGGCGGCGCGCATGCCGAGGAGATCGGCAGCGTCAGCACCAATTTCCGCATGACCGGCTCCGACAAGGTCGTGATCGAAGCCTATGACGACCCGCAGGTCGACGGCATTACCTGCTACGTGTCGCGGGCCCGCACCGGCGGCATCAAGGGCCAGCTGGGCATGGCGGAAGACCCGCCGGAAGCCTCGATCGCGTGCCGGCAGGTGGGAACCATTGCCTTCAAGGGGCCGCTGAAGCAGCAGGACCATGTCTTTTCCGAGCGCATGTCGGTGCTCTTCAAGACCCTGCATGTGGTGCGCGCGGTCGATCGCAAGCGCAATACGCTGGTCTACCTGACCTATTCGGACCGCATCGTCAGCGGCAGCCCGCAGAACAGCGTGACCGCCGTGCCGGTGCCGGCCGGCACGGCGATTCCCGTCAAGTAAGCGCTGGCGGCCCGATCACGGCGCCAGCGCCGCGGCTTCGGCCTGGCAATCACCCGGCGCTCGGGCGCCGGCGACGCGTGCGGCGGCCACTTCGCGGCGCGCCTGCTCAAGGTCTGCGCGGAAGGTCGGGTCGGCATGCAGGCGCGCCACGGTCGCGGCGGCCATCATGCGGCCTTCGTTGACGTCGCTCTGCCAGTGCACGTTGCACACCACCCGGCTCTGCCCGAAGGCGTGCCCGCGCGCCAGGATGGCGTCCGCGCGGGCCGGTTCCACCTCGGCCAGGATCAGCGCCCAGGCCCAGCCGATGGCGCTGTGGCCCGACGGGTAGGATCCGTCTTTCTCCAGCTTGGCGGCTTCGTCTGGCGTGCACATCGCGGTCTTGTTGGCGACGAATGGCCGCGTGCGCTTGTAGCGGTCCTTGGCGCCATAGGTGGACAGGCCGGCATCGACCAGGCTGCGGCGCAGCAGGATATTCAGGTGGGGCGTGTCCCTGGCACTGACCGGCACCCCAAGCGCACATGAAAACGCGCTGGCCGCCTGCGGGAACGTGAGTACTGCGTCGGTGGCGGCAACCTGCCAGCGAGGCGAGCCGCGCAGCGTGCCGGCCTGGCGCGCCGCATCGTCATCCAGCGCCTGCGCGGGCGAGCCCTGTGCCGGTGGGGCGGGCAACAGCTTCAGGCTGTCCGGGCGCGCATCGGCCGGCAGGTAGCCGGCCGGCACGCCCGGGCGGAATTCCGGCACCGCGGACAGGTTGGTGCCGCCGGCCGCGCAGCCGGCCAGCAGCGCGGCTGCCGCGGCTGCTGCGACAGCGGCGCCAAGGCGCAAGGGATTGGACAGGGTTCGATTCCGCTTTGCTAGATCCGTCAATTCTTGTTCCTTGTTGAGATGGTTTGCCGCCGGCTGGTCAGGCTGCCGGGTCGAACAGCTTGCGCAGGTTCGACTTGAGGATCTTGCCATTGGCATTGCGCGGCAGCATCTCCTGGTACAGCAGGATGCGCACCGGCACCTTGAACGCCGCCAGCCGCTCGCGCACGAAATCCTGCAGTTCGGCCTCGGTTGCCTGCATGCCTGGCTTCAGGCTGACCACGGCGGCCGGTTCCTCGCCCAGCGTCTTGTGCGCGATGCCGACCACCGCCGCGTCCATCACCGCCGGATGTTCGTACAGCGTGCTTTCCACCTCGATGCAGTAGATGTTCTCGCCGCCGCGGATCAGCATGTCCTTCATGCGGTCAACGATATAGACATAGCCTTCCTCGTCCAGCCGCGCGATGTCGCCGGTGCGCAGCCAGCCGTCGACAAAGGTCTGCGCCGTGGCTTCGGGCTTGTTCCAGTAGCCGCGCACGACGTTGGCGCCGCGTACCAGCAGTTCGCCGGTCTCGCCCGGCGGCAGCGCCTGGCCGCGTCCGTCGACCACTTTCATTTCGCCGACCGGCAGCGCCGGACCGCTGCTGTCGGGGCGCAGCACGTATTCCTCGGCGCTGTGGCTGGTGAAGGTCGACGAGGTCTCCGTCATGCCCCACCCGATGCCGGGTGCCGCCATCGGGAACACGTCGACGATGC
Organism: Cupriavidus phytohabitans; assembly: GCF_017815025.1. Lineage (NCBI taxonomy): Bacteria > Pseudomonadati > Pseudomonadota > Betaproteobacteria > Burkholderiales > Burkholderiaceae > Cupriavidus > Cupriavidus phytohabitans. The sequence goes on from NZ_JAGIQB010000029.1 coordinate 32,533, forward strand.
GCCGCACCAGTTCGGGCGATGCCGGCGCGCCGCCGTAGTTGACGTTCTCCAGCGAAGACAGGTCGAAGCGCGCGCGCTCCGGATGTTCCAGGATCTGCCAGGCGATGGTGGGCACGCCGCCGGCGGCGGTGCAGCGCTCGCGCTCGATCAGCTCCATGCCGCGCAGCGTGTCCCAGCGGTGCATCAGCACGATCTTGCCGCCGCTGGCGAGCGCGCCGTTGAGCACCGCCATGCAGCCCGTGACATGGAAGAACGGCACCGCCAGCAGCATGGCCTTCTGCGGGGCGGCGGGATCCGGCGCCGGAATCGGCTCGCCGCGGCGCAGCAGGTTGCGCAGCGGGCTGAAGCTGCCCGCGGCAGCGACCGTGGCGGAGTTGCGATGCGTGCCCAAGGCCCCCTTGGGTTTGCCGGTGGTGCCGGAGGTATAGAAGATGGTGGCATCGTCCTCCGGGCCGATCTCGGCCTGCGGCGGCGATTGCTGCGGCAGCGCGGCCCAATCGGCGCTGGTACCGATCACGCTTTCCAGTGCGGCGACGCGGGCATCGCCGGTCGCAGCGCAGGTGCGCGAGGCGTAGACGCGTTCCAGGGCCGGACAGCCGGGCAGATGCTCGAGGATGCGGTCGAGCCGCTCGGCATCGACGATGGCCACGCGGCTGCCGGAATCGGCCAGGCCATATTCCAGCTCGGCGCCGGTCCACCACGCGTTCAGCGGCGTCACGATCGCGCCAGCGAGCAGCGCGCCGTAGAACGCCACCGGCCACTCCGGCAGGTTGCGCATCGCCAGCGCCACGCGGTCGCCCTTGCGCACGCCATCGCGCACCAGCGCGTGCGCCAGCGTGATGGCGGCGCGGCGGAAGGCATCGTAGGAAACGCGCTCGTCCTCGTAGACCACGAAGGTGCGGTCGCCGAAGGCACTGGTCGCGTGGAACAGGTCGCACAGCGTGGCGGGTGCGTGCTTCCAGACTGTGGTAGGGATGCCGCGGATCTCGCGTGTCTCGGTCTCGAACGGAGAGCCGGACGCGGTCAGCCGGGCATGGGCCTCGGCCAGGGACATGACCGGCCAGCTGCCGGCCACTTGCGGATTGCTTGACATGACTGCCTCCCGTGACTGCGCTGCAGGTTGAGGGCAATGCAAAGAAAGCGGCGTGCGCCGGACAGGCCGGCGCACGCGCAACGCTTGCGTCAGAAGCTCAGGTACAACTCAGAATGCGGCTCAGATGCGTGGCTCAGATCGTCACGCCGCCGTCGACCACCAGCGCCTGGCCGGTCATGAAACTGCTCGCGGCGGAGGCCAGGTATACGGCCGCGCCGGCGATCTCGACGGGCTCGCCGATACGGCGCAGCGGGGCGCCCTGCGTGGACTGCTTGTAGCGCTCGGGGTCTTCCCACAGCGCGCGCGCGAAGTCGGTCTTGATCAGGCCCGGCGCGATGCAGTTGACGCGCACATTGTGCGGCCCGAATTCCACGGCGAGGTTGCGCGCCAGCTGGAAATCCGCGGCCTTGGAGATGTTGTACACACCGATGGTCGGCGAGCCGCGCAGGCCGCCGATCGACGACACGATGATGATCGAGCCGTCCTTGCGGTCGATCATCTGCGGCGCCACCATCTGGATCAGCCAATGGTTGGAAATGACGTTGTTGTCCAGCACCTTGCGGAACTGGTCGTCCGAGACACCGCCCATCGGCCCGTAGTACGGGTTGGACGCGGCATTGCAGACCAGCACGTCGATCCTGCCGAAGGTGCGATTGGTTTCGTCGACCAGCCGCTGCAGGTCTTCCTTCGACGAGATATTGGCGGGCACCGAGATGGCGGTGCCGGCGCCATGGCGCGCATTGATGGCGTCAACCACTTCCTGGCAGGCCTCTGCCTTGCGCGAGGAAATCACTACCTTGGCGCCCTGGACGGCCATCTGCTCGGCAATGGCGCGGCCGATGCCGCGCGAGGAGCCGGTGACGATGGCAACCTTGCCCGTCAGATCGAACAATGACATGGAGTCTCCTGTATAGCTGCGCCGGCGTCAGCGGCCGGCTTCATGCAGGCGGCGGGGCTGCCGCGCTGTGGTCCTGGCGATGCGGCGCAAACGCAGCATCGACGGGACATTATGGTAGTGCCGCGGCGGCCGAGTCCACAGCGCCGCGGTGCGGATGGCCGCCATATCAGCATTCTTTCTGCGGGCAATGCGCGGCGTGCATGGAGGGCTGCTGCAGCGGGGCAGGCATCACTCGAAGGTGGCGCACAAGCCGCGCACTGAATGCGCTTACGTGTGCCGGCCAGTGTCGAGCAGCGGTGGCAGCGCCGCCATCAGCCCATGGCGCAGCGCATCGTCGAGCCGTATGCCGAAGCGTTCGGATAAGGCGCCCACCACGGCTTCAGGCGTTGCCAGCCGCTGGTGCCGCACGCTGCCGTCGGGCGCGCGTTCGGCCAGCTCGCCATCGGCCAGCGTCACGCGCGTGCCGCCATCGGTGCGCGCGGCCATCAGCCGGCGCAGGAACACGCTGTCCGGATGCGTCGAGACATACCAGTTGCGCGGCCCGAAATCGATCCATGGCTGCGGCGTCAGGTCGAAGCGGTAGACCTTGATCCAGCCAGCAGCGCCGCGCGCCTCCAGGTCGAAGCTGTGGAACGCGTTGCCGGCGGCTTCCGGCGGGGAGCTGGCGAGCCGGTAGGGGAAGTCGTCCTCGGCAGGCGCGGACAGTGCCATCGCGCGGAACGGCGTGGGTCCGCCGAAGCCGACGTCGGCGAGATAGCTGCGATGCGCCACTTCCACGCGCAGCAGCATGTGCGATACCACGGTCTCGACCGCATCGGGCACGCCCCAGCGCACGCGCGCGGCCAGCGGCGTCACGCGGAAGCCGAGCGCCCCCAGCGCTGCCGCCAGCAGCGTATTGAGTTCGAAGCAGTAGCCACCGCGCCTGCGCGTGACCAGCTTGTCGAAGACGGTGTCGAGATCGATGCTGACCGGCCGCCGCAGCAGCGGATCGATGTTCTCGAACGGGATGCTGGCCAATTGTGCGCCGAGCACGGTGTCGAGCGCCTGCAGCGTGGGCGAGGGCGGGGCGGCGATGCCCAGCCGCCCGCAATAGGCGTCGAGCTGGGCAGCATCGAGTGTGTTCATGGCAGGCAAGGCTCCACGGTGGTGGATTCAGTCGAGCGCTTCCAGCGCGGCCAGGTCGAGCAGCTCGATGCCGCCGTATTCCAGCCGCAGCAGGCCGCGGGCTTCGAGTTCGCGCAGGGCGTGATTGACGGTCTGGCGCGACAGCCCCAGCATCTGCGCCAGCTGCTCCTGCGGGATGCGCACGTGCAGCACCGCATCGGCATGCGCCGGCAGGTTGCCGTAGCCATGCGCGATCGCGGCCAGGCGCCGGGCAATGCGTGCCGGCGGCGGCAGCAGCTGCGTTTCCTCGACATAGTCAAAGGCCTGGCGCGTCTTCGCCGCGAGCAGCCGCCCGAATGCCTGCCACCATGCCGGATGCTGCGCGAGGTGCCGCTCCAGCGGCGCGCGCGGCACGTGCCACAGCGTTGCGGCGCTGACTGCGCGTGCGTCGTGCGTGCGCGGCAGGCCGTCGAACAGGCAGATCTCGCCGAACCAGGTGCCGGGCTCGAGCAGCCCCAGCAGCGCCGCCTTGCCCGATTCGCCGCTGGCATGGATCTGCACGGTGCCGCTGGCCACGCAGTACAGGCCGTCGAAGCGGTCGCCACGGGCAAACAGGGTCTGGCCGGGCACCAGCCGGCGCAGGCAGCCATCGTCGAGCAGCGCCTGGCGCAACGCCGGCGGCGACTGGCTGAACCAGGCGCCGGCGCGCACCGCGGCCAGCGGGTCGTGGCCCGGTGAGGCGGTGTCAGGCCGCGCGCGTGCGTGCGCGGCATTGGCCGGCTGCGGCGCGTGGCGGTGCGGCGGGGGCGCGGATCCCATGCCGGTCTCCTGTGGGGGCGAAAGGTCGTGGCAAGGCCGGTGTCGTGGCAAAGCCGGTGTGCCGGCAGATTGTCAAAAACCAGACAGACCCGCCGGTACACGCCCACTACTATAAATCCACGTCGCGACCTGAGCGCGCACAGCAGCAGGCGGCAGTGTCCGCGCACGCCTGCGCATACAAGGAGACGCCCCGTGAAAACCCTGATCGAGCACCTGGCCAACTATGCCGCCTACCACCGTGATCCGCGCAATATCGTCACCCATTTCGTCGGCATCCCGATGATCGTGCTGGCGGTGACCACGCTGCTGGCGCGGCCGGCCATGGCGCTGGGCGACGGCTCCGCCCACCTCACACCGGCGATGCTGGTGTATATCCTGTCGTGCCTGTTCTACCTGCGCCTGTCGTTGGGCTTCGGCGTGGCGATGGCGTCGATCCTGGCGCTGTTCCTCTATGCCGGGGCGCACATCGCCGCCATGCCGACCGCTGCGTGGCTGGCTGTCGGGGTCGGGCTGTTCGTGGTGGGGTGGATTATCCAGTTCGTCGGCCATTACTACGAAGGCCGCAAGCCGGCGTTTGTCGACGACCTGGTGGGCCTGCTGATCGGCCCGCTGTTCCTGGTCGCCGAGACCGCTTTCGCGCTGGGGCTGGCGCGCGACACGCGCGACGCGATGGCGGCACGCGCGCACTGACGGGGAATTCAGGGCAGGCCCGCCGGCAGCCGCAAGCGCGCCGACAGCCCCCCCATGGGGCTGGTCGCCAGCGCCAGGCTGCCCTCATACATCGCGGCGATTTCGGTGACGATCGCCAGGCCCAGCCCGCTGCCTGCAGCCGCCTCGTCCAGCCTGCCGAAGCGGGCGGTGGCCCCTTCGCGCGCCTCGGGCGGCATGCCCTGGCCATCGTCCTCGACCAGGATTTCCAGTTCGCCGCCGGCCTCGCGCAGCGTGACGTGCACACGCGTGCGCGCCCACTGGCAGGCGTTGTCCAGCAGGTTGCCGAGCATCTCGACCAGGTCCTGGCGGTCGCCGGCAAAATGACCATTACCCTCGACTTCCAGCGCCAGCGCGCGCCCGGCATGCAGCCGCGACAGCGCCCGCACCAGCTCGCGCACGGCGGGTCCGGCCTCGACGCGCATGCCCCGGGCGCCTGCCGCCCCCGCGGCACGGGCGCGCGCCAGATGGCGGTCGACCTGGCGGCGCATTGCCTCCACTTGCGATGCGACCGCCAGCGCGGCGCTGCCCGGTAGCGCGGCGGACTCGTTGGCCAGCACCGCCAGCGGCGTCTTGACGGCATGCGCGAGGTCCGCCGCCTGGCGGCGCGAGCGCTCCAGCGCCTGCGCGTTGCGTGCCAGCAGCGCGTTGATTTCGCTGACGAGCGGTTCCACTTCCGTCGGCCAGTCGCCACCCAGGCGCGCTTCGCGGCGCGATTGCATCGCCGCCAGCGCGCGCCGCAGCCGTGCCAGCGGTGCCAGGCCGAATTTCACCTGTGCCGCCACGGCGAGCATCAGGCCCAGTCCCAGCGCCGTCAGTGACCAGGCCAGCATGCGGTTGAAGTTGCGCCGGGCGGCGCGCAGTTCGGTGCGGTCCAGTGCGACCGAGACTTCCACCGGGGTATCCGCCGAGGCCAGCACCAGCTGCCGCGACACCACCAGCAGCGACTGATGGCTGGGCCCGGCGCGCACTTCCGCTTGTGTGCCGTCCAGGCGCCGCTCCACTGCCGTCGGCATCTCGGTGTCCCACAGCGAGCGCGAGCGCAGCAGTGCGCCGGGCGCGCGCGCCTGCCAGTAGGCGCCGGAGTAAGGCAATTCATAACGGGGATCGGCGGGGGCGCGCGTCAGCACCAGCTTGCCGCTGGCATCCCAGTCCAGCGCCGCGGCCAGGCTTGCCAGCTGGTGGTCGAGCTGGCGCACATAGTTATCGTTGACATGGCGCTCGAACAGGGTCGACAGCAGCCAGCCGCTGCCACCCAGCGCCGCGGCCAGCCAGATCGCGGCCAGCGCCAGCAGGCGCAGTGCAAGCGAACGGCGCAGGCGGGTGGGCATCTATGCCTGGGCCGAAGGCGCGTCGGCGTTGCCGGGGCCCGGCGGCGGCCGCAGCCGGTAACCCTGGCCGCGCACCGTCTCGATCACGTCCACGCCCAGCTTGCGCCGCAGCCGCCCGACGAAGACTTCGATGGTATTGCTGTCGCGGTCGAAATCCTGGGCGTAGATGTGTTCGGTCAGCGCGGTCTTGCTGACGATCGCGCCCGGGTGGTGCATCAGGTAGTCCAGCACGCGGAACTCATGCGAGGTCAGCACCACCGTCGCGCCGTCGACGGAGATGGTGCCGGCGCGCGGGTTCATCCGCACCGGCCCGCATTGCAGCTCCGGCACGGCCATGCCGTGCGCGCGCCGGATCAGCGCGCGGATGCGCGCCAGCAGCTCCTCCATGCGGAACGGCTTGGCCAGGTAGTCGTCGGCGCCCGCGTCGATGCCTTCGACTTTTTCGGTCCAGCTGTCGCGTGCGGTCAGTATCAGTACCGGCACATTGACCTGCCCGGCGCGCCAGCGTCGCAGCACGGAGAGGCCGTCGAGCCGGGGCAGGCCCAGGTCCAGGATGACGGCGTCGTACGGTTCCTGCTCGCCCAGGTGGCAGGCATCGATGCCGTCGGCGGCTACGTCGACCGCGTAGCCCGCGTCGGCCAGGCTGGCGCGGACCTGCGCGGCCAGGGTGGCTTCATCTTCAACCAGCAGGATGCGCATCAGTGTCTTCCGGTGGGCAGGTTGGCGGCCGGCGCGCGCTCACGGCTGCTTGCGCGCCTCTTCAAGGCCGCGGCCCTTGGCCTTGATCAGCGCGGCGGTGCGCGCATCGTATTCCAGCTTGGCCACCGAGCCGCCGGGCAGCAGCAGCTTGACTTCGTATTGCCAGATGCCGTCGTCGCGGTCCAGCTCGACGCCGATCACGTCGCCGGCATACTGGCGCGAGACGGTCTCGAGAATGCGCGACAGCGGCAGGATTTCGCCCGACTGCACCGCGGCGCGGGCGCGGTCGGCATCCTTGTCGGCATGCGCGGCAGGCACGGCTGCGAGCGCCAGCAGCGCTGCCAGTACGGCAGCGGACAGCAGGCGGGCGGGGCGCCACAGCAGCGCGGAAAAACGCTTCATGGCCCGAAGTTTGCATCAAAAACCCTGAACGCGGGCTGAACGAAACGCTCAGGCCGGATTCAGCCAGCGCCGCCGGCAATGCCCGCATCCCATCCAAGGAAGCGGACATGTCCCGATCCGACACCCTCGCCAGCGTTTCGCCGATCCATCGCGGCAGGTCCCTGCGCACGCTGTCGCTTGCCGCCGTTGCACCGGTTTCGCTGCTGAGCGTGGCCAGCGTGTTCGGCATGCAGGCAAGTCTGGCGGCACTGTCGAACGCATGGGCGCAGGCTGATGCATCGCTGCCGCTGCTCGCGCTCGGCGCGCTGTTTGCGGGCCCGTTGCTTGCGCTTTCGGAGCGCGCCTGAGGCATGCAATCGGGTCTGCACGTTCGCGTCGCGCAGCGTGCGCAAGCGCCAAAACGGGGGTACGTAGGCCCTCTTTGCGTTTTTACTGAGGTAAAGCCGCGACAAAACCCGGGGTTTTCACGGGGTTTTGCGTTTCGCATGCACGAAAACCCCTTGACTTATGGCTGTTTCCGCTATGATTCAGTGGGCGCCGACAAGGCGTTTTGCGTAGCGCTGCTGAGCGATGCAAGACGACGAGCCGGCATCCATCGTTCAACCTACGTATATCGATATGGCGACCAAAGCGAAACCGACCGCGAAGACTGCAACCAAGCCCGCTGCCAAGAAGGCTGCGGCAACCAAGGCACCCGTGAAGGCTGCCGCCAAGAAGGCCGCGCCGGCCAAGAAGGCTGCTCCCGCCGCTGCGCCCGTTGCGCGCCCGCTGAAGGACACCTTCAACAAGTCGAGCCTGGTCGCTCATCTGGTAGCTCAGACGGAACTGGAAGCCAAGACCGTGAAGACGGTTCTGGCCCATCTGGAAAACACCATCGTCAGCGCGCTGAACAAGAAGGGCGCTGGTGAATTCACGCTGCCGGGCCTGCTGAAGGTGACGGCGCAGCAAGTCCCGGCCAAGAAGAAGCGCTTCGGCAAGGACCCGTTCACCGGTGAAGAGCGTTGGTTCCCGGCCAAGCCGGCCAGCGTCAAGGTGAAGGTGCGCCCGCTGAAGAAGCTGAAGGACGCCGCGGCCTGATTTGCGCCACAGCCTGTCCCAATGAAAAAGGAGCCGCTCGCGGCTCCTTTTTTACGACTGGGGACAATGTCTGGCATTTAATCCAGGTCAATCCGCCAGCGCGGGCATCGTCCTAGAATCCCAAACGTCATGGGTGCGGGGGCGCTCCCCGTGACAGGCTTCGGCGTCTTCCCCGAAGCTGGTGCCCGCGGCTTGAGAAGGCCGCGGGTTTTTTATTGGGTGCGCCAATCGTTGGGGCGCAGTCGCGGCTCAGGCAATGACCTGCTTGGCGTAGGTCGCGCGCTGCATCTCGCACACTTCCACCGATACCTGCACCGATTGCCCGCCCTCCACGCCCGTGCGCACGGCATCGGCGATCACGTCGCAGACGGCCTGGCCTAGCGCCTGTCGCACGGCGGTGTCGCGGCCGTCGAGGATCGACAGGCGCGCATGGACGAAGGCGCGATCCGCGGCATCCACGCCCTGGCGGTAGGTCGACAGCGTGATGCAGCGCGACTTGATATCGGCCTCCTGGAACTGCCCCGACGCCAGCAGCGCGGCATTGGCTTCATCGAGCAACTCTTCCTGCGAGCAGTTCAGGCGGGTGTTTTCCGTGAGTTCGATGACGAGGTGGGGCATGGCTGTATCCTGGATGATCCTGGCGGTGGTGCCGGCGGAATGCCGGCGGCAGCGAGCATGATACGGGATCGCGCGTTACGTGGAATGCAACGGGGCGCCCGAAGGCGCCCCGCTTGGCTTGCCGAAAAGGTGGCTGCGGATCAGGCGTGGACGTACTCGCGCATGACCTGCGCAGCCTGCTCCGTGGCGAAACGTGCCGGTTTTTCGCGCGCCAGTTGCTGCAGTTGTTCCAGCTTCGCCTTCAGCCCGGCATCGAGCTTCGGCGCGGGCATCACCGTGGACGGGCAGGCCACCCCGAGGATCCCGAGCGCTTGCTGGAAGTTTTCGAGGGTCAGGCCGAGCGCCGGATCGACGCTGACCAGGTGATCGCGAATGGCTTCCGGCATGGATTCAGGCGCGGCGCATGACAGGATCACATAATGGACGGGCGCCGCAGCCTGCGCAAAATAGGCGGCGATCTCTGCGCCGTGGCCGCCCGTGGCGGCCGGGGTCATGGCTTCGACCTGCAGGTCCAGCTGCTGCAGGATCGCGGCCGGCGTGCCGCGACGCCAGGCATCGGACACCACCACGCGCGCACCGGCGACACCGAACAGGCGGCGGACGAATCCGAGCGCGATCGGGTCAAAAAACCTGACATCGCGCAGGGTGCCTGAATCCGGAATGCCGCCGAGGCGGGCGCGGGAGCGGTCGGAGTACAGGACGCCGGGTACGTCCAGCATGATCAGTCGTTCAGCCATGATTTCCTGGGCGGATGCCAGTTCAGTTGGTGTGAGGCAAGATTACTAGGCAGGCAGCGGCCTGCACGTAACTGGCACCGCTTCAGTTGAAACAGATCTGTAACTTTGTCGAGGAAGACGTAAATGCCGGTTACTTCGCCATGACAAATGTTTCGCGCTGACACATCTGCCTGACGGTGACGGCTGCCTGACGGACAAGCGAGACCGGGGAGCAATAAAGCTTGCCGCTCAGAAGCGGAAACGCGCCACGTCCTCGGCCAGGACCGCAGCCTGGTGATCGAGGCGACCGGCCTGACCACCCAGTTCGTCCACCAGCGCGGCATTCTGCTGTGCGGTCAGGCGCAGCTGCGTGACGGCTCCTGCAGCCGCCTGCACGCTGGCGGCCTGCTGGTCGGCCAGCGCGCACAGGGTTCCGGCCAGCGCATGGCTGTGCCGGACCGCGGTGGCGATGCGCTCCATGGCTGCAACCACGTCTCCGCTCAGGCGCGCGCCCAGTCCGATTTCATGTGTGGCCGTGCCGATGATGCCGCCGATCTCGCGCGCGGCATCGGCGCTGCGCTGGGCCAGCGCGCGCACTTCCTGCGCAACCACGGCAAAGCCGCGCCCGGCCGGGCCCGCTCGGGCCGCCTCGACGGCGGCGTTGAGCGCCAGGATATTGGTCTGGAACGCGATGCCCTCGATCACGCTGACGATTTCCGCGATGTGCCGCGAGTGCCCGTGCAGCGCGTCCATGGCGCCGCGCATCTGCCGCACCACGTCTGCGCCGGCATCGGTGGCGGCGCGCGCCTGGTCGGCCAGCAGGCTCGATTCGGTCGCCTGGGCGTGCGCGTCGGCAACGCGCCCCGCCAGCGTCTCCATGCTGGCGCCCGCGGCATCGAGTGCGCTGGCCTGCAGTTGCGTCCGGGCCGACAAGGCGTGATTGTCGGCGGCGATCTGCTGGCTGGCCGCGGCGACCTCCTGCGCGGAGCCATGAATGCGCGCCAGCACCCCGGCGAGCTGGTCGCGCATGCCCGCCACGTGATGCAGCATGCTGCTGCGATCCGACGGATGCAGCGCGATCGTGGCGGTCAGGTCGCCGGCGGCAATGCGCCGCGCAATCTCGGCGGCGTCGCGCGGCTCGCCGCCCAGTTCGGCACGCAGGCTGCGTGCCGCGATCCACGCCAGCCCTGCGGCGGCCAGCAGGCTGGCGCCGAGCAGGGCTACCATCCACGCTTGCGCGCGCAGCTGGCTGCTGGCGACGCTTGCCACGGTGGCGGCGGCCTGCCGCTCCTGCTGCACGCGCACCGCCTCGATACGCTGGCTCAGCGCCTGCAATTGCTCGGTGACAAAGTGGCCCTCGACCGAGACCGCGCTGTCGAACTGCAACGGATCGAGCGGCTGCTTGCGCAGCAGCGCGACATAGCCTTGCACCAGCCCGGCGGCGCGTTGCTTGGCGTCGAGCAGCGGCACGGCCTGCGTGGCATTGGCTTGGCGCACCCCGCCCAGCGCCGTGTCGAGCCGCCCCAGCGCCTGGTCGATCTCGGCGGCGGCGGTGTCGCGCTCGGCGCCGCTGGTGGCCATGGTCAGCGCCAGCTGGGCGCGGCCGAGTGCGGCCAGCGCCGAATGCGCGCGCTCGGCCGACATGGCGCCATGCATGTCCTGCTGGTAGAGGGTATCGGTGCGCGCCTTGATCGACACGAGGTTGGCGATGCCGGTCAACCCGACCGCGGCCCCGAACAGGTAGACCAGGGCAAAGGCGGCGCACAGGCGTGCGACCAGTGGCAGGCGGTTCAGGCGCGAGGCGGCCCGGCCCAGTACGGCAAAAGCCGGGCGGCGGCCCGGCAGGCTTGACTTGATGACGTGCAACACGGAGATGACTCCTGACGGGCGCGCGTCCAGCCAACCGCGGCGGGCGGCAGCGCAGCCCGGGCTTGACCCGGTTTGCCGTCGCGCCTTCCTCGTGCGGGAGGGTCGCTGGCGGCGCACGGATGGTGGCGGATCAACGTGACGCCGGCGTGACATGACAGGCAGGGGACTGTCATCGTGCCGTCACATTTATGTCATGCAATGTGGCCCGCCTCTGTGGTCTTGTGCCCTGCCAATCTGCTTCGCCTCCCCGGATCCATTCATGCCCGGCCACGACGCCGCACTGCTACCGTTCCACCTCGCAACAGGCGTACCTGCCGCGCCTGCGGTGCCCCGCGCGCAGATCCCGCCGCTGCATGCGGTGTTCCAGCCGATCGTGCAGGCCGGCAATGCCCAGCTGCTCGGTTACGAAGCCCTGGTCCGCGGCCCGGCGGGCTCGCCTTACGCGTTGCCGGAAGCCTTGTTTCGCCTTGCACAGGGCGTCGAGAACACGATCGCGCTGGAAATCGAGGCGGCGCGCACCGCGCTGGCCGCCTGGCGCGGCCTCGAGCTGCCGGGCAAGCTGTTCCTGAATTTCAGTCCGATGACGTTGCGACATCTGCTGGCCGATCGCGAGCGCTTGTCGGCGGCGTTGCTGCGAGCCGGTATCGCACCGTCGCGGCTGGTGGTCGAGGTCACCGAGCAGACCCCGATCGGCGATGCCGCGAGCTTCGGCACGGCCATGTCGCTGCTGCGCGAACTGGGCATGCAGTATGCGTTGGACGACTTCGGCTCCGGCCATGCCAATCTCGACCTGCTGGCGCATCTGTCGCCGCAGTTCGTCAAGATCGACAAATCGCTGGTACGCGGCATCGCTTCGTGCTCGCGGCGGCTGGAGATACTGCGTGCGGTGATGCGCATGATGAGCGCCTTCGGCGGGCGCGTCATTGCCGAGGGAATCGAGCATGAGGACGAACTTGCGGTGGTCCGCGACCTCGGCGTGACCGGCGCACAGGGCTACTACATCGGCCGGCCGTCGGCGCGCCCGGATACGCAGGTGGCACCGCAGGTGCGGCGCACGCTGGCATCCCGGCATATTGCCGTGTTTCCGCAGGTGGTGCGCTCGGGCTGGTCCGGCATGACTGCCGGGCGGCTGCTGCGCCCGGCACCGACCGTATCGCCCTCCACCAGCAACGACGCGGTGCTGCGCATGTTCCAGGACCAGCCCGAGCTGCACGCCGTGGCGGTGGTCCATGACGATGGCCGGCCGCTCGCCATCATCGGCCGCCAAGGGTTTATCGACCGCTATGCCGCACCGTTCCACCGCGAGCTGTATGGCAAGAAGGCCTGCATTGCCATGGCCAACCGCGAACCGGCCTGTTTCGAGCGCCGCGCGACGCTGGAGGAAATGGCGCAGATCTTGTCCGGAGAGAATACGCGCTCGCTGGCCGACGGCTTCCTGATCACCGAGCAAGGGCGCTATATCGGGCTGGGCACCGGCGCCGACCTGATCCGCGCGATCACCGAAGTGCGCATGGAGGCGGCCCGCTATGCCAATCCGCTGACGTTCCTGCCGGGCAATATCCCGCTCAACCAGCATATCGAGCGCCTGATCGAAGCCGCCAGCGAGTTCCGCGCGTGCTATGTCGACCTGAACCACTTCAAGCCGTTCAACGACAAGTACGGCTACTGGAAGGGCGACGAAATGCTCAAGGGCGCCGCCGCGATCCTGGCCGAGGCATGTGATCCGGCGCGCGATTTCCTTGGCCATGTCGGCGGCGACGACTTCCTGGTGCTGTTCCAGAGCCGCGACTGGCCGGCACGGATGCACGAGGCGATCCGGCGCTTCAACGATGCGGCCCTCGCCATGTATGCGCCGGGGGATCGTGCCGCAGGCGGCATGCAGGGCGAAGACAGGCACGGCCAGCCGGTCTTCTTTCCGCCGGTATCGATGGCAGCGGGCGTGGTGTGCGTGAGTGGGGAGGGCGTGGCTGCGCTGCAGCGCCTGGGCAGCCAGCATATCGGCGCCGCCGCGGCAGTCGCCAAGCGCGAGGCCAAGCGTTCGGCCACGGGCATGGCGGTGCTCGAGTTCCTGTCGCTGGCGGCTGCGCTGCAGGGCTAGCAACCGGGGGGCTTGCGACCGGCTGCCGGCAGGCGCGGCAGGCTGCTTTCCTCCAGCACATCGAGCCGATAGCCATGGGCGTAGACGACGGTGACGATGATGCCGTTCTCGATGCCAAGCCGCAGCGTCTTGCGCAGCCGCGACATCAGCCCCGCCAGCGCCCGTGACAGCGGCGGCAATTCATGGCGCCATACCGTCTGCTCGATGCGGCTGTTGGGCATCACCCTGCCGACATTGGAAAACAACAGCATGGCCAGGTCGAATTCCTTCGGCGTCAGTGCGATGCGCTCGTCGCGCAGCGTGGCGAAGCGCCCGACGCTGTTGAGCTGGTACGGGCCGGCACGCACCACCAGCCCCTGGCGCAAACGCTCGCCGGTCACGCGCCGGCGCAGCGCGGCAATGCGCGCCAGCAGCACGCGGTGGCTGAGCGGACGGCACATGTAGTCGTCGGCACCGGCGTCGAGCGCATCAACCAGGCGGTCTTCGCTGCTGTCGCTGCCCAGCATCATGATCGGCACATCGCGCGAGCGCGCGCTGCGCACCGCGCGGATCACGTCGATGGCCGGGATGTCGGCCACTTCGTCGGGAAGCAGCAGCATGTCGTAGGTCTGCTGCAGGGTGCTGTGGATCAGGTCGCGGCCCGCGTCGAAAATGCTGCAGCGAAAACCCGAGCGCACCAGCAGGTCTGGAACGTCCTGGAGCTGGGGCGACTTGCCCAGCAGCAGCGCAATAGTGATCGGCGACGGCATACGAAGCGAGCGTGACGGCGTGTGAGAACCGCAGGAACAGGACGGGTAGCGGACGCTTGGCGGGCAGATACCGACAGCGCTTCAACGGGATCGGACCGGCCTCAAAGCGTAAAAAGCCGCGTGCCGTGGAACAATCAGATGTTTCCGAGAAGCTCGCCGTTTTTGCCCTTTTTGTGGCAGCGCGGTAAATGGCGGCCATTGATGGCCGGCCGGGGCCGGGGGGGAGACGAAGTTGTCCACAGATCCTGTGGACAACGGGCCGGCCCCAGGCCTGGCGGCCGCATGGCACCGTCATCCCATCGGCGTGCCAAAAAAGAAGGCAGGCGTGCGCCGCGGCATCAACATCCCGCCCGCGGTGTGCCAAAATAGCGCGCATCGTGTTCCGGTCCAGGGACTCAAGCCACCGATGCTGCAGAGCCCGAGTGTCATCGCCTTCATCCTCCTGGCCTTTCACGTCGTCGGCTTGGTGGCGGCGCTGCACGCCGTCATGACGGTGCGCACCGCGCCTGGCGCGATCGCCTGGGCGGGGTCGCTGCTGATGATGCCGTATGTCACGCTGGTCCCTTACCTGATCTTCGGACGCAGCACCTTTGCCGGCTATGTCGATGCGCGCCGCTTCAATGACGACCGGCTGCGCGAGATCCGCCATGGCATGACACCGCGCGAACGCGAGGCCCGCAGCGCCTGCGTGGTGCACGAGCCAACGCAGGTCTGCATGCGCGCGTTGCCGCGATTGACCGGCATGCCATGCCTGGCCAACAACGACGTGCGGCTGCTGGTCAATGGCACGCAGACCTTCGATGCCATCTTTGCCGCGATCGGCCAGGCCAGGGAAGTGTTGATCGTGCAGTTCTTCATCGTCCACGACGATGCGCTGGGCCGGCGCCTGCAGGCGCTGCTGTGCGAGCGCGCGCAGGCCGGCGTCAAGGTCTACTTCCTGTTCGACAGCATCGGCTGCCACGCGCTGCCGCGCCGCTACGTGCGCACGCTGCTCGAGGCGGGTGTCGATGCCCGGCCGTTTTCCACGCATCGCGGCTTCGTCAACCGCTTCCAGCTCAACTTCCGCAACCACCGCAAGCTGGTCATCGTGGACGGGCGCGAGGCTTTTATTGGTGGCCACAATGTCGGCGTGGAGTATCTGGGCGAGCATCCGTCGCTGGCGCCATGGCGCGACACCCATATCGCATTGCGCGGCAGTGCCGTGCTGGACCTGCAGATGTCCTTTGCCGAAGACTGGTACTGGGCCGCGCGCGAAGTCCCGCATTTGCTGATGCCGCCAGCCGAGGTGGGCGGGCGCATGACCTGCCAGGTGGTCCCGACCGGTCCAGCGGACTCGCAGGAAACGTGTTCGCTGTTCTTTGTCGAGGCGATCCAGTCGGCCCGGCACCGGCTGTGGATCACGTCGCCGTATTTCGTGCCGGACGAGGCGGTGTTCGCCGTGCTGCGGCTGGCGGTGCTGCGCGGCGTCGATGTGCGCATCCTGATACCGGCGCGTCCCGATCACGTCGTCGTCTACGCCGCGTCGACAATCTATGCGTACCAGGCAGTCGCGGCGGGAATCAAGCTGTATCGCTACCAGCCCGGGTTCCTGCACCAGAAAGTGATCCTGATCGATGACGAGGCCGCCGCGGTGGGCACGGCGAACCTCGACAACCGCTCGTTCCGCCTCAATTTCGAACTGATGGTGATGACGGCGGACAAGGGCTTCGCCGCCGACGTGGCGGCCATGCTGGAATCCGATTTCGCCAACGCCACACGCATCGGGCCGGATGAGTTCCTGGGCGCGCCCGCGCCGCTGCGCGTGGCCATGCACGTGGCCAAGCTGTTCGCCCCCATTCTCTGATACCGGTTGTGGATGCCGGCCTGCGGATACGGGCCCGCGGCGAGCCGATGGCGCTTTGTTTGTGTACACTGTTCACTATAAGCGCCTACAGATAATGAACCGATTCCAGCATCACAGGGGAGCCGCATGAAGCCGGCCGTCCCCGCGCCACCGGCGCGCGCCACTTACCGTCATGGCGACCTGCGCCGCGCCTTGCTTGACGCCGGCATTGACCTGGCCCGCGAAGGCGGCCCAGACGCCATCGTGCTGCGCGAGGCCACGCGCCGCGCCGGCGTCGTTCCCAATGCGGCTTACCGGCACTTTGCCAGCCGGCAGGACCTGCTGCAGGCGGTGCGAGCGTCAGCCTTGTCGTCGCTGGCGATTGCCATGGAGGCAGAGATTGGCGGACTGCGCCCCGGCCGTGGCGCCGCTGCCCATGCGCGCGCCTGCCTGCGCGCGGTCGGCACGGGTTATCTGCGCTTCGCGCTGACGGAAACCGGCCTGTTCCGTACGGCATTCTCCGTGCCGGATGAGGTCGAGGATGACGCCGATCCCGCCAAGGCGGGCAACAGCGGGCTCAACCCGTTCCAGTTGCTTGGCGCCGCGCTCGACAAGCTGGTGGAGTCCGGCGCATTGCCACCCGAGCGGCGGCCCGGTGCCGAGTACCTGGCCTGGTCCGCCGTGCACGGGCTGGCAATCCTGCTGATCGACGGCCCGTTGCGCAGCCGCGCGCGCGAAATGGCCGAGCCGCTCGGGCAACGGCTGCTGGAAATGGTCGAGAAGGGCCTGTAGCCCCGCGCATGCTCAAAAAAATTGCCACGATGGCGGGGACCATCGTGGCAGTGCAAGGAACCAGGAAGGGGGGCAACCTGGCTCTGTCGGGGCACCCGCGGGCCGGGTGCAAGGGCAATGTAATACGGGCTTTCTCATGCGAATATCGGACAAATCCTAAATATGTCCCTGAATTGTCGTGATTTGGATTAGGCTGCGGCGCAGCGACCGTAAGTCATCGCCAATTGCGGGCCGGGCGCCGGTGGAATTGCGTGGCAGTGGCGGGGGTCTAACCTGTGCCCGCAATGCAGGCTGGCGATGCAAGGAGGGAACCCCATGCGCTTCGGATATGGAATATTGCTTGCGGTGGTGTTGGCCAGCGGGTGCGTGGCTTATCCCTATGCCAGCGACGACTACCTGGCCTATCCCGCCTACCCGGTCAGCTCACCGTACTACAGCGGCTATCCGGTCGCGCCCGGCTACCCCTATTACGGCCCCGGATACAGCAGCTACTACGGCAGCTTTGCCTTTATCTATGGTGGCGGTGGCCACGGCTGGAGGCACGGACACCATGGACACCGCGGCTGGCACGGCGGCGGCCGTGGCAGAGGCGGCTGGGCTGCTGGCGGACATGGCGGACATGGCGGACATGGCGGACATGGCGGAGGCAGGGGCCGATGACGGATGTCTGGCCGGGATGTCTGGCGGGGATGGCCAAGGCGCACGACTTCCTGGCTATCTCGCTTGACGCAGAAGTGCGCTAGCGCCAGGGCCTGACGCTACGTTTTGATAGACGCCACGGCAGCTAGGGCAGCTGCCGTAGCTGGCCGATCACGGACATCAGTCGCCCGTGCGCCACGATGACGCCCGATTCGTCCTGCAAGGCTTCCTGGTAGCGCTTGCGAAAGCCGGGATCGGCACCGTCGCTGAAGAGCCTTTCGGCGGCACGCGCCACGGCGCGGCAGGTTTCGTCGTGATGTTCCTTCGATTCGAGTTCCTCATCGACCTCGATGATCAGCCGCGACAGCGGATCGAGCCAGCGAAAGAAGTTGTCCTCCGTGACCAGCTGGACAAACAGTCCGGCCGGGATCGGGCCGTTCAGCCGTTCGTACTGCCCGCGGTCGTAGCCGATGACTTCCTTGTGAACTTGCAGCAAGGCCGCCCGCAAGGCTTGCAGCCCCGAGCGGCGAGTTTCCTGGGTGGCGAGGAATTGTTCGTTGGGCATGCCCATCTCCGCATTTCCACTGGGTTGGCCCGGCAGCCGGTCCGGTCACTCCGGCACGCGTTCCGGCGCACGTCGTGGGCTCGTCCGGGCGGGCCGCCATCACCTGCCCCGGACCTCCGGGTACTGCCGGCCAGCGCATCTGGCAATGTCCGGCGCGCCTGCCAGTATAGGCACCTGACGCATCCCGGGCCAGCGCACGGGGCTAGCGAAATACCCGAATTTGCGGCGCGCTCTGCGCCCGCTAGCCGTCTTGTTCTTCCGCTTGTGCAGGCCCGAGCAGGTCCGCCGCGCGCGAGCGCTGCATGTCCGCCGCACGGAAATAGCGCACCACTGTGGCTACGCTGGCGTGGCCGGTCATCGCCATGGTCTCGGCCAGCGGCACCTGTTGCGCCGCCGCTTCGGTGACGAAACCCGCGCGCAGCGAATGCGCGGAGTAATCGCCCTCAAGTCCCGCCTGCGCGCAGCGCGCCTTGACGATGCGGCTCACTGCGGCATCGGACAAGCCTTCACCCACATGTCCGCCGCGCCGGATGCGGCGGAACAGCGGTCCGCCTGCAATTCCCGAAGCGGCCAGCCACGCCTCCAGTGCCTGTCCCGCTGCACCCGTCACCGGCTTGGCGGCATCGGCGTGGTCGCGGCCCGACTGGTTGGTCTTGGACCAGCCCAGCACGTAGACAAATTCACCCGGCGCGACACGCGTCAGGTTCTCCACCGTCGCGCGCGCGACCTCGGAACGACGGCGGCCGCCGCTGGCCCATGCAAACAACAGCACCGCGCGGTCACGGACGCCGCGCAATGAATCATCACAGGCAGCGAGCAGCCGCAGCAGCGGGTCGCGCGTCAGCGCGGCCTTGCGCGCCGGGCGGTGTCCGCGGCGCGCATAGGCGCGGCGGATGCCGGACATCAATTCGCGCACGGACGCGTCGGCACAAGGATTGGGCAACTGCTGCATGCGGTGGGCCTTGGCCAGCACCGCAAGGCGGTGCGTCAGCGTGGACAGCGCGGGCGCGCCGGGTCGTGCCTTGTATCCATCAGCGACCAGCGCCTGGTCGATCGCCGGGGGTAGTTCACAGACCGGCCCGTGCGGCGTCTGCCGCGTAGCGTGGTCGACGATGAATTGAACCACGACGGCAGGAGCAAGCGGAAGCCGGGCCGGCTGGCGATAGCGCAGCCCGTGCCATGCAGCCCAGTAACGCAGGGCAGAGCGGTAGCTCGCCACGGTGTTGGACGACTCGCCTTCGCGGCGCAGTGCGTTCGCGGCCTGTTCGGCGAGGGGATCCAGTTCAGACGGGCGGAGCGGCGCCGGGAATTCGACATCGGAGGCAAGCTGCGGTGGGTTGGCTAGCGGGTCGGCTGTTATCATAATAAATATGATGTATGCTGTATTATATCATACATAAATATCGAATAGCGCTCGATAAGTCTCCATTATCGAACCTTATTTGGGTCTTCTCCGGATCACACCATGGAAACGCTCCGCTCCCGAGGCATCAATCGCGACGACGTCTGGGCCGCCGCCGACAGCCTGCTCAAGGCAGGCCAGCGTCCGACCATCGAACGCATCCGCCTGCATCTGGGCCGCGGTTCGCCCAACACTGTCAGCCCCCACCTCGACGCTTGGTTCGCCGCGCTCGGCGGGCGATTGCAGGATCCGCAAGGCTTCGCGCCAAAGCCGGGTTGCCCGGAACCGGTCACCGAAGCGGCGCGTTACCTGTGGGAAGCTGCATTGCAGGTTGCCCGGGCGCAGGCGGAAACCGCGCTGACCCAGCGCGAAACGGCGCTGGCCGAGGCGCAGGCGGCATTGGCCAGGGAACGGGAGGCGCTGGAGCAGGAGCGCCTGGTCATGCAGGCGCGGCTGGACGGTGCCGAAGCGGCGATGGCGGAGCTGACGCGCGCGCGGGACGAGGCGCTGGAGCGCGGCGCGCAGGCCGAAGCCCGCGCTGCAGGCCTGCAGCAGCAGGTGGAGACGTTGCGAGCCGAGGCTGGCATCGCGCTGGAGGCCCGTGCCTCGTTGCAGCGGGAATTCGCCGCGGAACGCGGCGCGTGGGACCAGGAGCGCGAAACCATGACCGCCCGCGCCACCGCCAGCGAACGCCGGCTGGCGCTGGAACTGGATGCGGCCCGCATGGCGGGCAAGGAAGCGCAGAAGTTGCTGGAAGCAGAACGCAAGGCCGCGCTGGAGCGGCTTGCGCACGCTGCCGAAGCGGCTTCACGCCAGGGCGGCGAGATGGCGCGGCTAAGCCAGTCGATTGCCGTACTGGAAGAACGCATCCGCCAGCGCGAGGCGATGCTTGTCGAATATCGCGAACAGAAGGGTGCCGGCAGCCAGGGCGTTGCCGCGGCGGGCCGGCGCGGGCGCCCGGCGCGTGGAGCACTGGCCGGCGGCGCGAGTGCCCTGCTGCGGACGCGGGCGGCGCCGGGCGGCTGAACCGCGGTGCGTTACACCTGCGCGCCAGTGCGCAGCATGTGCTTCTGGATCTTGCCGCTGGTGGAATAACGATTTGCTCTTTCCTTATGCCGCCGTTGCCGCACAGGGCGGGAGAATCGGTTCGGATACTGTATATTCATACAGCCTTTTTAGCGTTCCAGCCTTCGTGTCCGTCGACCCACTTGCCGCCCCCGTTCGTGCCCCAGCTCCAGCGCAAGCTCCCGCCTACGTCGTCGCCGTGCGCGCGTTGTGCGACTTCACCGCCAGGGCAGGCGACCTCGACCTGCGCTTCGTGCCGACGCCAACCGCGCAGGAAGGCGTCGCCGGCCACTCCCTGGTGACCGGCAGGCGCGGACCGGACTACCAGGCGGAAGTGCCGCTGTCGGCGGATTTTGGGCCCTTGCACGTTCGCGGCCGTGCCGATGGCTACGATCCGGGGGCCAACCGCCTGGAAGAAATCAAGACCGTGCGCGGCGAGGCCGCCGTGCCGGATAACCACCGCCACCTGCACTGGGCGCAGGCAAAGATCTATGGCTGCCTGATGTGCCGCAAACTCGGATTGCCCGGGATCGACGTGGCTGTGGTCTATTTCGACATCATCGGCCAGCGCGAGCACCCGGTGGTGCAGCACTTCACCGCGGACGCGCTCGATGCGTTCTTCGTCCAGACCTGCGAACGCTTCCTGCGGTGGGCCCAGGCCGAACTGGCGCACCGGCAGGCCCGCGATGCCGCGCTGGCGCGGCTGGCCTTTCCGCACCCGGCATTCCGAACTGGCCAGCGCGAACTGGCGCAGGCGGTCTACAACGCCAACCGCGCCGGGCGCACCCTGCTGGCCCAGGCGCCGACAGGCATCGGCAAGTCGGTCGGCACGCTGTTCCCGCTGCTCAAGGCGATGCCGGGGCAGGGCATCGACAAGGCGTTCTTCCTGTCGGCGCGCTCCACCGGGCGCGGCGTCGCGCTGCAGGCCGCCCAGGCGCTGCGCAGCCACGGCGCGCAGCCGCTGCGCGTGATCGAACTGGTGGCGCGAGACAAGGCCTGCGAGCATCCGGAGCTCGCCTGCCACGGCGAATCCTGCCCGCTGGCGCGCGGCTTCTACGATCGCCTGCCGGCCGCGCGCGAAGCCGCCTGCGACGTGCCGGTGCGTGACCGTGCCGCGGTGCGCACGCTGGCGCTGGCGCATGGCATCTGCCCCTACTACCTGGCGCAGGAACTGGTGCGCTGGAGCGATGTGGTGGTGGCGGACTACAACTATTTCTTCGACCGCAGCGCGCTGCTGTATGCGCTGACGATCGCCAACGGCTGGCGCGCAAGCGTGCTGGTCGACGAGGCGCACAACCTGGTCGAGCGCGGCCGCGCCATGTACACCGCCGAGCTGGATCCGCACGCGCTGCGCGAAGCCCGGCGCGGCGCGCCCGGCGCGGTGGCCAGGCCGCTGGCCCGGCTGGCGCGCCACTGGAGCGCGCTGGCGCGGCAGGCCGACGTTGCCTATGAAGTCTTGCCGGAAGTGCCCGCGCCCCTGCTGCGGGCGCTCGATGACTGCTGCGCGGCCGTGCTGGCGCACATGACCGAGCAGCCCGCGGCGATCGACCCGGCGCTGCAGCGCTTTTATTTCGATGCGCTGCATTTCAGCCGGCTGGCAGAGCAGCTCGATGCCAGTTCGCTGTTCGATATCCAGCGGCCAGCCCTCGCCGCAAACGCCCGGCGCGGCAACCATGCGCGCCTGTGCCTGCGCAACGTCATCCCGGCGCCGTTCCTGCGGCCGCGCTTTGCCGCGGCGCATTCCGTCACGCTGTTCTCGGCCACGCTGGACCCGGCCGCCTACTACCTCGATACGCTGGGTTTGCCTGCCGACTGCGCGCGCGTGGCGGTGCCGTCGCCGTTCCGGGCGGAACAACTGTCAGTACGTATCGCCAGCCGGATTTCCACCCGCTATGCGCGGCGCGGCCAGTCGCTGCCGGACATTGCCGCGCTGATGGCGAACCAGTTTCGCGCCCGCCGCGGCAACTACCTCGCGTTCTTCAGCAGCCACGAGTACCTGCAGCAGGCCGTGTCGAATTTCACGCAGGCCCATCCCGACATTCCGTACTGGGTCCAGTCGCGCGGCATGGACGAGGCGGCGCAGGCCGCCTTCCTGTCCGCCTTTGTCCCGGATGGCGCAGGCATCGGCTTTGCCGTGCTAGGCGGCGCCTTTGCCGAGGGCGTGGACCTGCCCGGTGAGCGCCTGATCGGCGCCTTCGTCGCCACGCTGGGGCTGCCGCAGTTCAACGCGGTCAACGAGCAGTTCCGCGCGCGCATGCAGTCGGCCTTCGGCCAGGGCTACGACTATGCCTATCTCTATCCGGGCTTGCGCAAGGTGGTGCAGGCCGCGGGCAGGGTGATCCGCACGCAGCAGGACGAAGGCGTGGTCTACCTGATCGACGACCGCTTTGCCGCGCCGGAGGTGCGCCGGCTGCTGCCGGAATGGTGGCAAATCGGCCCGGCGGCGTAGAAATTACACGGCGTGATGGGCTTGGCCAGGCCGCTGGCGGCCCCGCCGGGCCAGAACGAATCTGGCACGAATCCGGCAGCAATGCGACCATGCGTGCCGACCGCATCCCGTCGTCATCGAACCAAGGACCCGACCATGCCCATGACCCAGCATTACGCGGCCACCGAGCCGCCCCGTACCGAAGTGGATGCGCTGAACGGCGGCACCGTGCTGGAGTTCGGCGCCCCGTGGTGCGGCTTCTGCCAGCGTGCGCAGCCCGCGCTTGCCGAAGCGTTCGCCGTGCATCCGGGGCTGCGCCATATCAAGGTCGAGGACGGCAGCGGGCGCCCGCTCGGCCGCTCCTTCCGCATCAAGCTGTGGCCGACGCTGGTATTCCTGCGCGACGGGCAGGAAGTCGCCAGACTGATAAGGCCGACCGAGGCGGATCCGATCCGGGAAGCCATGCGGCGCATCAGTTGACCGCTGTGGGCGCTCAAGACGGAACTTCGGCAATTTTCGGCCACGCCAGGGGCGCTCAACCCTGCTTTGGGAGGGAACACCCGGAGCTCCTTCTGCCGTTTGTGCAGAAGCCTTGACGACGCGCCGCCTGTCACGGCCTCCGGCCAGGGCTGATACCTGGCACGAGACCGTCAGCGGCCGGCCGGCAGCACCATCGTCACCAGCACCGACGCATCGGTGTCGGCGGTCAGGTCATAGCGCACGCCCGGGCCGACGTAGAGCAGGTCGCCCTGGCGCAATCCGCGTTCGGCGCCGTCCACGCGTAGCCGGACTTCGCCTTCCAGGCACTGCACCGTCATGGGGCCGTCGACTGCATGGGGCGGCACATGCTTGCCCGCCTTCAGCACCAGCCGCATCACTTCCAGCGGGCCTTCCTTGAACAGGGCTTGGGTGACAGTCTGGTCCAGGCGCGTGCCCAGGGGCAGCACGCTGGCGATCTGTCCGGAAGCTAGGTGGGGGAGGGACATGCGCGGCTCCTCGCTGTAGTGGGTCGTGTGATGTGTGCGTTGTCAGGCGCAGCTGGCATTTGCCGCCAGCAGGCCTTTCCAATCTAGCACCGGAGCGCGCGCCTCAGTAGGGTTCAGCGTGCCGCAGCCGGCGTAGCCTGGATCGCCGAAGCGGGCGCCGCGGGGGCACTTTGTGCACAGGGAACCGCATGGCGGGCGCGAGCTTCGGCGCGGGCGCGCTCGATCACGGACGAAGTGTAGTCACGCTGATCCATTCCTGTGACGATTAAAAATGACAAAAATCAGTCGCTTTTTTCATCGTTATGCGCAGGCCTTTCCAAGGGCTCTGCCGGGGCCTTGGGTGCGGCTTGCCAACCGCCGCCCAAGGCGAGGAACAGGTCCACCTGGCGGTATGACACCTGTGCTTCGGCCACCGCCAGGGCGGCCTCGGCATCGGCCAGCGCCTGCTCGGCGTCGAGACGGTCGAGGTAAGGGATGCGCCCGGCCTGTTGCAGCCGCACCTGCTGGCGCGCGGCTTCGCCGGCCTGCTCGCGCGCCGCATGCAGCGACTCTTGCCGCTCCAGTGCGCGGGTATAGGCGGACAGCGCCGTTTCCGTTTCCTGCAGCGCACGCAGCACGGCGCCGTCGAAGCGAGCCAGCGCGGCGTCGGCGGCCGCCTCATGGCCGTGGATGCGGTGACGCACGCCGTTGGTCGGCAGCGACCAGCTCAGCATGGGGCCCAGGCTCCAGCGCGCCGTCGGGCCGCTGCCCAAGTCGCTGAGCACGCCGGTCAGGCCTGCGCTGGCGCCGATGCGGATCGAGGGGTACAGGTCGGCGGTGGCAACGCCGATGCGCGCGGTCGCCGCGGCCAGCTCCCGCTCGGCCTGGCGGATATCGGGACGGCGCCGCAACAGCGCGGCACCGTCGCCGACCGGCAACGGCGCGTGCAATTCCGGCTCGGTGTGGCAATCGACGTCGTCCGGCGCCAGTCCCGACGGTGGTTTGCCCAGCAGCAGCGCCAGGCGGTGGTGCGCCGCGGCGCGCTCCGCCGCGAAGGCCGGCAAGGCGGCGCGCAGTGCTTCAGTGCGGGCGCGTTCGCGGGCCACGTCCGGCGGCTGCGCGCGGCCGGCGGCGACCAGCCGGCGGGTTGCGTCCAGCGTTCGCTCGCGCACGGCAAGCTGCTGCGTGGCCACTGCCAGTTCATGGGTGGCGGCGCATCCCTGCACGTAGGCGCGCACGGTCTGCGCGGCCACGCTGACGCGCACCATGTCGAGGGTGGCTTCGCTGGCTTCGGCGCTGGCGAGCGCGGCCTCGTCGGCACGCGCCAGCTTGCCGAAGAAATCGACCAGGTAGGACACGCCGAAGCCGAAATCGCCCAGGTTGAACACCGGCGGCTTGACAGTCTGCAGGAAGCTCTGGGCCGACAGCTGCGCGCGCGACACGCTGGCGTCGGCCCCGCCCTGCGGCAGGTTCTCGGACTCGACTTCGTGCAGCAGCGCCACCGCGCGCCGCAGGTTGGCCGAGGCGGCGCGGATGTCGGTGTTGGCGGCCAGCGCCTGTTGCACCAGCCGGTCGAGCCGCGCGTCGTCATAGAGACGCCACCAGTCGTCAGGGACCGGGCCGATGTCGACACCATGCGCGGTGCCGCCCTGCAGCGCGCCGTTGGCCCGCGCAGCCTTGAACGCGGCGCGTTCGGGCACTCGGTAGTCCGGGCCGACCGTGGCGCAAGCGCACAGGCACGCGGCCGCGCACGCCAGCCAGCAAAGGCGCCCGCTCATGATCGCGCCGCGGCAGGGCGCCGCGGTTCGCGCACCGACACCGTCGCGGTGCGGCCCGAGACCAGCCTGACGTCGGCGGGCACGTCTTCCAGCACGATCCGCACCGGCACGCGCTGCGCCAGCCGGACCCAGTTGAAGGTCGGGTTGACGTTGGGCAGCAGGTTGGAGCCGGCACTGCGGTCACGGTCCTCGATGCCGGCGGCGATGCTCTGCACATGCCCGCGCAGGTGCCGGGGCTCGCCCATGATATGGACGTCCACCGGGCTGCCGATGTGGATGCGGTGCAGCTTGGTTTCCTCGAAATACCCTTCCACATGGAATGACGCCGCGTCGACCATCGACAGCACCGGGCGGCCGGTGGACACGTAGTCGCCCAGGCGCGGCAGGCGGTCGTTGAGGTAGCCGGCCACCGGGCTGCGCACGCTGGTGCGCTCCAGGTTCAGCCGCGCCAGCCGCACCGTCGCCTCGGCCTGCGCCAGCGCGGCTTCGCCTTGCTCCACGCGGGCGCGGCCCTGCTCGGCGACTTCGCCGGCCACGAGCCCGTCGAGCGCCCGGTTGCGCGCGGCTTCGCGCCGCGCCTGGGCCAGCGTCGCGCGCAGCGTGGCGGCGGTGGCCAGCGCCTGCTGCAGTGCCAGCGCGTAGCGGTCGCGGTCGATCTCGAACAGCACCTCGCCGCGCTGCACGTACTGGTTGTCGCGCACCGGCACGCGCGTGACCAGGCCTGCGACGTCGGGCGCGACCTGGACGATGTCGGCGCGCACATGGCCGTCGCGCGTCCATGGCGCGGCGGTGTAGTAGTCCCACAGGTGGCGCAGCACCAGCACGGCGGCGAGCACGGCCAGCAGCGTAGGCAGCAAGGGAAGCAGGGGGCGGAGTCGGAGTGTCATGACGGCAGTCCCGGTACCGCGTCGAAGACCGCCGCCACGGTGCCCAGGACGATCACATAGAGGGAAAGATTGAACAGCGAGCGGTGCCAGATATGCCGGTAGCAGCCCAGCGCCGCCAGCGCCAGGCGGATCGCGGTGGTGGCGGCGAAGGCCAGCACCATCAGCACCAGCACGCCTGGCACGAACACGCCATAGAGATCGATTTCACTGAGCATCGGGAAGCAACGAGGGCGGGGAACGGGATCAGGCCGCGCGCGTCGGCGGGCATGCGCCGGGCTGCAGCGTGACCTGCAGCACCACCAGCGCGCGCAGCGCGCCACTGTCCTGGCGTGGCAGCGCGGAGATGGCATCGGCGACCCAGCGCTGCAGTGCCGCCGGCGCCACCGGTGCCGCCACCGCATGGCCGCTGCGCAGCCGCGACCGGTAATGCCGCGCGACTGCCGCCAGCACCCGGCGCACCGGCTTGCGTGCCGCCGGCGGCAGGTCCGGCAGCGCCTTGTGTAGCGCCAGCGCGCAATAGCCCGCCTGCAGCGCATGGAAGCCGTCTGACGAGAGCGGGTCACCGGCCGCGCCCAGGCGAGGCACCAGCTGGCCGAGCCGGTCCAGCATGCGCGCACCCAGCCGCGCGTCGCCATCCGACGCGCGCAGGGTGGCCGCCTGTGCCAGGTCCCGCCAGCTTGCGCGCACCAGCCGGTGCGCCGCCGCGCGCGCGCCGAACGGGCGCACCGCCATCGACCACAGCGGCGCGAACAGCATCGCGGCGGCGCTGGCCAGGCAGGCATTGAAGGTGCCAAGGAAATCCGCGTCGAAGACGGCCTGCACATTGGCGAACGAGGCGGTGTTGACCGACAGCAGCATCGCGATCAGCTGGAAGCCCGGCCGCGCCACCAGCAGGCCGATGCCGAGGTAGGGCAGCGCCAGCATCGCCGCCAGCGCCTCGAAGGTGTGCGCGTGCGGGACCACCACGAAGAGGTAGCCCGAGGCCACCAGCAGGCACGCCAGGCTCCACCGGAGGAAGGAGCCGGCCATGCGGCGCGGTTCGTCGATGGCGGCAAAGAAGCAACAGGCGATCGATGCCACCGCGACCGCGCCGGCACCGTCTTCCCAGCCCGAAAATATCCACAGCAACCCGGCACAGAACACCGCCAGCCCGCTGGACACGGCACCGAACAGCAGCATGCCGTGGTCATGGTGATGGCCGGTGCCATCCGGTTCCGGCTGGCTGCAGGTGGACGGCGCTGCGGGGCCGCGTTCGCCGATGCCTCGTTGCAGTGCCAGGCATTCCGCGTAGAGCATGCACAGGCGCTGCAACTGCCCCGCGGCGGTCGTGGCGAGCCGCGCCGGCCAGTCGCCATCCGCGCCGTCCAGGCGCCGGTCGCGTTGCAATAACGGAGCTGGCCGCTCGGCACCGCCATCCAGCCACGCGGCAGTCGAATCCATTGCCCGCCGCAGTGGAGCGGGCATGCCGCCGGGCATTCCGCGCAGCGCCTGCAGCACGCTTTCCAGCGACGACAGCAACGGCATCAGCATGGTCATGCGCTGGCGCAGCGCGCGCGCATGGTGCAGTGTGCGGCTGCATTCGGTGTCGTAGGCGAGCTGGCTGATCAGCTGGTCCAGCGCCAGGATGTCGCTCGCAAGCCGATGGCGGCCATCGTCGGCGCCGGGGCTGCCGCGCAGGATCGCCGCGGCCCAGCCGCTGGCGTCGGCAAGCCAGCTCTGGGCACGCTGGCGCAGCGCGGGCGCCACCTTGGCCGGGAACACGATCGATCCGACCAGCCCGGCGCAGACGATGCCGATCACGATCTCCTCGATGCGCGCCACGGCGATATCAAAGATCCCGGCCGGCTGGCTGACCGCCGGCAGCGCCACGATCGGCAGCGTGTACGCCGCCAGCAGGAATACATAGCTGCGCGGCGAGCGCTGCAGCAGCGACAGGTACACCAGCGCGGTAATCCACAGTGCGATCGCACCCATCAGCACGATCGGCATGTTGACCAGCTGTGGCACGGTCGCGACCGCGGCGGTGGCGCCGAGCACCGTGCCGGCGACGCGATAGGCAGCCTTGGAGCGGGTCGCGCCGGTCAGCGGATGCGAAACGAAATACACGGTGGCCATGGCCCAGTACGGCCGCGGCAGGCCAAGCGCCAGCGCGATATAGAGTGCCAGCATCGCGGCGGCAAATGCCTTCAGCGAGAACAGCCACTGTCGTGCATTCGGCCAGCTAGCCATGGAGCGGGGTCTTGAAGACACAAGGAGTTCGGGGGCGCGCACCGCCGCCTGCCGCTCCACGCTTCATGGCGGCGCAGTCGGGCAGGGGCGATGTGTGGAAGCGAAGTGTAGCCAAACCTTCGCATTCCATTCATGATTTAATATTAGCTTTACCATTCGCTTTGTTCATGGATGCGTGCCGCCACGATCCAGCCTGAGTTCCACATGCCTATCGATATCCGCGCGCTGCGCTACTTCGTCGAGACCGCCCGCCTGCGCAGCTTCACGCAGGCGGCCGGCTCACTGTTCGTCACCCAGTCGACCATCAGCAAGATGGTGAAGCAGCTCGAGGACGAGGTCGGCCAGCCGCTGCTGATCCGCGAAGGCAAGAGCGTGCGCCTGACCGACGTGGGACGCGTGGTGTACGAACGCGGGCAGGAGGCGCTCGGCGTTGTCCACCGGCTGACGCTGGAGGTGGCCGACCTGTCATCGCTGGGCCGCGGGCAGCTGACCGTCGGCATCCCGCCGATGGTCAACCTGTTTTTTTCGCCGGCAGTCAGCGCGTTCCGGCAGCGCTATCCCAACCTGCAGCTGACGCTGGACGAGCACGGCGGGCAGGTGGTCGAGCAACTGGTTGCCAGCGGCGAACTGGAAGTCGGGGCCACCGTGCTACCCGGCGACAGCGGGCTGGCGCTGGAGACCCGGCAGTTCGGCCGGCACCCGATCTGGGCGGTCGGGCCGCGCAAGGCGAAGTGGGCGCGCGGGCGTACCGTCACGCTGGGTGCGCTGCGCGACGAGCCGCTGGTGATGCTGACCGACGACTTCTCGCTGACGCGCAAGCTCAGCCAGGCCTTTCTGCAAGCGCGCATCGAGCCGCGCGTGGTGGCGCGTAGCGGCCACTGGGATTTCCTGGCCTCGATGGCGGCGGCGGGACTGGGCACCACCTTCCTGCCGCAGCCGCTGGCCGAGCGCCTGCAGGGCCAGGACACGCTCGCCATGGCGCGCCTGACCGAACCCGCGATGGACTGGGCCATGGCGCACATCTGGTCGCCTGGGCGCTATTTGTCGCACGCGGCGCGCGCGTGGCTGGCGGTCTGTGACGAGGTCCTCGGGGAGGGGGAGAGGCGCTAGGCGTGCCAGCGCCCGCCTACTTGCGCAGGCACTGGTCCGGCGCGATATTGAGCCGCACCAGCGACTGCCGCCCCGCGGTGTAGTGGTACAGCAGGGTCACGCCGAGCTTGCCCAGCACCGGCACGTCCGGATTGCGGCAGATCCCGCGCTCCAGGATCGGCTTGGCCGATGCCATGTACTCGCGCGTGCCGTCGCGCGTGGCATCCACGCCCGACACCTTGAGCTGGAACTCGACGATCTTGCCGGGCCGGGCCACGCAGCCGTCCAGGCGCGTGGTGTCGTCCAGGTCCAGCGGGCCGGCGCGCACCAGCTCCTGGCAGGCCATCCGCAATTCCCGGTCGGCATTGCCAGCCGTCAGCCGCGTGACGCCGGTCATGCCGGTCGGCTTGCCGCGCACGGTGCCGAGCAGCAGCGTGGCGAGGCCGGAGAGCTGCGGGCTTTGCGCGGGCGGCGCGGCCAGCGCGGCGGTGGCTGCGATGGATGTGGCCAACGAGGTGGCCACGGAAACGAGGGCCGGCAGGAGGCGGTGGGGCGTTGCCGTCGAGGCGGCTGGCGTAAAGCGCATAAAGGGAGCGGGGTGGGGTAGCCTGTAGCGCTGCTACTTTAGCCCCTGCTCCTTGTTGCCGTTGTCAGGCATTGTCCTACGCGCCGCCGGAGTGTGTAGGGCGAGGGGCTGTCCGAGGCACTTTGTGCCGATGCGGTGGCTGTCGTCACAGTTCCAGCACCAGCCGGCACCCGCCGGCCGCACGCGAGCAGCACGCCATCATCCGGTCGTTGGCGTCACGCTCGCTGCGGGTCAGCACCACGTCGCGGTGATCGACCTGGCCGGCCAGCACGTGCACTTCGCACGAGCCGCACAGGCCTTCCTCGCAATCGCTCTGCACGTCGATATTCGCGCCGCGCAGCGCCGTGAGCAGGGTCTGGCCGGCGGGCACCTCCATGACCAGCCCGGAGTCCTTCAGTTCGACGGTAAAGGGCTGCTCCTTCGACGCGTCCAGCGTGCCCA
This sequence comes from Cupriavidus phytohabitans, assembly GCF_017815025.1. Lineage (NCBI taxonomy): Bacteria > Pseudomonadati > Pseudomonadota > Betaproteobacteria > Burkholderiales > Burkholderiaceae > Cupriavidus > Cupriavidus phytohabitans. The sequence continues at coordinate 63,402 of NZ_JAGIQB010000029.1, forward strand.
GCCGCGACACGAAATGCTCGACCCGCAGCGCGTCCTGCGGCCACGCCGCGCAGGCATCGGCGAGCGCATCGAGCAGCCGTTGCGGACCGCAGGCGTAGACGTGGGTGCGCGGCTGAGGCGTGGCCAGCAATGCGGCGAAGTCGGCGCGGCGGCCTTCGTCGCCTGCATAGATATGCAGGCGCTCGCCATGCAGGGCCTGTAGCGTGTCCAGCATCGCCATCGACCGCCGCGAGCGGCCGCAGTAATGGATCTCGTAGTCGATGCCGAGCTGGCGCGCGCGCCGCGCCATCGCGCTGACGGGCGTGATGCCGATGCCGCCGGCAATCAGGATGGCGCGCCCGCAGCCCTCGTCGAAACGGAAATGGTTGCGCGGGCCGCGGATGCGCAAGCGGTCGCCCGCCTTGACGCTGTCGTGCACCCAGGCCGAGCCGCCACGGCTCTCGGGCTCGCGCAGCACGGCGATTTCCAGTACGGCGGCATCGTCGGGATCGCCGCACAGCGAATACTGGCGCGACAACCCGGTATCGCCGCACTCCACGTCGATATGCGAGCCCGGCGCCCAGCGCGGCAGCGGCTTGCCGTCCGGCGCCGCCAGCCGCAGCCGCAGCACGCCGTCGGCGGCAGGGGCGATGCTTTCCACCACCACGGTGCGCGCGCTGGTGTGCGCCGACGGCTCGCCAATGCGCACGGGCTGCCGTTGCGTGAGTAGTGCAGGGTTGCGGCGCTCCGGGTTCCGCGCAGGATCCCATTCGACCAGCAGGTGCTCGGGGCCACGGAACGAAGTGTTGGGCACGTAGGTGAAGACCTGTTCCGCCAGCCGCATATGCGGCAGCCGGCGCGTCAGCTCTTCCAGGAAGATCTGCATTTCCATGCGCGCCAGGTTCTTGCCCATGCACTGGTGCGAGCCGTAGCCGAAGGTCAGCTGCTCGCTGGCGTTGTCGCGGCGGATGTCGAACAGGTCGGCATCAGCGAAGTGGCGCTCGTCATGGTTGGCCGACGAGGTCACGATCAGCAGCTTGCTGCCGGCGGCCACCCGGATGCCGCCCACCTCCGTGTCGCGCGTGACCAGCCGGCGCCACGCCGCCACCGAGCCGTTATGGCGCAGGCATTCTTCCACCGTGTTGGGAATCAGCGAGGGATCCTCGCAGATCTCGCGCCATGCATCCGGGTGCTGCAGCAGCAGCTTGATGGCGTTGGCCGACGCATTGGCCGTGGTCTCGTGCGCGGCGACGATGCCGGCCATCATCATCGAATGCAGGTAAGAGTCGGTGACGACCTCGGGCAGTGCCTTCTGCTTGCGCAGGCCGTACTGCATCCATCCCGGGCCTGACGGGTCTTCGCGCATCTTGTCCAGGATGCGCCCGGCCAGCTGCCAGAAGTTGCCGACCGCATGCGCCACCGCGACCTGTTCCTCGGGCCTGGGGCGGCCCCAGGTGTTGACCGTATGCGCGATGGAGTACTGGCGCAGCAGGTCCATGTCCTCTTCGGGCACGCCCAGGAAATGCAGCGCCACCGTCAGCGGCACTTCCCACAGCATCTGGTCGACCAGGTCGGCGCGGCCGTCGTCGATAAAGCGGTCGACGTACTCGCGCGCCAGGCGCCGCACCATCGGCTCGTGATGCGCCAGCTCGGCGGGCGTGAACGGATCCATCAGCGCGCGCCGGCGTGGCATGTGCGCGGGTTCGTCCTCGTTGACCAGCGTGCGGTTCATGGCATACCCGTACGAGGCCAGCACCGCGTTGGCTTCGTCGCCGGTGGGCGTGATCTTCTCCAGCGCGATCGACGGGCTGAAGGTGATGTTGTCGCGGAAAATCGCCTTGATGTCGTCGTAGCGCGTGACCACCCAGTAGCCAAGCTTCGGGCTGTAGAACACAGGCTCCTGCTCGCGCGACCAGCGCACATACTCGGGCGGATCCTGCTGGTAGCCGTCGCCGAAGGGATCGAACTCGGCCGCCTTGTGGCTGACCGGGCAGCCATTGGGGGCGGTGAAGGCGGAATGGTCGACGGGACAGCCGCCGCGCGCGGTGTCGGGGGAGGGGGTGGCCATGCTGCGTACTCCTGCAAGAACATTGCCGTCCGGGCGGGCCGGACGGGCTTGGGGTCAGGCGATTGCCAGACGATTGCCGGCCTCAGTTGTCCAGCGTGATCTTCAGGTCGCGGATCAGCCTGGTCCAGCGTGCCGACTCGGTGCGCAGCAGCTCGCTGAACTGCGCCGGCGTATTGCCCACCGGCTCCACGCCGAAATCCACCAGCCGCTTGTTCACCGCCGGCTCGCGGATCGCCGCGACCACATCCTTGTTCAGCGTGTTGATGACCTCGGGCGGCGTGGCGGCCGGCACCACCATGCCGACCAGCGCGGCGGCTTCCACGCGCGGGTAGCCCAGTTCGGCGAAGGTCGGCACGTCGGGCAGCTGCGGCAGCCGGGTGGCATTGGCCACCGCCAGCGGCCGCACCTTGCCGCCCTTGATGAAGCCGGCTCCGGCGGCGTAGTCCACCATCATTGCGGCCACCTGGCCGGCGGCGACGTCGGCCAGCGCGGGAGCGGCGCCGCGGTACGGCGCGTGCGTCATCGGCAGGCCGCCGGCTTCCACCTTCAGCAACTCCATCGCCAGGTGGTGCGGGCTGCCCGCGCCGGCGGAGCCATAGTTGACGCCGCCCTGCGTGGACTTCGCCTGCGCGATGAAGTCCCTGGCGCTTTTCACCGGGCTGTTCGCGCCGACCACCAGGATCATCGGGAAGCGGCCCAGCAGCGTGACCGGAGCCAGGTCCTTGCCCGGGTTGTAGGAAAGTGTCTTGTACAGGACGGGGTTGAACACCAGCGTGCCGTTGTCGGCGGACAGCACGGTATAGCCGTCGGCGGCCGAGCGCGCCGTCTCGGCCGCGCCGATCGCGGTGTTGCCGCCGGGCTTGTTATCGACCAGCACGGGCTGGCCGGCCTTGGCCGACAGCCCCTGGCCGATGGTGCGCGCGAGGAAGTCGGAACCACCGCCCGCGGCGTACGGCACGATCCAGCGGATCGGCTTGGCGGGGTAGGTGTCGGCGCCTTGCGCCGGCATGGCGGACAGCAAGGGCAGGACGAGCGCGCCGATGGCCAGGCGCGGCAACAGGGGGCGGGGCATATGGTTGTCTCCGTTGATTTCTGTTTTGCGTAAATCTTATACGCATTGCGTAATGATTGAATTGAGGGTTAACCTTGAAGCCGACCGCCCGCCCGGGCGTGGCCTAATCTGCCTGCTCTTGCCCAACCATCAACACCACTGCCATGCCTGCCTCCCGTTCCAAGCCCGCTGCCTCCGAAACGCCTGCAGACGCCTCGCTCCGCACACGGGAGCGCCGCCAGCGCGTGCAGTCCGCTGTCACGGGCATGGCGGTGCTCAAAGGACTGGCCCGGCTGGGCGGGCGCGCCAGCCTCACCGCACTGGCCGCGCATATCGACGAAAGCCCGGCCAAGGTGCACCGCTACCTGGTCAGCCTGCTGGAAGAGGGACTGGTCGCGCAGGAATCCGGTACCCAGCAGTACCACCTCGGCTACGAGGCGCTGCAGATCGGCATGGCGGCGATGCGCCAGGCCGACCCGATCCGGCTCGCCGAAGCCTCTCTGGTGCGGCTGCGCGAGACGCTGGAAGTGACGTGCTTTGTCGCGGTGATGGGCAACAAGGGCCCGACCATCATGCGTTTTGAAGAACCGGGCCTGCCGGTCACGGTGAATGTGCGGGCGGGGTCGGTGATGCCGCTGCTGTGGTCGGCCACCGGCCGCGTATTCCTGGGCCTGCTGGACGAAACCCGTGTACAGGCGCAGGCAAGGGAAGAACTGGCAGAGGCCGGCCCGGCGCGGCTAGCATTGCTCGATCAGGACGACCCGATCGGCGCACTGCGCCGCACCGTGCAGGCCGACGACTGCGCCTGGGTGCGCGACACCAACCTGACCGGCATCAGCGCCGTGGCCGCGCCGGTGCGCGACTACACCGGCCGCGTGTGCGCGGTGCTGACGGCGCTGGGCGCCACCGGCGGCTTCGATCCGTCGATCGACGGGCCGGTCGGCTCCGCCCTGCGGCATGAGGCCCGCGTGGTCAGCGCCGCGCTTGGCTTCAACCCGGACGCGGCGGGTTGAGCCCGGGGGTTTCAGCGCTGGCGGCCAGCTTTCCGGGGCTTAACCGTGACGGGCGGCAAAACATTCGGCGAGTCTCTCGCGGCGGAAGGCTTCCACGGTGGCCCGCCAGGAAGGGAGTTGCCATTGTGCAAGCCGCGCGCAGACGCGTATAGTCCCTCGCGGTTTGCCGACACTCCTGCCATTGCCTGACATGACGATCCTTGCCCCCACGCACTTCGCGGCGATTGCCGCCGCCGGTCTCCTGTGCACGCCAGCCACGTACGCCGCCGACAAGGTCGACCAGCGCCAGCTCGAGCGCGCTGTCAACGAGGCGATCGCGCCGATGATGAAGGCGCACAACGTGCCGGGCATGGCCATCGCGGTGACGGCCGGCGGCAGGCAGTATTTCTTCAACTATGGCGTGACAGCGAAGCGGGGCGGCAAGCCAGTCACCGAGTCCACGCTGTTCGAGATCGGCTCGGTCAGCAAGACCTTCACCGCGACGCTGGCGGGCTATGCGCAGGCGCGCGGCGCCATGTCGCTGTCGGACCCCGCTGGTAAATTCCTGCCGGCGCTTGCCGGCAGCGCCTTGGGCACGACCAGCCTCCTGGACCTTGGCACCTATGCGGCCGGCGGCCTGCCGCTGCAGTTTCCCGAGACGGTCAACAGCCCGCGGGCGATGACCGATTACTTCAAGGCCTGGCGACCCGCCTACGCGGCCGGTACCCACCGGCGTTACTCGAACCCCAGCATCGGCCTGTTCGGCTACCTCGCCGCGCGCAGCCTGGGCGAGCCGTTCGACGACCTGATGGAGAAGACCATCTTCCCGTCGTTTGGCCTGAAGCGCACTTATATCCGGGTGCCGAAGCCGCTGATGGTGGACTACGCGTCGGGTTACACCAAGGACGACAAGCCGACCCGCGTGACGCCGGGGGTGCTGGATTCCGAGGCCTATGGCGTGAAGACGACGTCTGCCGACATGATCCGCTTCGTCGAGGCCAACATGTCGCCGAGCGGGCTCGATGACAGGCTGCAGCGCGCCATCGCCACCACGCGTACGGGCTACTTCAAGGTCGGCGGCATGGTGCAGGGGCTGGGATGGGAGATGTATCCCTATCCGACGCCGGTCAGCGCCATCCTGGCGGGCAGCTCGCCGCGGATGGTGTTCGAGGCCAACAAGGTCGACCGGCTGGAGCCGCCGCAGGCGCCGGGCGCCAATGTGCTGGTCAACAAGACCGGGTCGACCAACGGGTTTGGTGCGTACGTCGTGTTCGTGCCCGCAAAGCGCATCGGGCTGGTGATGCTCGGCAACAAGAACATGCCGGTGCCGGCGCGGGTGGAAGCGGCGTATCACATCCTGACGGTGCTGGACGGCGAGCTGGCGGCAAAGCGCTAGGACCGACGCGCCAGTCGCTGCCAAAAAAAAAAGCGGCCCAAAGGCCGCCCGTGTCTGCTGCGCGCCGAGGCGCCGTCAGAACTGCTCCGCCGTCAGCGCATTGACCGGCGCCGCACCGCCGACCACGGCATCGCGCAGCGCGGTTGCCTGCGACAGGATGTGCTGTGCGAAGAAATGCGCGGTGGCGATCTTGGCGTCGTGGAAGTTCGGATCCTCGGCCCGTTTCGCATCCGCGGCCAGCATCGCGCGGCCCAGCTGCCAGCCCGAGAATACGATGCCGCACAGCTTCAGGTATGGCACGCTGCCGGCGAACACCGCATTCGGATCCGACTTGGCATTGGCCACCACGAACTCGACCACCGCTTCCAGCGCCGCGCGGCCATTGGCCAGCTGCGCCTGGACCGCGGCGAAGGCCGCGCCGCCATGCTTGCCCAGCGCGGCCTCGGTCTCGGCGATCTGCGCGCAGATCGCGCGCGCCACCGCGCCGCCATCGCGCACGGTCTTGCGGCCGACCAGGTCGTTGGCCTGGATGGCCGTGGTGCCTTCGTAGATCGGCAGGATGCGGGCGTCGCGGTAGTGCTGCGCCGCGCCGGTTTCCTCGATAAAGCCCATGCCGCCATGCACCTGCACGCCGAGGCTGGCGACGTCGATCGACAGCTCGGTGCTCCAGCCCTTGACCACCGGCACGAGGAATTCATAGAACGACTGGCTTTGCTTGCGCACGGCTTCGTCCGGATGCTGGTGCGCGGTGTCGCTGGCGGCGGCCGCCACGTAGGCGACGGCGCGTGCGCCTTCGGTCAGCGCGCGCATCGTCATCAGCATGCGCTTGACGTCAGGGTGGTGGATGATGGTGACCGCTTCGCGCGCCGAGCCGTCGACCGGGCGGCTTTGCACGCGCTCGCGCGCATACGCCACGGCCTGCTGGTAGGCACGCTCGGACACCGCGACGCCCTGCATGCCGACTGCAAAGCGCGCGGAGTTCATCATGATGAACATGTACTCCAGGCCGCGGTTCTCTTCGCCCACCAGCGTGCCGATGGCGCCGCCGTGGTCGCCGAACTGCAGCACCGCGGTCGGGCTGGCCTTGATGCCCAGCTTGTGTTCGATCGACACGCAGTGCACGTCGTTGCGCTCGCCCAGGCTGCCGTCGGCGTTGACCAGGTACTTGGGCACGATGAACAGCGAGATGCCCTTGACGCCTTCGGGCGCGTCGGGCGTGCGGGCCAGCACCAGATGGACGATGTTCTTCGCCATGTCGTGCTCGCCGTAGGTGATGAAGATCTTGGTGCCGAAGACCTTGTAGGTACCGTCGCCTTGCGGCTCGGCGCGGGTGCGCACCGCGGCCAGGTCCGAACCGGCCTGCGGCTCGGTCAGGTTCATGGTGCCGGTCCACTCGCCGCTGATCAGCTTGGGCAGGAAGGTGGCCTTCTGCTCGTCGGAGCCGGCGGTCAGCAGGGCCTCGATGGCGCCGTCGGTCAGCAGCGGGCACAGCGCGAACGACAGGTTGGCGCTGTTCAGCATTTCGATGCAGGCGGTCGCAATCAGCTTGGGCAGGCCCTGGCCGCCGAAATCCTGCGGATGCAGCACGCCCTGCCAGCCGCCTTCGCCGAACTGGCGGAAGGCGTCCTTGAAGCCGGGGGTGGTGGTCACCACGCCGTCCTTCCAGCTGCTCGGATCCAGGTCGCCGGTGCGGTTGAGCGGTGTCAGCACCTGTTCGTTGAACTTGGCGGCTTCGTCGAGCACGGCCCCGGCCGTTTCCGGCGTGGCTTCCTCGAAGCCGGGCAGGCGGCTGACAGCGTCAAGACCTGCGAGCTCGTTCATCACGAACAGCATGTCTTTGAGCGGGGCACGGTAGGTCATGGATGTCTCCTGTCTGTACGTCTGTACGCTTGTTCCTGGGTGGCGCGCAGGGCATGGCGCCTGGCCCGCAACCCGGGCCGATACGTCATCGTAACGCGGGAAGCACCGGGCGCGGCTATCCAAAGCTGCCCATTCATTGACGAAATCTGCCGCCATACATAAACCGGCGCGTGGCGATGCCCGCAGGTCGGCACCGGCCTGGCCTCGTGGCAGGATTTGTCAGGGGTGTGCGGGCATGGTCCGGTAGGCCTTGGGCGTGCTGCCGGTCCAGTTGCGGAAGGCACGATGGAAGGCGGTGGGGTTGTCAAAGCCGATATCGAAGGCGATCGCCGCGATCGCATCCGTGGTGCGCGTGAGCCGCTGGATGGCAATGTCCCGGCGCACCTCGTCCTTCACTGCCTGGAAGGTCGTGCCTTCAGCGGTCAGCCGGCGGCACAGCGTGCGGACCGAGAAGTGCAGGTCCTGCGCCACCGCTTCGATGGTCGGCGTCGCCGGCAGGCAGTCGGCCAGGTACTGGCGCACATGGTGGCACACCATCTGGTCGGCGAACGCGACGAAGATCCAGTCCTCGGGCGCGCGCGCCAGGAATTTCTGCAAATCGGCCTTGCGCCGGCGGACCGGCATGTCCAGGTAGGACTCCTCGAACCTGAGCAGCGTCTGGCGGCCGCCGAACTGCACCGGGCCGGGAAACAGGTAAAGGGAGTCGCTGGCGCGCGGCGGCCGCGGAAAATCGAACTCCACCCTGGCCAGAGGGATGCGCATGCCGATCAGCCATGAGGCGACGCCGTGGACCAGCTTGAGCATCAGCTCGCTGCCCAGCGCGCTGACGCCGGGGCCGGCCGGGTCGGCACGCAGCACGACCTCGCCGAAACCATCGTCGCGTCCGGATTCGAGCCGGAAATCGTCCAGGATCAGGTGGAAGAACTGGCCAAAGCGGTGCAGCGCCACTTCCAGCCGCGGCGCATCCAGCAGGCTCAGGCACAGGAACTTGAGCGTGCCGTTGCGCAGCGGCCGGCTGAAGATGCCGGGCATCTCGTCGTCCAGTTCCATGGCCAGTTCGCGGTAGAGCGTGGAAAACTGTTCCTCGGTCACGCGCGCGGCCGGCGCCTGCAACAGGCCGCTCGGGATCCCCGCGCGCTCCGCCAGCCGCGCCATGGCGGCCGGGTCGGCACCGGACAGGAAGCCGTTGACCAGCGAAATGGGGACGGTGGCGGTGAACTGGGTCAATGTTGCGGGGCGGCTAATACGGAGTGGTGCGCAAGCGCGCCGGGACGATACGTGGCCTATTTTGTCATAGCCCGGCGGGTGTTACCGGCGCTCCGGGGTTGCTATGGCACCCATGTTGAGCGTCGCGACCGCTGTCAGTCCTGCGCGGACCGTGCCGGTTCCTCCGCCGCGTGCGCGCCGGGGTCCGCGTCCATGTGGACGCTGGCCAGGCCGGCGTTGAGCTGGTTCAGGAAATGGACCAGCGAAACCTTGTCGTCAAAGCCGAAGCTCGCCAGCGCCTGGCGGTAGAACTCATAGATCCTGGGTTGCAGGCTGTTCCAGAACTCGCGCCCCTTCGGCGTCAGCACGACCTTCTTGGCGCGGCGGTCCACGGTGTCGGCAACACGCTGGACATGCTTTTCCCGCTCCAGCCGCTTGAGCACGCCATCAAGGCTTTGCCGGCTCACCACCAGGTATTCGGTCAGTTCCGAGAACGACATGCCTTCCGGCACCTGCGGCCGCGACAGCGCCCCCAGCACGGACCACTGCACGGTGGTGATGCCGAGCGACTTGCTGGTCTGCCGGTCCAGCGTATTGCCGGCCTGGAACAGCCGGAAAAACAGCCGGTTATGGACGGATGCGTCGGACGGGTCGTACGCGAATTCTGGTTTGGTCATGGTGTGGGATTGACACTGGCCGCCGTGAGCCTGCCATTAGTGTGCCTATTCTAAGGCGGCGCGGAGCACACACGCACGGGCGCGACGGGTGGGATGGTACCCTGCGAGCCGTTTGAATGTGTTCCATCGTGCTCTTTTGCTGCATTTGCGCAAAGATCATGATTATTATTTATAAACGGTGGTAGTGAGAAAAAGCCTGCTAGCGGATGTGTTGGTAAATATAAGTAAGGATATTGACGTATACGTAAGGCGTGCCTAGTATTCTTCGGATTCTTGCCATCAAGGTTCAGCCATGACCATTACGTTCCACCATGCTGCCGATGTCGCCGTCCTGGCCGTCGAGCGCCCGGCGCGCTTCGTCGGCCGCTGAGCGGCTGGTCTTCCGGCTCGCTGGGACGCAAATATGGAAGTGGCACAAGCCGCGCGCCCCCTCCGGTCCACACAGCCGGAAATGGGCATCACCGACATGCTCCATCACATCCGCGCCGCGGCCCGGACCATCCAGGCCGAGGCGCGGCGCCAATGGCCCGGCGACGCCAATGCGGTGACACGCCGCCTCAGCCGCCTGCTGTCGCTGGCCATGCGCCAGGAATCCGCGCTGGACATTGCGGTGATCCTGGGCAGTGCCGCCGAGCTTCGCTATTTTCCGGACGATGCGGCGCTGGAGCGGTGTACCCGCATGGTCGAGTCCCACGGCGGCAAGGCCATGCGTGCGGTCGTCTGGGCGGTCCGGCATCGCCGCGTGCGGGCCGGCGTAACCATTACCCGGCGCTTTATCGTCGACGCGGTCGACTGACCTCCAATGAACAATGGCGGGCCAGGGCCCGCCATTTCCTTATGGCGGCGCGCAGTCGCGCCGCGCGCCTCCAGGACGCTGTCAGCTTCGCGCTTCAGCCACGCCCGGCACCATCGACGCCGGGGCCGCGCTTGCCGCTGCATCGGCGTGCGGCGCCGATGCCGACAGCCGATGGTTGATGCACGCGAGCGCCAGCGCACCCACGATCCCCGCCGCACCGATGACCAGGAAGTTCTGCGCCAGCGGCAACTGCAGCGAAACGATCAGCCCGATCAGCACCGGCGCCGCGATGGCACCAAGCCGTCCGATGCCCGAGGCCATGCCAACGCCGGTCGAACGGATCGACACCGGATAAAACTGGCCGCTGTATGCATACGCGACGATCTGCGCGCCGGTAGTGCAAGCACCTACCGCGCCGATCAGCAGGTAGAGCATCTCGGTCGAGGTCTTGAACGTCATCAGGTAAAGGAACGCGCCGCCGAGCAAGTACATCACCACCAGCACCCACTTGATATGGAACCGGTCGGCCAGCCATCCGCCACCGATCGCACCTACCACAGCGCCCACGTTCAGCGCGATCACGAAGCTGAGCGCGGAGCCCAGGCTGTAGCCCGACATCGCCATCAGCTTGGTCAGCCAGGTGCTGAGCGCATAGACCATGAACAGGCCGGTAAAGAAGGCGATCCAGAACATGACCGTGCTGAAGCCACGGCCGTCCTGGAACAGGCGGGCCACCGGCGCGCCGGCTGCGCGGTCCTGCTGCGGCAAGCGGAAGGTGGCGCCGGCATCCAGGCGCAGGTGCGGGTCGATGCGTTGCGCGAGGGCGCGCAGGTCCTTTTCGTTCTGGCGCGACACCAGGAACGACAGCGACTCCGGCATCGTCTTCAGGATGAACGGGATCAGGATCACCGGCACGCCGGCCGCGAAGAACACGATCTGCCAGCCAAACCCGGCAATGAACTGCTTGCCTATCACCGCGGCCAGGATGCCGCCGATGGCATAGCCGGAGAACATCACCGTGGTCATGAAGCTGCGGATCTTGCGCGGCGAATATTCCGTCATCTGCGCCACGATGTTGGGCATCACGCCGCCGATGCCAAGACCGGCGATAAACCGCATCACGCTGAACGTGACCGGATCGCTGGTCAGGCCCGCGGCCGCCGTGAACACGCTGAACAGGAATACGCACAGCGAGATGGTCCAGCGTCGTCCGATCTTGTCGGAGAGGGCGCCCAGGAAGATAGCGCCGAACATCATGCCGAACAGCGCCGAGCTCGCCATGAAGCCGGCGGTCGACGCCGTGACGCCCATCTCCTTCATGATCGATGGCAGCGCGGCACCCGCTACGGCGATGTCATATCCGTCGATGATGATCACCAGCAGGCACCAGGCCAGGACACGCGCATGGAATCGGTTAAAGCTGGCGCCGTCGGCCAGCTTCTGTACATCAATGTGCTGCATCTATGTCTCCTTCACCAATCTTCTTTTGAACGCTCAACCAGCGGCAAGAGCCCGCGAACGGGCTCCTGACCCGGGCTGGACGGACTATGGTTGATGCGTGGTTATACGTCAAGATCATTACTTATATCGTGACGGAAACCTAGGGTATTTCCGGTGAAGAAGTGCTGAATCGTCGGTTATTTAGTCAACAAGTTGATTTATCAAGCAGTGTGCGCGCAGGCGCGATCGGTTCGGCCGCCTGGCTCGCCCGCACCTGTCGCCGCATTCATGCCAGCGTATCGAGCCGTGCCTGCAGCCGCCCGCGCGTGATCGCGCCGATCTGAGCCAGCGCCTCATCCAGTTCCTGCTGCGTGCTGCGGTCGATACGGCGTTCCAGCGCGGCAAAGATGCCTTCCCGCGTGTAGTGCCGCACGCAGATAATGAAGGGAAAGCCGTGTCGTGCCAGGTAAGCGGCATTCATGCGGTCGAGCGTGGCTTCCTGCTGCACTGACATCGTGTCCAGCCCCGCGCTCTTCTGCTCGGCATTGGAATCCGCCGTCATGGTGCCGGCGCGGATATTGGCGGCCGACAGCATCGGGTGCAGGTTCAGGAAATCGCACTGGGCCTTCGCATCCAGCTTGCGGATGACATCCATCATCGCATCATGCAGCGCGCTGGACGATGCAAAGGGCCGCCGCGCCCAGGCGTGCTCTGCCGCCAGCGGAAAATGCTCGAACACGCTGCCGAACGCGTGGGTAAAGCCGGACTGGTCCAGCGCGTTGACCGGCGCCAGATCGATGGACTGTGACATGGACTGCTCTCCCGTTGTGCCGGCCGCGCAGGCCAGGCATGGAAACCGAATACGGGCCGAGTATAGGAAGCAGGCATGGCCGCGGCGAGGGGCGCGGCCATATAAGACGCATAACAGAATCCGATACCGCTATGCGCGTGGGGCGGGGTCCAGGTCGCGCAGGTCGCGCAGCGCCTGCGATGCCGCCGTCAGCATGCCGCGCAGCCACGCATGCGAGGCCGAGCGGTGGCGCGCGGGATGCCACAGCTGGTAGAAGCGCATGAACGGGAATTCGATCGGCGGCCTGAGCACCGCCACCGGTACATGCTGCGCGTGATAGTTGGCAAAGTGGCGGCCCGTCGTCAGGATCAGGTCCGTGCCGGGGATCAGGCTCGGCGCCAGGTTGAAGTAAGGGCAGCTCACGCGGTTGTCCCGGTGCACGCGCATCGTGCTGAGGCCCGTGTCCACCACCCCGCGCTGGTCGCGCGAGTAGGGCGTCGGCACGATATGCGCCGCGCCCAGGTAGGCCTGCGCGGTGAACTTTCCCGGCCGGTTATGCACGCTGTCAGGCGCCACCATGCAGACCACCTCGTCTTCCAGCAATACGGACAGGTGCAGGTGCTCCGGGGGATTGGGCCAGTTGCCGATCACGATGTCGATGGTGCCCTCCGACAGCGCCTGCTCGTAGTCGAAGGTGGCGGTCAGTGGAATCGCCGCCAGCCGCGCCTGGGGTGCCATGCGCCGGAACTCCCGTACGACTTGGGCAAAGAACGGCGGCGCGAGGTAGTCGGGCATCGCTACGGTAAAGCTTTGCTCGGTGGTGGCGGGGTCGAAGCGGTCGTCCGACACCAGCAGGTTGTCCAGCGCGCTGAGCGCCGCCTGCGCGTTGCGGGCAAGCTGCAGGGCGCGCTCGGTCGGCACCATGACATTCTTTTCGCGCGTGAGCAGCGGGTCGTTGAAGATCGCGCGCAGCCGCTTGAGCGCCGAGCTGATCGCCGGTTGCGACTGGTTCAGGCGGATGGCGGTGCGCGAGACGCTCTGCTCGGCAATCAGGATGCACAGCACGCGCAGCAGGTAGGTATCGAAAGGGTCGTCGGCGCGGATCATGCGGAGTCTCGGGCGTTCCGGTAGGTAAGTAGGCGTGGGCAGCAGGCGCCGCAACCGGTGCGCATTGCTTGCTGCCCATGGCGGCTTTGTAGCCTTTTGCGCACCGCACCGCACGGCAACGCGGTCGAACCCGCACGCGGGCGGGAACGCCGCCCCCCGGCGCACCGCGGAGGAGGGCAAAGCGGGTGCCCTAGGGTAATCCATAGGTCCGCCAACGCGCCTGGCAAAAGCCCGGAATCCCGCGCCAGGCAAGGCTTTCCGACCCATATCCAAGCTGATATAGGGCCTATACCAGCCCCCCCGTTCCGCAATCCGGGCCCGTTCCTATACTTGCACCCAATCCAGACGGAGGGCCGCCGCAGCACCATCCCGCGGCATCGCCCGCACAACACAAACCGACAAGACAGGAGACTCCATGTCCATTACAAAACAGGGCGTTCCGCTGTTCGCCGACACGGCGGACAATGCGGAAGCCAGCGTCTTTCGCAAGGTGTCGTGGCGCCTGCTGCCATTCCTTGGCGTGCTGTGGGTGCTCGCGTGGCTGGACCGGGTCAACATCGGCTTCGCCAAGCTGCAGATGCTGGATTCGCTGCGCTTCAGCGAGGCGGTGTATGGCCTGGGCGCCGGTATCTTCTTCCTTGGCTACTTCTTCTTCGAAGTGCCGTCGAACATGCTGCTGCAGAAGATCGGCGCCAAGAAGACCATCATGCGCATCACCATCTGCTGGGGCGTGATCTGCATGCTGCAGACCTATGTCACCACGCCGACGCAGTTCTATATCCTGCGCTTCCTGCTGGGCGCGTTCGAGGCGGGCTTCTATCCCGGCGTGATCCTCTACCTGACCTACTGGTATCCGTCCGAGCGGCGCGCCCGCGCTTTCGGCACCTTCATGTCGGCGTCCGCCATCGCAGGTGTGCTCGGCGGCCCGCTGGCCGGCTGGATCATGACCTCGATGGGCGGCGTGCATGGCATGCATGGCTGGCAATGGCTGTTTATCCTGGAAGGCATTCCTTCCGTGCTGGCCGGCATCTTCGCGTGGTTCTACATGACCGACAAGCCGGAGCAGGCACAGTGGCTGACCGACAGCGAGAAGCGCGTGGTGCTTGACGCCCTGAAGCGGGACAACGCCACCATGGGCGAACGTGGGCACGACTGGCGTACGCTGTTCACCAACCGCAAGGTGTGGCTGCTGATCGCCATCTTCTTCTGCCTGCTGTGCGCCAACTCCACGCTGACATTCTGGATCCCGACCATCATCAAGGAAGTCGGCTTCACCACGCCGATGGCGGTGGGCTGGATCGCGGCGGTGGCCTACCTCTGCGGCGCGATCGGCATGATCGCCAACGGCGCGCACTCTGACCGTCGCAACGAGGTGCGCTGGCACTTCAGCGGCGCCGCGCTGGTCGGTGGTGCGGCAATGGCCCTGCTGGCCGTGCTGCTGGGCATGCAGGCGCTGTCGCCTGTGATCACCCTGGTGGCCATGACTGCCGCGCTGGTCGGCACCATGAGCGCCATCCCCGTGTTCTGGCAGCTGCCCAACCGCTACCTGGCTGGCAGCGCCGCCGCGGTGGGCGTGGCCCTGATCAATTCTGTCTCAAACCTGGCCGGCTTCGGCGCGCCCTATGCGATGGGCCTGATCAAGACCGCCACCGGCACGGTCAGCAGCGGCTTGTACCTGGTGGCCGCCATCGAAATCCTGGCTGCGATGCTGGTTGTGTTCTGCATCCGCCGTCTCCATCACAAGCGCGAGGCCTGACATGCACGACGACCACGATCCCGGCTTCAACGCCGCCCGCCGACGCTTCGGCCTGCAATCGATCACGCTGGGAGGCAGTGCGCTGCTGGCTGGCAGCGCGCTGGCCGCCAGCCCGGCACCGACTCCGGCGCCCAACCAGACCGCGGGCCCGGTGCAGCAGGGCGGCCTCAGCCCGCGGCTGACCATGCACGCGCTCGACACCTGGCACGGCACGCCGGCAGCCGGGATGCGCGTAGACATGTACCGCATTGAAAACGGACAGCCACGCCTGCTGCAGACGGTGACGCTCGCCGCCAATGGCCGCAGCGAACCACCGCTGCTGCTCGGCGACGCCTACCGCACCGGCACCTACGAACTGGTCATGCACGTGGACGAATACTTCGCCGCCCGCAAGGCCGGCCTGCCGCAGCCGCTGTTCCTGTCGAAGATCCCGCTGCGCCTGCGCGTGACGGACGCCAGCCAGCGCATCCACCTGCCCGTGACGTTCGGGCCGTGGAGCTACAACTACTACCGCGGCAGCTGATGCCTGCATTGCATTGAAAGGAGGCAGACCATGGCAGGCATCAGCACCCACGTGCTCGACGTATCGCTCGGCAAGCCGATTGCCGGCATGCAGATCGAACTGTTCGACGTCGGCACGCAACCCCCGAAACTGATCGCAAAGGCGCGCACCAACAACGACGGCCGCACTGACACGCCCATGCTGCCCGCCGCCCAGGCCCGCACCGGCGACTTCGAGCTGCGCTTCTGGGTGGCGGACTACTTCAAGGCGCCGGACACGTTCGCCGACATCGTGCCCGTGCGCTTTACCATCGCGGACGCCGCGCAGCACTACCACGTGCCGCTGCTGTGCTCGCCGTGGAGTTTCGGCACGTACCGGGGCAGCTGAAGCGCACCTTACTGCGTGCCGGTCAGCACCGCGCTGCTGGTGGTCGGCGGCGCGTTGCCCTCGACCACCAGCAGCGTGGCGGCGGCAGGCTGCTTCGTGGACAAGGCGGGCACCGCCTCGCGCAACGGCCCGATGGCCGTGCCATTGGCGGCGCCGGCGGCATTCGTCCTGAAGCTTGCAACGGGCGTGCGGTGGCCAGAGACGTAGACGTTGTAGACCGTCTGCGGCTTTAGCTGGTAGAGGAACACTTCCAGCGCATCGACCAGGCCCAGGTTGCGTGCCACGACGAAGCCGCGTCCGGCGCCGCTGGTGGCCTTGAGCGGAATGTTGACGGGATCGCTGTTTGCACGCGGCGCGAGATTTGCCTTGCCATCGCCGGCCGGCACGGCATTGGAGACATAGACGAGGGCCTGCGGTGCCTGTCCGACCGGGGTGCGGGCGATGACGCGCTGGGTGGCGGTGTCGATCACGTCGACCCCGTCGCCGTTTTCCAGGCCGACATACATGCGGCTGCCGTCATCGGACGGCCAGATGCCATGCGGCAGCGCGCCGACGGGTATGGTCGCGAGCAGGCGGGGCTCGGCGTCGGTGCTGTAGACCTTGACCGCATTCTCGCCGCCGACCGTCACGTAGGCGAGCGTGCCGCGCGCGGTCCTGGCGAAGCCGATGTGGTTGGTGATAAAGCCGGTATCGAACACGCCCCTGACGCTGAGGCTTTGCGTGTCGATGCGGGTGACCTTGCCGACGTCCTTGTGCGTCATCCACACTTCGCTGAAGTCCGGGGTGAACTGCAGGAAGGGCGAAAACGGGCTGGCGACCGGAATGCGCTTGACGAGCTGGTGCGTGGCGACATCGATCACGTCGACCTCGGGCGTAAAGCTGGAGACGACAAAGGCGAGCTTGCCGTCGGGATGGAACAGCACCATGCCCGGGCCTGGCGCGGTGGGGATGCGGCGGATCTCCTTGTAGCTGGCCGGGTCGATCACCGAGATGTAGTCCTCGCCGCGCACGACCACCCACGCTTCCTTGCCGTCGGCGGTAAAGAAACCCTCGTGCGGCGAGCGGCCGATATAGGCAACCCCCTTGACCTTGTTCGTGGCGGTATCGATGAACGTTGCCGAGTTCGAGCCATTGGAGACGACGAGCAGCGTCTTGTGATCCGGCGAGAAGCCCAGGCCATGCACGTTGATCTCGCCCTTGTAAAGCGGCGAAAGGATATCGGGCCGGGCGTTGCCAAGACGGATCTGGCCGAGCAGCGTATTGGTGGCAGGGTCAATGACCGACACGGTGTTGCTGTTCTGGTCTGCCGTGTAGACGCGGTCACTGGCGGCCGGTGCCGCGACGGCGAGCGACGACGCAGTGGACAGGACCAGCGCAAGCTGCAAGGTCTGCTTCATGTGGGATTCCTTCAGTGAGAATGTGCTGGTGCCGGGCTGCGGCTCGGCGCGGTGTTCGGATGGCGGGCAAGCCAGGCTTGCATCAGGCGGATCTCGTTCTGCTGGTCGGTGATGATGCCCTGTGCCAGGTTGCGCAATTCCGGATCCCGGGTGTCGAGCAGCAATGCCTTGGCCATGTCGATGGCGCCCTGGTGATGCGGGATCATCATCGCGACGAAGTCGTGGTCAGGGTCGCCGTTCATGGGGGCGGCGCGCATGCCTGCATCCATGACGGCCATGGCGTCGTCCATGCGTTGCGCGAACGGCTTTGCGGTGCTGGCGACAAAGGGTTCCGGCTGTTCCGGCTGCCGCGCCACTGGCGACTGGCCATGATCATGCGGCACCGTCGGGACACCGCCTGCCAGGCAGATCGAACCGGCCGCCGCCGCAATGGCGGCGAGCATGAAAGCGGGCAGGGTGGACTTCATGTGTGGCGTTCTCCGGGTTGTGGTTCGCGGGCTGCTTCGGAGTAAACACGCCCGGGACCGGCTTTATTCCGCACAGGCCAACTATTTTTTCCAACACATCCTCGGCACACCAACCGTACGGGCACGGCGCTTGCCAGCACCCAGGCGTTGCAATCATGGCTGCGCAGCGGCGGCCCTCAGGGTTCTCCCGCTCCCATGAGGGTGCCACCGTTCGCTACACTGACCTGCCGCCAGCGGCAGGCGAGACGACACAACGGGTGCCAGCCCGCAACACAACTACGTCTTGCCCAAGGCCCTGCGCGGCGCAAATGGCAAGCGCATCCATGCCCCCGAATCCACCGCCCCCGACCGAACCGTCCGCTGCAGCCACCGCGCCGCGCGCGCTGCGCCATGTCGTTGCCGACGAGGCGCAGGCTGCCGCGGCCGAGCTCGACGGCTGGCAGCAGCGCTACCAGCAACTGACGCCAGGTGTGTTCCGGGCCGAGGTCTCGCAGGTCACTTACGGCGATGTCCATGTGTTCCGCGAACAGACCACGCAGGCGCTGCTGGAAGAGGGGGAAGCGGCGCGCGGCTATCTGTCGCTCGCCTTGCCGCATGTGCAATGCGAGGATGGCTGGTTCCACGGCTACCGCATGCACGGATATTCGCTGCTGTGCGCGGGCAACGGCCAGGCGCTGGCGATGCGCACCCCGCGCGAACTGGACCTGACCGGACTGACCATGCCGCTGCCCGCGCTGGATCGCGCGGTAGCGCTGGCGAGCGGCGAACCACGCCGCCTCGACAAGCTGGCCGGCGTGCGCCAGTTGCGGCCGGCGGTCGGCAATGATTTGCGCGCCGCGTTGCTGTCGGTGCTGGCGACCGCGGCGATCGAAGCGGAGGTGTTCAGCAACCGCTTCGTGGAGAGCGCGATACGCGACGCCTTGCTGCTGGCGGCGGCGACCGCGCTGATCGCGGACGACGACCGCTCGCGCGAGCCGCTGCCAACCGCAGGCGCGCGCCGCCAGCTGGTGGCCGACGCCTACGCGCTGGTGCGTGCCGCGCCCGACCACGGCTGGAGCATCCTGGCGCTGTGCGAGCGCCTGGGCGTATCGCGCCGCACGCTGCAGTACAGCTTCAACGAGGTCACCGGCCTGGCGCCGCTGGACTTCGTGCGCGCGGTGCGGATGAACGGCGTGCGCCTGGCGCTGCGCGCCGGCCCGGTGGAGCCGGTCGGCACCGTGGCGGCGCGGTTCGGCTTCCACCATCTGCCGCGTTTCGCGGCGCAGTACCGCGCCTTCTTCGGCGAACTGCCGTCGCAAACGCTGGCACGGCGCCGCGGGTTGGCCCAGGCCTAGGCCATCATCGCGCGCGGCAGGTGGCGGCCCACCCAGTCGCGCTCCTGCTCATAGGCGCGCGCCAGCCGCAGCACGCCCAGGTCGTCGTGCGGCCTGCCGATCAGCTGCATGCCCATCGGCAGGCCATCGCGGCTGAAGCCCGCTGGCACGCTGATTACCGGGCAACCCGACAGCGTCCAGGGGAACACCACTTCCATCCAGCGGTGATAGGTGTCCATCTGCCTGCCGGCGATCTGTTTCGGCCACGGCTCGCGCACGTCGAACGGAAACACCTGTGCGGTCGGCACCGCGATGAAGTCATGCCTGGCGAAGACCTGCTGCAGCGCCTGCGCCCAGGCGCTGCGCTCGGCGCTGGCGGCATAGATGTCGCCGGCATCGAGCTTGAGCGCGCCTTCGATCTCCCAGACCGCTTCGGGCTTGAGCAGCGCCCTCTTGGCCGGGTCGCGGTAGAACGGCAACATGCCGTTGCCGACCAGGAAATGCCGGTGGACCAGCCAGGTCTTCCACAGGCGTTCCGGCGCAAAGGGCGGCTTGATGGCGTCGACCGAAACGCCGAAGGCCTGGAATGCCTGCAACGCCTGCTCGCACAACGGCAGGATGCCGTCTTCCATCGGCAGGTAGCCGTCCCAGTTGCCCAGCCACGCCACGCGCTTGCCTTTCAGGTCGGCGTCCAGCGTCACCATCACGTTGTCGGGCGTGAGGCGGGCCAGCGTTGCGTCGCGCTCGAGCGCCAGCGGGGTGCGCGGGTCGGGCCCTGACTGCGTGGCCAGCAGCAACGCGACGTCGGCGACGGTGCGGCCCATCGGCCCTTCGTAGCCAAGTTGCTGCAGGAAAACCTCGGCGGTCGGGCCGTAGGGCACCCGGCCCATCGACGGGCGGAAGCCATACACGTTGCAATAGCCGGCGGGATTGCGCAACGAGCCGCCGAAGTCGCTGCCGTCGGCGACCGGCAGCATCCGCATCGCCAGCGCCGCGGCCGCGCCGCCGCTGCTGCCGCCGGCGCAACGGGTGGCGTCATAGGGGTTGCGGGTGGCGCCATAGACGGTGTTGAAGGTTTGCGAGCCCAGCCCGAACTCCGGCGTATTGGTCTTGCCGACCAGGATGGCGCCGGCCTTGCGCACGCGCTCGACGATGATCGCGTCGGTCGCCGGCACGTTGTCCTTGAAGATCGGCGAACCAAAGGTGGTGCGGATGCCGCGCGTCAGCGCGAGATCCTTCGGTGCCTGCGGCATGCCGTGCATCCAGCCGCCCGGCTTGCCGGCGGCCAGCGCCTGGTCGGCGGCCGCGGCTTCCTGCAGCAGCACGTCGCGCTCGCGCAGGGCAACGATGGCGTTGGCGGCAGGGTTGACCCGATCGATATGCGACAGATAGGCCGCCATGACCTCGCGGCACGAGACGCGCCGCGCATAGATCTCGCGCGACAGTTTCCAGGCCGGCATCATCACGATCGGGTCGGGCGTGCCGCTTGCCGCCTGGCCCGCCGCGTTGGCATCAAGGCTTGCGGCAGTAGCCGGGCGCGACAGCGCGGCGCCGGCCGCGGCCGTGGTCAGGGCGGTACCGGCCAGCCGGCCCAGCCACTGGCGGCGGGCCGGCTGCGCCACAGCGGCGGCGGCGGCGGGGCAGGGAGAAGTGGTCTTCATGGTCGTACTCATTGCTGGCGGTCCGCGGCTCAGACAGCGATCATCACCGACTTGGTCTCGATGTAGTGTTCGAACACGGCGCGGCCCATCTCGCGGCCGATCCCCGATTGCTTGAAGCCGCCGAACGGCATGGCGTTGTCGAGCAGGTTATGGCAGTTGACCCACACGGTGCCGGCCTTGATGCGCGGCACCAGCCGGTGCACCCGCGACAGGTCGTTCGACCACACCGATGCGGCGAGCCCGAACGGCGTGCCGTTGGCCCGGCCGACCACCTCGTCGATCTCGTCGTAGGGCAGGGCCACCACCACCGGCCCGAAGATTTCTTCCTGCACCACGCTGGCAGTGTCCGGCGCGCCGGCGAGCACCGTCGGGCGGAAGAAATGGCCGCGCGACGTGTCCGCCGGACCGCCGCAGACGAGCGTCGCGCCGTCCTGCACGCCCGCCTGCACATAGCCGGCAACGCGCTGGCACTGGCGTGCCGAGACCAGCGGCCCCATGGTGGTATCGGGCTCGATGCCCGCGCCCAGCCGGAAGCCGTTGGCGATGCCGGCGAGCGCCGCCACGGTGGCGTCGAAATGCTTGCGCGGCAGGTAGAGCCGCGAACCCGCGGTGCAGACTTGCCCCTGGTTGAAGAAGATGGCCTGCGCGGCGCCGGCCGCCGCGGCCTCGGGCGGCATGTCGTCGAGCATGATCACCGGCGACTTGCCGCCGAGCTCCAGCGTGACGCGGGCCAGCCGCTGCATGGCGGCAGTGCCGACCAGCTTGCCGACCTCCGTCGAGCCGGTGAAGGCGACCTTGTCGACGTCCGGATGCGCCGCCAGCGCCGCGCCGCAGTCCGCGCCGCCGCCCGTCACGATATTGACCACGCCGGCGGGATAGCCGGCTTCCACGATCAGCTCGCCCAGGCGCAGCGCAGACAGCGGCGTTTCCTCGGCCGGCTTGAGCACGACCGTGCAGCCGCACGCCAGCGCCGGACCGAGCTTCCACGCCGCCATCAGCAGCGGGAAGTTCCACGGGATGATGGCGCCGACCACGCCTACCGCCTCCTGCCGGGTGAAGGCGACGAACTCGCGCTCGCGCACCAGCGGCACCGACACGTCCAGGCTCTCGCCGTGCAGCTTGGTCGCCCATCCGCCCATGTAGCGCAGGAAGCTGGCGGCGGTGGCCACGTCGACGGCGCGCGCCATGCTGGCCGGCTTGCCGTTGTCGAGCGCCTCGATCTGCGCCAGTTCGTCGGCATTGGCCTCGACCAGGTCGGCCAGGCGCAGCAGCAGGCGCTCGCGGTCGGACGGGCGCATCGTGGCCCATGCGCCTTGCCCGAAGGCCTGGCGCGCGGCTTGCACGGCGGCGTCGACGTCGGCGGGCTTGCCGGCGGGCACCTCGGCCAGCGGCGATTCGGTGGCGGGGTCCTCGCTGACGAAGACGCCGCCGTCAGCAGCGGCGACCCACTGGCCTCCGATCAGCATGCGTTTGGGGCGTTGCAGGAAGGCGCGGGTAGCGGGCAGAAGCAGGTCGGTGCGGGTGTCCATGGGTCTCCTCGTCGGATCGTTGTCGGTGTGGGTGTTTCGGGTTCAGCGGCCCGGCAGGATCGCGGCGCGGTGCGCGGCGACATCGTCGAGCCGGTCATTGCGGTAGCGGGTCACTTCCTGCGGCGTGTACGGGGCCGCGTCGTGCTGCGCGGTCAGCGCCGGCAGCATCCAGTTCATCAGCTCGGCGATCTGCGCATCGGTCAAGTCCGAGCCGGACGTACCAGGCACCTGCACCAGGAACGCGCGGCCCGCGGCGGAGCGCAGCAGCTGTGGCACGGTGAGGCGCATGTCGGGAATGCCGGCGGCCGGCTTGCCCGAGCCATCCGGCAGGTGGCAACCCGAGCAGTGCAGCATGTAGCTGGCCTGGCCGCGCTGCAGCCTGCCCTCGGCATGCGCCGCCGCGGCAACCAGGCAGCAGGCCAGGGTGGCCGCGATCCGCACGACTCGCACGACGCGGCGTGGCGCGGCGCGGCCCATGTCAGCGGGCCTCGCGCAGCTTGCGCACGGCGCCCGGCGTCTTGCGCTCGGCGCGCGCTTTGGCCAGCGCTTCGGCGCCGCCGGCAGTCGCTGCCTGTCCGTTCTGCGTGTTGAGCCACGCCATCACCGCCAGCAGCGAGGCGTCCGGCAGCGCGGCAAAGGGCGGCATGATGCCGTTGAAGGACTGCCCCTGCGATTCGATGGGGCCCGCCAGCCCGTGCACCAGCACGTTGGCGAGGTAGGCCTGGCCTGCCGGCGCGCCCAGCCGGTCGCGCAGCGCATTGGCCAGCGGCGGCGCGACCCCGGCAATCCCGGATGCGTCGGCGTTGTGGCAAGCCGCGCAGTTGGCGGCGAACAGGTCCTTGCCCTGCGCGGCAAGGTCGGCCGCGGCGGCGGGCAGGGCGGCCAGCAGTGCCGCCCCGGCGGTGGCGATCAGGACGGACGGCTTCATTCCTGGACTCCGAGAATGATCGAGGTGGTGCAGTGGAACATCGTGCTGGTGTTGCTCATGCACCAGTTGACGTCGTTGTGGACGCCAAGCTTGTAGCCCGGGCGCTCGCGCTCGTTGGTATTGCATTCGCAGCGGCCACAGGTAGTTTTGCCGCAGCAGTCGTTGTAGCTGACCATGTAGTCCTTGCCGTCCGCAGGGTTGCGGCAGGTGCCGACCCACGACACTTTCGACGGTTCGGTACCGGGCGGGCAGGTGGTCGAAGTGCCGCCGCAGCACGAGCACAGGAAGCCGTCGACAGCGCAGTATTTCCAGTAGTCGCATGCGGTTTCGTCGGCCGGCTTGCCGGCGCGCGCGCCGTGCGCGCTGGCGGCATGCGCGCTGCGGTCGAAAGGCAGTACCGGCAGCGCCATGCCGCCGACCATCGCCTTGCCCAGCGTGGCCAGCACGCTGCGGCGGCCGACGCGTTGCGCGGCCCGGCGCGCCTGGCGCTCGAAGAGGTTGTCGAACCACATCACACGTTCTCCTTTGCGCTCAGGCGTGGGTTTCAAGGAACTGCTGCACCGACGCCACGTTCAGGTCCATGGCGGTGAACAGGCTTTCCAGCTGCTCGCGCGAATTGACCAGGCCCTTGGCGCGCAGCGTCCCTTGCTGGTCCAGCAGCACACCGTAAGGCAGCTTGCCGATCTGCAGGTGCATGCCGAGTTCCTTCGACAACACGTATTCGAATTCGCCCAGGCCGGCCTGCTTCAGGAAGGCGAGATGCTCCGGCTGCTCGCCGTCGGACGCCAGCACGATGCGCAGCCAGCCGCGTTCGCTGGCGCGGATCGACTTCAGCACCGGGATCAGCTTCTTGCAGATCGGGCAGGTTGGCGACAGGAAGAACATCAGCGTGGCGGCGGCTTGCTGGCCGCCAACGGAGACTTGGCCGCCGCGCACGTCCTGCAGCGCGAACGGCTGCAACGGCTGGCCGACGCGCGGGCCGGCGTCGATCACCAGCGCGCCCATCGGGGCCACGCGTTCATAGAGGATGCCGACCTGGCGGGCCAGCGCATACAGGCCAAGCAGCAGCGCCAGCACGGCGATCCACAGCACGATATTTGCTATCACAAGAGCAGTCATCACGGTCTCGGTCAGAAGGAAATCAAGGGATGGTCAGGCGCGGGTACGTGCCGCGTTGGCCAGCAATTGCGTGCTGGCCAGCCACATCAGCAGCAGCGCCAGGGCGCAGAAGCCAGCGGCGGCAAAGTCGAGCGGTGCCAGGGCGCGCGTGGGCGCTGCCGCGGCGGATGCGGCCGCCGCGCCCAGTACCGCCAGCAAGGCGGCATTGCGCCATACCAGGCCGCCCGACAACGGCACGCCCTCGGCATCGCAGCCACAGCGGATATCGCGACGGCCGCGCGCCAGGTTGATGCCGACGGCAGCGGTGGCGAGGCCGACGACGGCAAGCCCGGCGACCGCCGAAGCCGCCTGCAGGGGCCGTGCCACCAGCAGCAGCGCGGCGCCCGTTTCAGCGGCAACGAAGGCCATTGCCGCGGCACGGGTCCATGCGGCGGGAACCAGCTGGTAGGCGTCGAGGGCCGCGTGGAAGCGCGCAAAGTCGCGCAGCTTGGGCAGCACCGACATCAGCAGCACCAGCGCCGCGGCCGCACTGCAGGCAGCGGTGACAAGGGGATCGGCGCACAGCAGGGCGGCGGTCATTGATGGGCCTCCACCTGCACGGCGTTCTCGGTCACGTTATCCAGCCGCGCGACCGGCTTCAGCCGTGCCGCGGGATCCAGCGCGACCACGCCCGCCTTGATCGCGTCGAGCGCGTACAGCGTGGGCCTGGCGCCTTGCGTGATGGTCAGTGCCAGCGCGTTCTGCCCGGGCGCGCGCGCCACGCGCTTGCGGCTGGCCAGGTCGATGGTCCAGATCTCCGCCGCGGGCGTCTTGTGCGAGCCCTCGCGGCTCTTCGGATGCATGCCGACATAGAGCCGCTGCGTGGCGGCGTGGAGCGCGAACAGCTGATAGCCGCCGGGCTTCCAGCCGCCCCTGGTGTCGGCCGTATCGACGATGGGCCACGGCTTGCCAAAGGACGGTGCTTCGCCCGAGAGGTCGGCGGTATAGACGTTGCCGTTGAAGGAAACGAAGTACAGCGTGTTGCCGATGCGCTCCGCATGCAGGAAAACGGGGTCTTCCTGCGGATCGAACATGCGCGCGCTGCGCTTCTGGCCGGCAGGCTGGCCATTGGTATCGTGCGTGACGGTCAGCATGGCGCCGTCGCTGCACAGCGAGTGAAAGCGCTGGCTCGACGCGGCGCTGGC
Source organism: Cupriavidus phytohabitans (assembly GCF_017815025.1). Lineage (NCBI taxonomy): Bacteria > Pseudomonadati > Pseudomonadota > Betaproteobacteria > Burkholderiales > Burkholderiaceae > Cupriavidus > Cupriavidus phytohabitans. Next base: position 89,007 of record NZ_JAGIQB010000029.1, read on the forward strand.
AAGGATGCCCCAGCAACCCGGCGTCTGGACTTCGGACGCAAGCTTGTTCTCTTTCAGGTCGACGATGCTGACCGAGGTCGCCGGCGTGGCATTCTGCACATACAGGAAGCGGCCGTCCGCGGACGTGGCGATGATGCCCCGGTAGTTGAGCGACTGCGCATGGCGTGGCGGGATCACGATCTCGCCGCGGTAGGCCAGCGTGCCGGCATCGTACAGGCTGACCACGTCGGTCCGCTCGCCGCGCGACAGGCGCGGGTAGAAGGTCGAGACCACATAGATGGTGCGCTTGTCCGGCGACAGCAGCGACTGTCCGCCGAAGCCGGTCGGCACCAGGCCGAGGTACTTCATCTGCTTGCCGTCGACCACGTGCAGGCGGCCGTCGACCATGTGGCGGAACGCAACGTCGGAGACGTAAAGGCGGTTTTCGTCGGCCGGCGCCAGCGTGGCCATCGTCAGCGTTTCGGGCGGCAGCTCGGCGACGGCGCTGCCCGCGCCGATGGCGAGCGATGCGAGCGACATGGCAAGGCACCATGCGCGCAGCGCCGGGGGTGCGGAACGTGCGAACTGCCGCGCTCTGGTGGCGGGGCGTGCGTTCCTGCTTGGGTGCGTCACGACTGTCTCCTGTGGGAAGCGGGATGGAGGCAGTCTATGAAGTGGCGGGGCCTGGGCGTTAGCCGGAATCGGCAACCGGCGTACCGGGAGATCTACTGAGTCGCGGCGTGCGTGCGGCGGTGCGGCGAGGGGCGCCGGGCGCGAGGGCCGGCATCCCTGGCGCCCGCATGGCCTGATCGGGCCATGCAGTGGCCGCTACGGATATCCGATTTTGGCAATCGTGCGGCGCCCGAGGCGCCCGAGGTGCCTGAAGCACGCTCGCGAAATCAGGCCGCCTTTGCCGTGGCTTCGAAGTAGTCCGCGAATTCGTCGCGCACCACTTCCTCGATCCGTGCAATCTCCGCATCGGACAACTCGGTGAATTTCGCGCGCTTGCGGTTGGAGAGCTCGCCGTGGTTCTGCACGACCAGGTCGATCAGGTTGGTGAGGCGCGCCTGGCGCAGGTCCAGCCATCCTTCGATGCGGGCCACGCTGGCATCGAAGGCCTTCAGGTAACGGATCTCCAGCGCCAGGTCTTCCTCGACGCACTGCTGGACGCATTCGAAGACAAACTCGCAAAGCGCCGTCGCATCGAACGAGGCATAGAGCCAATAGGGTTGTGGCGACTTGATGAGAATCGTGTCGCTGTCCGCGTCAAGCACATAGTTCAGCAGTCCCGTGCGAGGCGCCGAGTAGTCCTTCAGCAAGCCGGCGTAGACCGGCAGGTTTTTCAGCATGCTGGCCGATACCGGCAACACGACGCCCTCCGGCGTCACGCCGGCCTGGCGCAACAGATGGTGGATCAGGAAGCGGTGGAGGCGCCCGTTGCCGTCGTAGAACGGGTGGATATAGACAAAGCCGAATGCAACGCACGCCGCGATGACCAGGGGGTGCGCCGCTTTTGTCTTGATCAGGCCGGCAACCTGCGCCAGGCCTTCCATCATCGGCTCGACCTGCTGCGGGGGCGGCGGGATGTAGTCGGCAATGTTGCGCAGCCGTCCGCCGCGCGAGAGCCAGTTCTGGCGATCGCGATAGGCGTACTCCGCCCGGATCGATGAAATGATCTCGTTCTGCCATTCGCAGAACTGCGCCTCGTCGAGCGGCACGGCCGCACCGGCAAACTCCAGCAGGCGCCTGAACCTGGCGACACGCTGGTTGTCGGGCAGCTCTTTCTCGATCGAATAGGTCGAACGCGTTTCGGCGAGGTAGAGATAGTCCACCGCGCGCGCCAGGACTTCCGGTTCGAGCCGGTTGATCGCGGCGGCGATCTTGCCCGGGAGATCGGCGCCGATGAATGCCTGGAGGCGCTCGGTGCGGCGCACCAAGGGGCAGAATGCCGCCGGGCCGAGGTGGTTGTTCACAATGCCGAACTGGGCGTCGAGCTGGCTGTCGCCCGTAACGTAGTCCGCTTCGTCGAGCGCCGCAACGCGGGCGGTTCCCGCCGGCAGCTTGTAGTCGAACTGCGCGCCGGCAAGCCACTTGGCATAGAAACCGCTGAGCCGCGCGTACCGCGATCCGGGCGAAGCCGCCAGCCACTGCCGTACCTCCTCAACCGCCTCCTGATGCTCGAACAGCGCGGCCAGCACGGTCAGATTCAGCGGTTCCTTGCGCAGCGCAAAGGTGAGATGGTCGAGGGTCGTATCGTCGCCGCGGTAGCGATTTCTGGGATAGACAGTCTTTACGCTGCCGTCGGCGCCGGTATGCGTGCTCAGCACGCCTGTCTTGTCCGCCAGTTCCGATATCGAATGCAGGGGCGGAACGCGCAGCTTGAACCTGGCAATCAGGGCGCTGTAGCCGAGTGGAGCGTAAGCCATAAGCGGACTGAGGAGTGAGGTAATGGAGGCATGGAGGATTACCAGAGTTTATACGTCGATTACTACTTCGTCTATTTATGGCACATCGGCTTACCACATTGCATATGCCGGCCGAGCGCCCAAATTGCCAGATCACCTATGCGGCTTATCCAAACACCTACCGGATACGCTCTCGATTACCGATTCGCATACGGCCGATAGTGTGACGCATGGGGCTATTCCGCAATGATCTTGCGTTCCGCGGCAATCCGCTTCCATTGCGCGAGATCGTGCTTCATCCGCGCGCCAAACTCGGCCGGACTGACAGCCAGCGGACGCGAGCCATCCGGCTCCAGCACCATGCGCACCTCCTGCGAGGCAGCGATCTCGGCGATTTCCCGATTGAGCCGCTGCACCAGCGCCGCCGGCGTCCCGGCCGGGGCCAGCACCCCGACCCAGATCTCGATGCCATAGCCCGGCACCGACGCCGCCAGCGTTGGCAACTCCGGGAAAGCGGGATTCGGTGTGGCCGACGTCACGGCCAGCGGCTTGACCTTGCCGGATTTGATCTGCGTGGCGATCGAACTGTAGTTCGACATCATCACATCGATCTGCCCCGCGGCCAGGTCGATCAGCGCATTGGCCGCGCCCTTGTACGGCACGTGCATCATCTGCACCCGGGAGGCGTCGCACAGCATCTCTGACGCAAGGTGGCCCAGCGATCCGACGCCGGCCGAGCCGTAGGTGATGGCCCCCGGCTTCGCGCGCGCGGCGGCGATCAGTTCCGCGGCGGTGCGGATCGACTTCGACGCCGCGAGCGTGGACGACACCGCCAGCAGCAGCGGCCCGTCGGCAACCAGCGCAACCGGCGCGAACGCGGTCAGCGGGTCATATGGCGAGCGCGCTTGCGTCGCCGCGGCGGTCAGGAAGGTCGACGACGTCAGCAACAGCACCGATCCGTCGCGTGGCGACTTGGCGACGTAATCCGCGCCCAGCACGCCTGCCACGCCGGGCCGGTTCTCCACGATCACCGTGTTGCCGAGCTGACGGGCCAATGCCGGCGCAATCGCGCGCGCGATCACGTCGTTGCTGGCGCCTGCCGAGAACGGCACCACGATCCGCATCAGCGGCGGCACGGCAGCTGCATTGTCCGCGGGCGCGGCGCCGGCCGTGGCGGCGAGCGCCAGCGCTGCCGTGGCAATAGCCGCCGGCAGGGTGCGCGCCAGGCGGGTCCAAATGCGCTTGAAAGAGGTCTTGTTCATACGTCTGTCCGAACTCATCGTAGTGCAGCAAGGCTGCAGGACGGCACCGCCGGCGCAACCGGGCGGCGCCGGCGATGCCACAGGCCCGCGCGCGGCCAGCCGGGCCGGCCGCGCTGGCTGTGCGCAGGTCAGGCCGGAATCTCCAGTTCCAGCAGCGGTGCATACTGCTGGGCGCCAAAGATGTCGCCGTCGCCGGCGCTGCCGCTCGGGCGCTGGCGGTACATGGTGAACTTGATCGCGAAGGCCGGATCGTATTCGACGAAATCGCTGATGCGCGTGGCCGGGACGCCGAACAGCGCGGCCATGCTTTCGCGGCTCAGCACCCGGGACCGCTTGACGCGCTCATACTGCGCCGCCTCGCGGAAGATGATGTCGAACGTGATCTTGTTGACCCCGGCGTTCTTGCTGCGGATGGTCTTGGCAAGTTCGTGCAGCTTCTGCGCGGGCGCATGGGGGGCGGGCGCGGCGAACGCGGTCGGATTGGCAGTGGTCATGATGGATCTCCTGGAAACCTGGCGCCTCAGACGCCGGCCTCGACAACATGGGTGGGAAACAGTGCCAGCGGATCGTGCACCGCCATCGTGTGGTTCAGCGTCCAGCGATAGGCGGGGCTGGCGCGCAGCACCTCGTCCAGCGGGAACGACACCGAGCCGGCGGTGCCTTTGACGTCCGGCAGGCGCGCATAGAACATCTGGCGCAGGCCGATCATCGCGACTTCCTCCGCCATCTCGCGCGTTGGCGCCACGCCCTGCACCATGACGCACAACTCATGGCCGGGACGGTCGCGCAGCGGTTCCAGCTCGCCCATCACGCCGTCGCGTCCGTAGACGTTGTAGTGCAGCTCGTAGCCGTTATCGCCGAAGCGCGCGCGCACCTGGTCGCGGGCCCAGGCGATCACGCGGTCCACATTGGCAATCGTGTACGGGTCGCGGATGCCGCAAAGCCCCACATACCGCTCGCCGACCTTGCCGGCGCCTTCCAGCTTGACGCGCACGAGCTGGTCGGGCTCGAAGCGCGAACCGGTGATGCGGGTGGTGCGCGGATCGAGCTGCTCGTAGCGGCAATGGCGCATGTCGAGCCTGCCGCCCGCGACGAATTCCTCGAACGGGTTGGAGCGTTCATACATGGCATGGCCGGCCACCGAGGCAACGGTGCAGCGCTGGTCCGGATGCATCGCGGTGACGCGGACGTCGTCGCGGGTGATCTCGCCCAGTACCGTTTCCTTGCCGCCATACGGCTCCGCGCAGAAGGAGGCGCACTCCAGCACCTTGCCCAGATAGTAGGCGTGGTCCGCCGCGAAGCTATGGTGCAGCGCCGGCGCGGCAAACACGGCGGCGTCGGAGCTGCGGCCACCGATGATCACGTCTGCGCCCTGGCGCAGCAGTTCGAGATACGGATGCACGCCGGCCATAGCGACGATGCGCTCGGTGCTGTCCAGCTCGGACAGCGTCAGGTCGGCAAAGCCGTCGAGGCCCCGGATGGTCTCGCCGGCGCCGAGCTTCTCGCGGACCAGCGACGTGGGAACCTCCGAGTAGAAGTAGCCGATGCGAAAGCGCCTGAGCCCGTGCCGTTGCGCCAGTTCGCGGATGATGCTGACGTAAAGGTCGACCCGGCTGTTGGTGCCCGTGTCGCCAGCCGAGCCGATGATCATCGGCACGCCCAGGCGCCGCGAGGCCAGCAGCATGTGCTCCAGGTCGTGGCGCTGCCACGCCTCGGGGCTGGTCGAAGTATCCGAGCCGAGCGGCACCGGGCCCACGTCATCGCTGCCCGAATCGGCCGCGATGTAGTCCGGCCGGGCGGCCACGCCAAGCTCGAAGCTGCCGGTGCGCAGCGGCGCAAAGCCGAGATGGCCGTTGGGGCAAATGATCTTCAGCGACTGCATGCAAGGTTCTCCGGTTAGGTGTCGCTTTATCCGATTAAGCGAGTCACACGACACTTAAGTATTCACGAGAAACGGATTTCAAACTTTGAGCCGTAGCCGGAGAGAAGTTTCTCGATCTCGGCGTCGATGGTG
>NZ_JAGIQB010000002.1:0-136755 GCF_017815025.1 Cupriavidus phytohabitans
CTGAATACCATGAAGAGCGCCTCAGGCGGACATTTCTGCTTTGCTAAAACCGGACATTACCGCTTTGCTGCTACAAAATGGAGTTTTGTGCCCATCATGATGGGCTCGTAGGTCTACAGGAACCAGCACGTGGTAGCGCCCCCCATTTTCCTGGAGGCAGGATGTGACTGAAACAAGACGTTCGTACAAAGGGTTTCACGTTGTCCTATGCGTGCCGGGCACCGTCGAACCGGGCAGGCCCTGCGGTCGCGTGGATCTCACCGCGCCAGACGGTGGTCTCGGCATCCGCTTTACGCCAGACTGGCCTAACCCGCCCGCCAGCCTGCAACAGGCCGAAGAATGGCTCTTTGCCTATGCGGCAGGCATCGTCGACTGCGAGCTGGCCGGAGGTTTTGGTATCGACCTGCACTACGATTAGGCTTGCGCCGGCATCGAAGTACAGGCTGCGCGAAGCGCGACCAGCGTGGTGGCTGCACGCATGCGCCGTACTGGCGGCGGGCCGGACGAGGACGTGAAATGCGTGACGCCGTGGCAAATGTCCTCGTCAGTGCGACATGAAGACCGGGAAGGCAGACTGGCGTAGCAGGCAGCGGGTCGATCCTCCTAGCACGAGCTCGCGCAGGCGCGAGTGGCCATAGCCGCCTGCAACGAGCAGGCCGGCCTGCACGGCGTCGACAAGCCGCGGCAGCGCCTCATCCGGGTCACCCTGCTCCACATGCAGGTCAGCCTCGACGCCGTGGCTAGCCAGCCAGGCCATGAGGCGCTGCCCGCTCTCGTGGCTCGCGTCGCTTTCATGGGTTTCGTGAGCCTGCGGCTCACGGCTTTCGTTCGCCGTCGCAACCACCAGGACAGACACGGCGGCGGCACGCGCCAGCCATGGCATCGCATCCGCTACCGCCCGGGCGGCCGCCCGCGAGCCATTCCACGCTATCGCGACGCGGCCTTCCAGGGTGACGCTGGCCAGCCCCGGCAGTAGCAGGATGGGCCGTCCCGCTTGCAGCATCACATACTCGGCAACGCCCGGCAGTCCGATGGGAATGTCGGTGTGTACGGAGGGCGGTCCGGGCAGGATAAGGTCGGCGAAACGGCCGTGTGTAGCCAGCGCCCAGCCGGCTTCAGCTTCAACCACGACATGCCGCGTTGGAATCGCCGGCGAGACTCGCCCCACCCACTCCCGCAGCGCTTCATGTTGTCTCGCAGCCAGGTGCTGGAGCTTGTCCCGTGCGAGGGCGGCATATCGTCCGGCCTCTTCCCCTGCACCGCGAAACGGCTCCAGTTGCGTCCCGGTTGCCGTGAGTCCGACCACGCTGCCGTCGAATGCCGCCGCAACCTGCGCTGCGCTCTCGACGCGCGCCGCACACGCCGGCCCATCGGTCAGGTCGACAAGGATCGTCTTGAAATTCATGGTGTGGGCCTGCTGGTTGTGAAGGATCTGCATGCTTTGATTCACCGAGCCGATACGACGCGGCCGCCCGTGGCCATGCCGCTACCAGCAAGGATGATCTTAGGACTGCGATCCTGGTTCAGCCAGATCGATTGCCACCATACTCTGCACTGGCGGCGCCAGGCTGCAGGCCGCGGCACATTTGGCACGATTCCGGTTTGCTTACAGGGGATTTCCTGTTACCTCGCAATACAGGCCATAACCTGTTCGACAGTAATACAGGCCACAGCTTGTAAAAGCGTAAAACAGGTTATATCCTGTATATCGTCAGCAAACGATGGCCGGCCATCCCGGGCCGGCAGCCGCCGATATGCACTATTCCATCCAGACACTCAGCCAGCTGCGGCCGATCCTGCAGGGCTTCAGGAAGTCCAGGGGCCTGACGCAGGCAAATATGGCGGCTTATCTCGGCGTCAGGCAGCAGACCTATGCCGAACTGGAAGCCAACCCCGCCGCGGCCAGCGTGGAGCGGCTGTTCAAGGCGCTGCGCGTGCTTGGCGTGGAGATGGTCCTTTCCCCTGCACCAGAGATCGCCATGCAGCCGGAACCGGAGCCTCCTTCCGGCACCGTGACGCCGCCGGAAGAGGATCCGCGCCGGGTGACACAGGTAGAACAGCCGAAAATGCCCGTGAAGCGCAAGGCAAGCCGGACCGCCGGCAAGACCGGCCAGCCACCGCGGGAGGACTGGTAGCCATGGCGCGCGGCACGCAAGCGAAGCGTCTCGACCTGTGGATGAACGGATTGCCGGTGGGTCACTGGGAAACCACGCCCGCCGGCGACCGGCTGGCGTATCGCGATGACTGGATTGCCGACCCGCAAGGCCGGCCGCTGTCCCTGTCATTGCCCTTTACGCCAGGCAACCAGCCACACCGTGGGCCGGCAGTCGCCAACTATTTCGACAACCTGCTGCCCGACAGCGACGCCATCAGACGGCGCATCGCGGCCCGGTACCAGACCGGCGGGACCGACGCCTTCGCGCTGCTGGCCAAGCTCGGCCGCGATTGCGCCGGCGCCCTCCAGATGCTGCCGGCGCAGGAAGCGCCGATGGCGCTGAAGCGCGTCCAGGGCCGCCCGCTGTCCGAGACGGACATCGCCACCCTGCTGCACGAGGCCACGGCCGAGCCCGTGCTCGGGCTGCGCGAGCCCATCGATGACCTGCGCCTGTCCATCGCCGGCGCGCAGGAAAAGACCGCGCTGCTGCGCTGGGACGGGCAATGGCTGTTGCCGCAAGGCAGTACGCCCACCACGCATATCTTCAAGCTGCCGATGGGACTGGTGGGCAATATGCGCGCCGACATGCGGACCTCGGTGGAAAACGAATGGCTCTGCGCCAGGATCGTCGCCGCCTTCGGCCTGCCGGTCGCTGCCTGCGAGATCGCGCGCTTCGGGGATATCAAGGCACTGGTCGTCGAACGCTTCGACCGCAAGCCCTCGGCCGACGGTTCCTGGCTGCTGCGGCTGCCGCAGGAAGACATGTGCCAGGCCACCGGGACGTCGGCATTGCAGAAATACGAGTCGGACGGCGGGCCGGGCATCCAGCAGATCGCGGAGATCCTCTCGGGCTCGCGCTCGGCGCTGTCCGATCGCCGCAACTTCTTTCTCGCGCAGATCGTCTTCTGGCTGCTCGCGGCCACCGATGGCCATGGCAAGAACTTCAGCATCAGCCATCTGCCGGGCAGCCGCTATGAAGCGACGCCGCTGTACGACATCCTGTCGGCGCATCCGATCATCGGCAAAGGCAAGAACCAGGTGGCGCCGCAACGGGCCCGGCTGGCGATGGCGTTGCACGGCAAGAATTCGCACTACGCCATCCAGGAAATCCAGCGGCGGCACTGGGTTGCCCAGGGACAGCGCATCGGCTTCCCGCCCGGCGATGTCGAGTCGATGCTCGACGAGGTCGGGTCGCAGACCAGCCGGGCCATCGACGCCGCCGCTTCAGCGCTGCCACCGGAATTCCCCATGGACCTGGCCGATGCGATCTTCGATGGCATGCGCCGGCAGCAGCGGCGCCTCGCCGCCCGAGGCTAGCGCCGGCGTTTGGACTGGTTCAGCGCCACGGCGGCGCGGACCAGCGCCTTCAGCGCTTTCTCGTCGATCTTGTCGCCTTCCTGGAAATCGATGGCGCGCCGGGTGTTGCCCTCCAGGCTGGCGTTGAACAGGCCGGCAGGATCGTCCACCGCCGCGCCCTTGGCGAAGGTCATCTTGACCACGTTCTTGTAGGTCTCGCCGGTGCAGACGATACCGTCGTGCGACCAGACCGGGACGCCGCGCCATTTCCATTCCTCGACGACTTCGGGGTCGGCTTCCCTGACCAGCGCGCGCAGGCGGCCGAGCATCTGGCCGCGCCAGTCGTCGAGTTCCCGGATCCTGGCGTCGATCAGCTCGGAAGCCGGAATGCTGTCCTGCCTGCTGTCCTGTCCCTCGCTCTTTTTCATGGCGCTGCTCCTCAAGCGGATGCCGTGCCCGCGGCACATGGCTGGCCCTGCATTGTGCCGAACCCGGCGCTCTGCCGCCACCACCGCGCCACCGGCGTCCCGCCACCGCCCTCACCTTGCCACGCCGCCCAAATCTGCCTCTAATAGTCTGAACAGGCGGGTCGGCATGACCCGGTCCGGTCAGGAGGCGAAATGCGCTGCACGCATTGCGGCTTCGCGAACCTTGCGGGCGCCAACTTCTGCGAGGAGTGCGGGACAAGGCTTGCCCGCATTTGTCCGCAGTGTGGTGCCGAAGCCACGCCCGCCGCCAAATTCTGCCGGGCCTGCGGCGTGTCCCTGGCCGATACACCAGCACCGGCACCGGCACCCGTGCCGCAGCCCCAACCGCCGCGGCCTGCTGCATCCGCCCCGGTCCATTACACCCCGCCCCATCTCGCCGAGCGCATCCTGGCGGAACAGGCCGCGATGGAAGCCCGCGGCGAGTCCGCCGGCGAGCGCAAGACCATCACGGCACTGTTCGCCGACATGGCCGGCTCGACCGCGCTGACGCAGGACATGGATCCGGAAGACGCGCGCCGCCTGATCGACCCGGTCGTGACGCTGATGATGGAGGCAGTCCATCATTACGAAGGCTATGTCGCCAAGTTCCTCGGCGACGGCATCCTGGCGCTGTTCGGCGCCCCGATCGCGCACGAGGACCATGCCCTGCGCGCGCTGTACGCCGCACTGCGCATGCAGGGCGCGATGCACCGCCACAGCGACCGGGTGCGGCTGGAGCAAGGCATCCCGCTGCAGATCCGCATCGGCATCCATACCGGCGAGGTGGTGGTGCGATCGATCCGCAAGGACGACCTGCATACCGATTACGATCCGGTCGGCCACACCATCCACATTGCCTCGCGCATGGAAGGGATTGCCACCCCGGCATCGATCCTGGTCAGCGAATCCACGCACAAGCTCGCCGAGGGCTATTTCGAGTTCACGGCGCTGGGCACCACGCACGTCAAGGGCGTGCGCGAGCCGCTGGCGGTGTACGAGGTGGTGGGCCTGGGGGCGTTGCGCACGCGCCTGCAGGTGGCCGCGCACCGCGGGCTGGCGCGCTTCGTCGGGCGCCAGCAGGAACTGGAGCACCTGCAGGAGGCGCTGGAGCATGCCAAGGCCGGCAGCGGGCGCATCGTCGCCGTGGTCGGCGAAGCGGGCGTCGGCAAGTCGCGGCTGTTCCATGAGTTCAAGACACGTTCGCAACAGGGCTGCCTGGTGCTGGAGACGTTCTCGGTTTCGCATGGCAAGGCCTTCGCCTACCTGCCGCTGATCGAGTTGCTGAAGAACTATTTCCAGATCACCGCGCAGGACGGCGACCGCGCCTGTCGCGAGAAGGTGACGGGCCGGTTGCTGACGCTCGACCGTTCGCTGGAAGATCACCTGCCCTACCTGCTCTACCTGCTCGGCACCATCGAACCGGCCTCGCCGCTGCAGACCATGGACCCGTCGATCCGGCGCCAGCGCACCTTCGACGCGATCGCCCGCCTGCTGGTGCGCGAGAGCGCCAACCAGCCGCTGATGCTGATCTTCGAAGACCTGCAATGGCTCGATGGCGAGACCGAGGCCTTCCTCAACATGATGGTCGACCATGTGCCCGCCGCGCGCATGGTGCTGCTGGTCAATTACCGGCCCGAATACACCCATCGCTGGGAAGCCGGGCCGCATTACTCGCAGCTGCGGCTGCAGCCGCTGGGTCCGGCCGAGGCGCAGGGCCTGCTGACCGCGCTGCTGGGCGAGGACCAGAGCCTGGTGCCGCTCAAGCGCCTGATCCTCGACAAGACCGAAGGCAACCCGTTCTTCATGGAGGAAGTGGTCCAGACGCTGTCCGAGGAAGGCGCGCTGCTGGGCCAGCCCGGCTGCTACCGCATCGAGCAGGCGCCGGCGCTGCTCCATATCCCCACCACGGTCCAGGGAGTGCTGGCCGCGCGTATCGACCGGTTGCCGCTGGCGCAGAAAGAACTGCTGCAGACGCTGGCAATCATCGGCAAGGAATTCCCGCAGAGCCTGGTGCTGCGGGTGGCCGGGCTGGAGGGCGACCGGCTGCATCCGCTGCTGGCCGACCTGCAGGCCGCGGATTTCATCCACGAACGGCCGGCGTTCCCGGAAGTCGAGTACGCCTTTAAGCACGCGCTGACCCAGGAAGTCGCGGGCAATTCGCTGCTGACCGAACGGCGCAGCGCCTTGCATGAAATCACGGCGCGGGCGATCGAGGACCTGTTCCAGGGCCGGCTCAAGGACTATTGCAGCGAGCTGGCCCACCACTACAGCCTCAGCGGCAACGTGCCCAAGGCGGTCGAATACCTGCACTGCGCCGGCCAGCAGGCGCTGCAGCGCTCGGCGCAGGCCGAAGCGATCCGGCACCTGAGCACCGCCATCGAGCTGCTGAAGCGCCAGCCCGATACGCCCGAGCGCGCGCGCCAGGAACTGACGCTGCTGCTGACCCTCGGGCCGGCACTGATGGCGGCGCGAGGGCAGGCGTCGCCGGAAGTCGAGGCCAATTACCGGCGCGCGCTGGCGCTGTGCGAACAGGGACGGCAGACGCCCTACGTCTTTTCCGCGCAGCTTGGCCTGTGGGCCTTCTACCAGCTGCGTGCGCAGTACCGGGTGGCGTTGCCGCTCGCCAAGCGGCTGCTCGGCCTGGCGATGCAGTCGCAGCGTCCCAAGCAGCTGGCCGAAGGCCATCGCGTGCTGGGCGCCACGCTGTTCCGGATGGGCAAGCTCGACGCGGCGCGCTCGCATATGGAGACGGTGCTAGCCCTGCCCCACCCCGACGCGCAGGCTTATGACTTCCTGATGGGCTATGGGCGCGATCCGACCGTGCACGCGACCAGCACGCTGGGCTGGATCCTGTGGTATCTCGGCTGTCCCGACCATGCCCGCGCGCTGTGCCAGGAGGCGCTGGTGATGGCGCGCGCGCGGCCCGATGCCTACAACCTGGCGCTGTGCCTGGTATTTGCCGCGGAAGTGCACCAGTGCCGGCGCGAGGCGCAGCTGGCACGCGAGTATGCCGAGGCCGCGATCGCGATCTCCGGCGAACAGGGTTTCCCGATCTACCTGGCGTGGGCCACGGTGGTGCAAGGCTGGGCCATGGCGGAGCTGGGAGAGGTCGAAAAAGGGATCGCCCGCATCCGCCATGGCCTGGCCGCCTATGAGGCCACCGGCGCGGTACTCGGCACGCCCAACCTGTTGTCGCTGCTGGCCGACGCCTGCAACAAGGCCGGACAGACGGACGCCGCGCATGAAGCGCTGGGGCGCGGTCTGGCGCTGGCCGAAGAGAACGGCGAGCGGCTCGACGAAGCCACGCTGTGGCGCCTGCGCGGCGACATGCTGTGCCGGCTGCAGCCGGACGAACACCAGCAAGCGGAAGCCTGCTTCCGGCAGGCACTCGACATCGCCACCGGGCAAGGCTCCAGGATGCTGGCGCTGCGCGCCGCGCTAAGCCTGGCCAGGCTGTGGCACGCCCAAGGCAAGACCGGCGTGGCGCGCGAGACGCTGGCCCGGCACCTTGCGCCGCTGACCGAAGGCAGCGACACCGCCGACCAGCAGGAGGCCGCCGCGCTGCTGGCGGCGCTGGGAGGCGAGGTATCGGACACTGCAGGCGGCACCCCCGACGGCACCCCAGCCGGCACCTCAACCCCTGCGCGCCCATGACCCAGCTCCAGGCCCGCCTGCTGCAGGACCGCTTCGTTGCCGTGTGGACGCGCGCGGGCGGTGCGCGTGCGCTCGATGCCTATGCAGATCTTGCCGGCCGCTATGGCGAGCCGGGCCGCCATTACCATACCCTCGACCACATCCGCCGCTGCCTGCGCGACCTGGATTGGGCACGCGGCGCCATCGCTGTGGCCGACGCCGAGGCGGTGGAACTGGCGCTGTGGTGCCATGACGTCATCTATGTGCCCGGCGCGACCGACAACGAAGCGCGCAGCGCCGGCTGGATCCTGCAATGGGGGGCCGGCATCGCCAGGATCGACCGGATCGCCGCACTGGTGCTGGAAACCGTCCACGACGGGATCCCTGCCAGCACAGCGGGCCGCTTTACCGCCGATATCGACCTGGCGGCGCTCGGCTGCAGCCGGATGCGCTTCCGCCATAACGGCGCCTGCCTGCGCGCCGAGCGCACCGACCTGGACGACCAGGCCTACGACGCGGCCGAGCGTGCCTTCCTGCGCGCGCTGCTGGACAGCCCGCGCATCTACCACACCGAGCCGTTCCACGCGCGCTACGAAGCGCGCGCGCGCGGCAACCTGGCTTGGCGGCTGGCGCAGCCGGGCCCGGGCGGCGTCACAGGAATTCGCCGCTGATGTCGATGCTGGAACGCTGGCCGATGCTGTCGTAGTGCTGCGCCAGCCAGGTCGTGGCCTGTGCCCTGCCCTGGTCGCGCAGTGCGCACAGGAAGCCCCAGTCGGCGTTGTACTTGGTCGACACGCCGAGCGCCGCCATGGTCTCGTCGGAGCGGATCGAGTGGATCCACATCTCCTTCATCTCGCGCCCGTCCACCTTGCCCTGCTGGATCAGCGCGGTGACAAAGGCAATGGCGCGCATCTCGCGCATCAGCGATGAGTTGAAGCTGAGTTCGTTGACGCGGTTGAGGATATCCGCCGCCGAGGTCGGCACCCCGTGGCGCACGATCGGGTTGATATGGACGATGACCACGTCGTGCGTCTGGCAGTGGTAGATCAGCGGAAAGATTGCCGGATTGCCGACATAGCCGCCGTCCCAGTAGTACTGGCCATCGATGCACACCGCCTGGAACAGCGTGGGAACACAGGCCGAGGCCAGCACGGCATCGATGCTCAGTTCCTCCGGCGGGAAGATGCGTATGCGGCCGGTTTCGATATTGGTCGCGCACAGGTAGAGCTGGATCGGGCAATGCTCGCGCAGCGCGGCAAAGTCCACCTGCCTGCCGAGCACTTCGCGCAGGGGGTTCAGGTTGTTGGGATTGAACTGGTACGGCGACAGCAGGCGCAGCGCAATGTCGGCCATGGCATACAGCGGCGAATGGTTCAGCCCCAGCGTATGGCCGGTCTTGAACCAGGGCATCCAGCGGAACGGGCTATAGCGCTGCGCCGAGTTCGAGATCGCCTGCCAGAACGAGTGCAAGGCCTCGCGCGCGCCGGCGCTGCCGCCTTGCAGCAGCCCGTAGGCCAGCACCGCGCCGTTCATGGCCCCGGCGCTGGTGGCGCTGACGCCCTCGATCACCAGCCTGCCGTCCTCAAGCAGACGGTCGAGCACGCCCCAGGTGAATGCGCCGTGCATGCCGCCGCCCTGCAAGGCAAGCGACACGGGTTTGTGGTCTGGCTGGTCCGGCTGCATCCGAGGCTCCCTTCCCGGCGCGCCGTGCGGTGCGCCAGGCTCCGTGCTGCGGGCGGTTATCCGTATACATCAAGTGTAGGGAATAAGCCGTTTTTCCGGCAGCCCGGCGCGTGGCCTGACGGGCGGACCGACGGCTGCACCGGCAGGCGGACCAGTGGCGGCCTTGCTGCTTGCGCCATGCCTGGACATCCCTCAGGCGCCGGCAGCGGCCATCACGACGTGCGCCTGCATCGGGCCGAAGACGGGGCCGTCTCCATATGCCGCCAGGAACGCCTGCGCGCACGCGTCGGTCGCCCGCGCCAGCGCATCGGGACCGCGCCGCTCCAGGTCCGCGCGCAGTGGCGTGCCCTGGCAGTACGCCACCGCAGGGATGCGGGCGGCATCGGCGCGGCTGGTGGCCGTGACGGTCTCGAACAGCGGCGGCGCGGTAAAGCCGCCCTGGCGCAAGTCCTGCTCGATCGCCGCCTGGCTGTGATAGCCGTGCGGCGTGCGCGCCATGAAATCCGGCGGCGACTCGGGGAACAGGCGGGCCAGCGCTGCCGCGACATCGCGGGCAAAGGCGTTGAATTCGATCCGGTCCCACACGTTGAACACCAGCGTCCCGCCGGGCACCAGCACGCGGCGCGCTTCGGCGAAGGCCCTGGCCTTGTCCGGGAAGAACATCGCGCCGAACTGGCAGGCCACCAGGTCGAAGCTGGCATCGCCGAACGGCAGCGCCATCGCGTCGGCCTCGCGCCAGGTCACGGGGCGCTCCGTGCCTTCGGCCTGGGCCCGCGCCAGCATCGGCGCATTGAGGTCGGTGGCGACGATGGCGGCGTCGGGCGCGAGCCGGCGCGCCAGCTCGCGCGTGAGCACGCCGGTGCCGGCCGCCAGTTCCAGCACACGGCGTGGATGCAGCGCGGCGATGCGTTCGGCCAGGTCGACGGCATAGGGCGCAAAGATCATGGGCACCATCAGCGACGCATACACGTCGGGGATCGCACCCGCGAAAACGTGGTCAGAGTGGTCGGCACCCGGCTGGTCGGCATTCGGCAAAGCCATGGAAGTCCCCTTGCCCGGCGTGCTGGAAGCCGGGATCGCCTCAGTGGGTGTAGGACACCTTGCCGCGAAAGTAAACCAGCCGGAACCGGTGATTTATCCGGAACGCCTCGACGACGTCCGCTCAGCCCCGGCGCGAATGCCCGCTGCGATGAAAGTCACCAGGTATTCGGACTTGCGCCGCACGTCGCCGGCCTTGAACTTGCCGCCGGAGATGCGCTCGATACGGCTGTCGAACACGCTCATCACCAGCGCCCCCACGGCAAACAGATAGGCCCAATGCGCATAGCTGGCGCTCTTGCCTGGCAGGGCCTTGCGGATCGCCTTGACGAATTCCATGGCGAACGGGTCGAAATAGTCGGCAACAATACCGCGCTCGGATTCTTTTGGATCGGAGGCCTCGCGTGCGACGAGCTTGGCGTAGGCGATGCCGGCATCGGTGTCCTGAATCCGCATCACCGGCTCCACCAATGCGCGCACGATGTGCTCGACCGCGTCCTCGCCCGCGGCGAGTGGTTGGCGCAGGGCGGCCAGCCGGGCCTCGAACAGCGTCTTGCGCCGGTCGAACAGCGCGCGGTACAGGTTGCGCTTGGTCTCGAAGTGGTAAACGATCAGCGGCAAGCCAACGTCCGCGGCTGCGGCGATATCGCGCATCGACACGCCGTCGAAGCCGCCCTCGGCGAAGAGGCGCTCCGCTGCATCGAGCACGCGCTCGCGCTTGCTCGCTTCCGGGAGTGGCAATTCCTGCGTTTCCTCCCGCGCCCTGCCCCGTGCCCCGACCGCTGGCTTCCGCGCTTCCCTGCCTTCCATGCTGCCTCCATATCGATGCGGCATTGTAGCGAACCTCTTATCGTCACATCCGCGTCCGCGTTTACCCCAGTGTAGCGCTTGACTGTACGAGTGTACAGTCCGTTTGCGCGCTACTGAACGATCGTACAGTCAGCGCAGAACGTTCACGCATTTTCAAAGGGGACCTGCCACCATGACACGCCGCTTCGTCGATCTCTCGATCTACCTGGAAAACGATGTCGTCTCCGATCCTCCCGGCTATGGCCCCCGGATCGAATACCTCTCGCACCGTGCCACCGCCGGGCAGGTCACGGCTTTCTTTCCGGGACTGAAGCCGTCCGACCTGCCGGACAGTGAAGGCTGGGCGATCGAGCGCGTCCAGCTCAATACGCACAATGGCACCCACCTGGATGCGCCCTATCACTTCCACAGCACCATGAACGAGTCATTGGGGCAGAGCGAGCGCGCCATCACCATTGACGAAGTGCCGCTGGAGTGGTGCTTCCAGCCAGGCGTGAAGCTCGACTTCACCGGGCTGGACGACGGCTATGTGGTGACCGCTAACGACGTTGATGCCGAACTCGACAGAATCGGGCATCTCGTCCGGCTGCGGCATCGGGTTCGACGCCACCATGTACCTGCTTGAACGTGGCGTGCGGCTGACCGGTACCGACGCGTGGAGTTGGGACGCGCCGTTCGTGCACACGGCCCGCAAGTATGCCGAGACACAGGACGCCTCGCTGATCTGGGAAGGCCACAAGGCGGGCCGCAACATTGGCTATTGCCACCTGGAGAAGCTGCACAACTTGGAGGCGCTGCCGCCGCATGGCTTCTACATCTCCTGCTTCCCGCACAAGATTCGCGGGGCTTCGGCCGGCTGGACCCGCGCCGTTGCCATCTTCGACGATGCCCTGAATGCCGCCTGATCCCGCCATGGAGCTGAACCACACCCATGATGCCTCCCGCCGCAGCTGGCTGGACTCGGCCAATGCGTCGGGCTGCGATTTTCCGCTGCAGAATCTTCCGCTCGGAATATTCCGTCGGCCTGGCAGCGGCGAGGCCTGGCGTGGCGGCGTAGCGATCGGCGACCAGATCCTCGACCTGGCCGCGTTGCATGGCACAGGCTGCCTGCGAGACCTGGCCGCCGAGGCTACGCGGGCCGCCGCGGCGCCGACGCTGAATGCACTGCTGGACCTGGGTCCGAGCGCCTGGCGGGCATTGCGCCACGGCGTCTTTGCGCTGCTGGAGGCAGGAGGTGTGCATGAGCGTCAAGTACGCGGAACGCTGGTGCCGCAGGCGGCGGCCGAGTTTGCGGTCCCGGTACGCATCGGCGACTACACGGATTTCTATACTTCGCTCGACCATGCCGTGAACTGCTGTCGCCAGTTCGGGCTGGAGGTGAATCCCAACTTTGACTGGCTGCCGGTCGCGTATCACGGCCGCGTGTCTTCCATCGGCGTCAGCGGCCAGCAGGTCTATCGGCCGATGGGGCAGTACCGTCCCGATCCCGGCGGAGCACCCGTGCACGGACCGTGCCAGCGTCTCGACTACGAACTGGAAGTGGGCGCGGTGATTGGCATCGGCAATGAACGTGGCACGCCTATCCCGCTGGCAAGGGCACAGCAGCACATCTTCGGGCTCTGCCTGCTCAACGATTGGTCCGCGCGCGATATCCAGGCCTGGGAGATGTAACCGCTCGGGCCGTTTCTCGCCAAGAACTTCGCAACCACGCTATCGCCCTGGATCGTCACGCTCGAAGCGCTGCTGCCTTACCGCGCGAGCTGGACACGCGCCCCGGAGCGCCCACAGCCGCTTGACTACCTTCGTTCGGCGCAGAATGAGGCGGCCGGTGCCTTTGACATCCAGCTGGGGGTTTCGATACGCAGCGCGCGTCAGTTGGCACAGGACCTGCAACCACGCACGCTGACCCGCACCAGTTTTCGCCACCAGTACTGGACGCTGGGCCAGATGATTGCTCACCACACCATGGGAGGTTGCAATCTCCAGGGCGGCGACCTGCTGGGCAGCGGCACGATCTCGGGTCCCTCGCCTGGCGAGGCCGGCGCGCTGATCGAACTCACAGTATCCGGGACGCAACCGGTCGATATCGGCAACGGCGAGCAACGCGGCTTCCTTGAGGACGGCGACACCGTCGTATTCCGCGGCTGGTGTGAGCGCCAGGACTACGCCCGGATTGGTTTCGGCGTCAACCATGCGACCGTGCTGCCGGCCCCCAGTGTGCCTGACGGTCTCTTACCCATACCGGGGCGCGCCACTCTTGCAAGACAAACCGATCAGGAGACAGACATGCAAATCGATTGGGACGTTGAAATTCCCATGGACGATGGTTTGGTAGTTCGGGCCGACGTCTTTCGCCCGAAAGAGGAAGGACGCTACCCCGTGTTGATGTCCTACGGACCGTACGCCAAGGGCCTGCCATTCCAGGTGGGATTCGCTGCGCAATGGCAATCGCTCACGACCAGGCACCCGGAAGTCCTGAAGGGAAGCAGCGGCAAGCACGCAAACTGGGAAACCGCGGATCCGGAGAGATGGGTGCCGCTGGGTTATATCTGCATTCGCGTGGACTCGCGCGGCGCTGGCCGGTCGCCGGGCGTCATCGATTGCTTCTCCCCGCGTGAGGCACAGGACTTCTACGACTGCATTGAATGGGCAGCGAAACAACCGTGGAGCAACGGGAAGATCGGCCTGGCCGGCGTTTCCTACTACGGCGCCACCCAATGGCTGGTGGCGGCGAAGCGTCCTCCGCATCTGGCCGCGATCTGCCCGTTCGAGGGGTTTTCGGACTACTATCGCGACGCCTGCCGGCACGGCGGCATCCTCAATACGTTCATGCTAGCCTGGTATCCGAAGCAGGTGGAAGCCGTGCAGCACGGTCTGGGGCGGCGCGCGGGAGTGAACCCCAACAACGGGCTGCCGATCTCCGGACCGGCAGAGCTCAGCGACGGGGAATTGCTCGCCAATCGCGTCGATATCAACGCGATGCAGTCGAACGCCGAACTCATCACTGACAGCTACTTCGACGGCCGCCGTGCGGACCTGGCTGCGATCGACGTACCGGTGCTTTCCTGCGGCAACTGGGGTGGCCATGGCCTGCACCTGCGCGGCAATGTCCAAGGCTACCTGGAGGCCGGCTCGAAGCAGAAGTGGCTCGAGTTGCACGGACTCGAGCATTGGACGGAGTTCTATACGGATTACGGCGTTGCGCTTCAGAAGCGGTTCTTCGACCACTTCCTCAAGGGCGAGGACAACGGCTGGGATCGGCAACCGCCCATCAAGATGCAGGTGCGCCACGTCGATCGTTTCGTGGAACGCGACGAGCATGAATGGCCATTGGCGCGCACGGCCTGGACGCCCATGTACCTGGACGCTGGCGCACAGGCCCTGCGCTCGGAGCCGGCCGGGACAGATTCTTGCCTCTCGTTTGACGGCATGGCAGGCAAGGTGAGCTTCAGCACCGTACCCTTCGAGCACGACACCGAGGTGACCGGCCCGCTGGCTGCCACGCTCTGGATCTCCACGACCGCCCGGGATGCGGACCTGTTCCTGACGCTGCGGGCTTTTGCTCCGGACGGGAAGGAGCACCTGATCGTGGGGGCGGTAGAACCCAACGCACCTCTCGGGCAAGGCTGGCTCAGAGCGTCGCACCGAAAGCTGGATCTTCAAGCCTCCAGGCCGTATCAGCCCGTGCACACGCACGAGGAGATCCAGCTTCTCGAACCGAATGAGATCTACGAACTGCAGGTCGAGATCTGGCCAATGTGCTTCGTCTTCCCGAAGGGCTACCGGCTGGTGTTGACTGTCGGCAGCTCGGACTTCGAGCACGACCTGCCCGGTCCCTATCCGCAGATTTATGGCAAGCCGATGCGCGGGTCGTCAGTGTTGCTGCACGATCACCCGGAGGACCGCAGGCCTGAACGATTCGCCGGTCAGGCCACCGTTTACACGGGCGCGGAGTACCCGTCGTTCCTGCTTCTGCCCGTCATTCCCGCAACACGCTGACCGAAGGCATGAGTGGCCTCAGGGCCGCCCCAGTGCCCGCGCCTCCTTCATCTGTGCGTTGGCAAATTCGAGCATACGCAGCACTTCGTCAAATACCCTCAGCGCCTGTGCCCGGTCAGGCACCTGCGGCATGCCAGCGCGGTCGGCGGCAACGCCGTCGATCAGGTCGTCCAGAAAGCCAGGCTGGCTGACTTCGATGCGCAGCAGCAGGTGCAGCAGATAGGCGCAGGCGTCAAGGCGCGAAACTTGCATGGCGGTCACGGAGCTTTCCCCCTG
The DNA here is from genome assembly GCF_017815025.1 of Cupriavidus phytohabitans. Lineage (NCBI taxonomy): Bacteria > Pseudomonadati > Pseudomonadota > Betaproteobacteria > Burkholderiales > Burkholderiaceae > Cupriavidus > Cupriavidus phytohabitans. Next base: position 15,358 of record NZ_JAGIQB010000002.1, read on the forward strand.
TAACGTTGGGCACGGCGCGCGCACCGCGCGTGGTGCGCGTCATTGCAAAAATACAGGGCACACACGGGCGAGGCAATGATCCGGATCGGCATCTCGGGCTGGCGCTACGACGGGTGGCGCGGCGTGTTCTATCCCAAGGGGCTGGTGCAGCGGCGCGAGCTGGAGTTCGCCTCGCGCGCGGTCGATTCGATCGAGATCAACGGCTCCCACTATGCGCTGCAGACGCTGCGCAGCTATCGCGCGTGGTACGAGGCCACGCCCGAGGATTTTGTCTTCAGCGTCAAGGGATCGCGCTACCTGACGCACATGCTGCGCGTGCGTGACGACAAGACCCGCACGGCCATGGCCAACTTCCTGGCGTCCGGCGTGCTGGCGCTGGAGGAGAAGCTGGGCCCGCTGCTGTGGCAGTTCCCGCCAAACTTCGCCTTCGATCCCGAGCGGATGGAGCGCTTCCTCGCCCTGCTGCCGCACGACACCCACAGCGCGCGCGAACTGGCGCGCGAGCATGACAGCCGGGTCAAGCAGCCCTGGTGCGAGACGCGGCGCCGGCGCCGGATCCGGCACGCCGTGGAAATCCGGCACGACAGCTTCTGCACGCCGGATTTCCCCGCGCTGCTGCGGCGCCATCGCGTCGCGCTGGTGATCTCCGACGCCGTGGCTGAGTGGCCTTACGCCGAAGACGTCACCAGCGATTTCCTTTACTTGCGGCTGCATGGCAGCCAGACGCTGTACGGTGGCAGCTACTCCGACAAGGCGCTGCACCGCTGGGCGGCGCGGCTGGGCAAATGGGCGAGCGGCCACGAACCGGCCGATGCGCAGCGGATCTCGCCCCGGCGCCCGCGCAAGGCGGCGCACCGCGACGTCTACTGCTATTTCGATAACGACCAGAAGGTCAAGGCGCCGTTCGATGCGCAGCGCCTGATGCGCATGCTGCGGAAGGAATGAGGAATTGAGGCTGGCCTCAGTCGCGGATGCGCGGCATCCAGCCGCTGCCGCGCGTGCGCGGGTCCACCGGCAGCTGGCGCTGCAACGCGGCCTTGGACAGCATATGGGCACTGATCGGCGCGGTCAGGAACAGAAACGCGGTCACCAGCAGCTCATGCAGGCTGGCATCGCCGCGGAAGCTGAAATACGCCACCGACGCCAGCACTACACCACCCACGCCCAGCGTGGTCGACTTGGTGGGCCCGTGCAGGCGCATGAAGAAATCCGGCAGGCGGAACAGCCCGATCGCCCCCACCAGCATGAATACGCTGCCGATCAAAAGCAACGCGCAGACAACGAATTCCGCGACGGGATGCAGCATGGCCGTGGCTCCCTAGTATTCGATGATGTCGCCGCGCTGCAGGTACTTGGACAGCGCCACCGTGCCGACGAAGCCCATTACGGCGATCAAGAGCGCAGCCTCGAAGAACATCGCCGAATCCAGGCTGATGCCCACCAGCACGATCAGCGCGATGGCGTTGATATTGAGCGTATCGAGCGCCACGATGCGGTCCGGCAGGCTGGGCCCGCGCAGCAGCCGGGCAAAGGTCAGCAGGAAGGCCAGCCCAAGGATGACCAGGCACACCGGTATCACGATGGCAAGCATTGGAAGATCTCCTTCAATGGGACTTCATAGCGCGACTTGATGCGTTCGACCAGGGCCGCCTCTTCTTCGAGGTCCAGCACGTGCACCAGCAGCGCGCGCCGGTCGTCGCTCAGTTCGGCGCACAGCGTGCCGGGGCTCAGCGAGACGATGCTGATCAGCGCGGTGGTGGCCAGTTCGTGCTCCACGTCCAGCGGCACCACGATAAAGGCCGGCCGCAGCCGCGCCGTGCGGCCCAGCACCAGGACGGCTACTTCGATATTGGCCATGACGATATCGATCAGCACATGGATGCCCAGGCGCAGGATCAGGTCGGGACGCGACAGCCGGAACGCGCCCAGCACGAGCCAGCGGTCGGCCAGGCGGCCAATGGCCCAGCCGAGCATCGCGCCCAGCAGCAAATGGCCGGGCGCGATGCTGTTGGTCAGCATCAGCCACATGAGCAGCAGGATCAGGCTGAGCCAGGGATGCGGCAGCAGGCGATGCAGCATGGCCTACTCCTTCTGCGCGGGCAGCACGGCCCGCAGGTAGGCCGCGCGGTCCAGCAGTTGCGCGGCGGCGTCCGCCATATATTCGGTGGCCGGCCGCGCATACACGGTCAGCGCGACGTTGCCCGCCAGCAGCAGCGCGCAGCAGGCCAGCTTGCGCGGATCCGGCCGCATGCGGGAGCGCGCGGCAAAGGGATGGCCCTCGTCGAGATACTCGGCGCCTTCCGGTACTTGCGCTGCCTCGTGCGGCAGGCGCCACAGCAGCCGCGTGCCGGTGCGCGACGCCGCGATCAGCAGCAGCAGGCTCGACACCAGCACCACCGGCCACAGCGCAGGCATCCACGGCACCGGGGTCGCGCGCAGGATCATGGCCTTGCCCAGGAAGCCCGACAGCGGCGGCAGGCCCACCGCCGCGAGCACGCCGACCAGGTACAGCACGCCGGCCAGCCGCGAGGCCACTGGCGGCGCGCCATCGCGCGCGGGATCCGGCTCCAGCGCATCGGCCAGCAGGAACAGCCCGGCCGTGCACAGCGTGGTGCTGGGCAGGTAGTACAGCGCGGCGGCCCAGCCGGCCTGCGTCTGCATCGCCACGCACGCCGACAGCAAGCCCACCGATGCCACCACCAGGTAGCTTGTCATCGCGCGCAGCGTGCGGGCGGCCACCGCGCCGATGCCGCCGATCGCCAGCGTCACCAGCGCCAGCGGAAACACCCAGTCATGCAGGAACGGCCCCAGCAAGCCCTGCTCGCCGCCGAACAGCAGCGCGGCACAGCGCAACATGGCGTAGATGCCGACCTTGGTCATGATGGCGAACAGCGCGGCGACCGGGCCGGTGGCGCTGGCATAGGCGCGCGGCAGCCAGAAATACAGCGGGAACAGCGCCGCCTTGAGCCCGAACACCAGCATCAGCATGACGCCGGCGGCCACCGCGAGCGGCAGGTCCTGCGCCGGCAGGCCGGCCAGCCGCAAGCCCAGGTGCGCCATGTTGAGCGTGCCGCTGAGCCCGTACAGTACCCCGATCGCCACCAGGAAGAACGACGACGCGACCAGGTTCAGGATCACGTAATGGAGCCCGGCGCCGATGCGCGCGCGGCCGGCGCCATGCACCAGCAGCGCATAGGACGCGATCAGCAGGATCTCGAAGAAGACGAACAGGTTGAACAGGTCGCCGGCCAGGAACGCGCCGTTCAGGCCCATCAACTGGAACTGGAACAGCGCATGGAAATGCCGCCCCTGGCGTGCGGTGCCATCACCTGCCGCGGCGAGCGCCGCGAGCGCCAGCACCGCGGCCAGCACCAGCATCATGGCGCCGGCGCGGTCCAGCTGCAGCACGATGCCGAACGGCGCGGCCCAGTTGCCCATCGCATAGACGTCGAGGGCGCCCGTTGCCGCATGCTGCATCAGCATGACGGCCACCGGCAGCAGTAACAGCGTCGCTACCGCGGACACTGCACGCTGCGCGCGCAGGGCCTGCGCCGGCATCGCCGTCAGCAGCGCGCCCGCGAACATCGGCAGCAGGATGGGAAGCAGCACGGCGTGGCTCATGGCCGTGGCCCTCGCGCTTCATCGTCGCCATCCGGGTCAGGCACCGTGGCGCCGTCCGGCTCGCCGGCGGCATCGACATGGTCGCTGCCGGTCAGTCCCAGCGAACGCAGCGCCAGCACCACGGCAAACGCCGTCATGCCGAACGCGATCACGATGGCGGTCAGCACCAGCGCCTGCGGCAGCGGATCGGCGTAGCTGGCGCCGGGCACGATCACCGGCGGCTTGCCGATCGACAGCCGGCCCATGCCGAGCAGGAACAGGCTGACCGCATACGACAGCAGCGTCAGGCCCAGCACCACGGTGAAGACGCGCTCGCGCAGCAGCAGGTAGATGCCGCAGGCAGCCAGGATGCCGATGGTCACGGCGTAGAGGGCGGCCATCAGTCGTCCTCCGTCGCGCGCGCCGGCGGCAGGTTGCGCACGCCAAGATGCGAGATGATGACCAGCGTGGTCCCGGTCACGGTGCAGAACACCCCAAGGTCAAAGATCATGGCCGTGGCCAGCTCGATTTCGCCGATGCCCGGCAGGTGGAAGTGCCCGAACGCCGTGGTCAGGAACGGGTAGCCGAAGGCCAGGCTGCCGAGACCGGTCAGTCCCGCCAGCAGGATGCCGGCGCCGGCAATGGCGCGGTAGTCCGGCGCGATGCGCGCCTCTGTCCAGCGCACGCCGTTGGCCACGTACTGCAGCAGCAGCGCCACCGACGTGATCAGCGCCGCGATAAAGCCGCCGCCGGGCAGGTTGTGCCCGCGCAGCAGGATATACACCGCCACCAGCAGCGTCAGCGGCAGCATCAGCCGCGCCAGCATGGCCAGCAGCAGCGGATGCGCCTGGCTGGTCCAAGGCAGCCCGTCCGGCGCGGCCGACGGCGTCGGCAGGCGCATGCCCTTGAGCAGCGCCTGCACCCCCAGGCCGGCGATCAGCAGCACGCAGATCTCGCCCATGGTGTCGAAGCCGCGGAAGTCGACCAGAAGCACGTTGACCACGTTGTGGCCGCCGCCGCCCGGTACCGCCTGCTCGATATAGAACGCGGACACCGGGTCGTACGGGCGCGTCATCACCGCGTAGGCCGCCACCGCCAGCAGCGTGCCGCCGCCCAGTGCCAGCGCTACATCGCGGGTGCGGCGCGCGGCGCCGCCCTGCCCGGCCATCTCGCGCGGCAGGTAGAACAGCGCCAGCACCAGCAGCAGCACCGTCACCACTTCCACCGACAGCTGCGTCAGCGCCAGGTCCGGTGCCGAGAAGCGCAGGAATACCAGCGACACCATCAGCCCGCAGCCGCTGAGCAGCACCAGCGCCGCCAGCCGTTGCCCGTGCGCGACCACCACCGCAATTGCCAGCGCCGACAGCAGCACCAGAGCGGCAGTGCCCATCGGGTCGAGCGCGCCGGCCGGGACGGTGCCCGCGAGCGCATCGAGGTCTGCCAGGAACCAGGCCGGCAGCGCCAGCATTGCCAGCAGCATCCAGGCGATATAGCCCGGCAGCGAGCCGCGCTCCAGCGTGCGCGTGATCGCGGTGGCCATGCGCTCGAGCGCGCGCATGGCACTCTCGAACGAGCGGCGCGCATTCAGGTGCTCGAGCGACTGCTGCCAGCGGCGCAACGCGTCGCGGCGCAGGAAGAACAGCGCCGCGCCGCCTGTCATGGACAGCAGGCTCATCACCAGCGGCAGGTTGACGCCATGCCACAGGTTCAGGCTGTATGGGGGCAGCGGCGCGCGCAGCGTGGCCAGCGACGCCGCCGCCAGCAGGGTGCCAACCGTGTAGGCAGGCACCAGCCCTACCACCAGGCAGATCACCACCAGGAATTCCACCGGCACCTTCATGAAGCGCGGCGGCTCGTGCGGTGGATAGTTGGGGACGTCGGGCTGCCTGCCGCCGAAGAACACGCCGTAGATGAAGCGCAGCGAATACGCCATCGTGAGCGCGCCGGCCATGGTTGCCGCAGCCGGGATGACCCAGTTGAAGTCGCCCAGCAGGCCCTGCGCCAGCGTCTCGCCAAAGAACATTTCCTTGCTGAGGAAGCCGTTGAACAGCGGCACGCCCGCCATCGACAGCGACGCCACGATCGCCAGTACCGCCGTATGCGGCATGTAGTGCGCCAGCCCGTGCAGGCGGTCCAGGTCGCGCGTGCCGGTCTCGTGGTCGATGATGCCGGCGGCCATGAACAGCGACGCCTTGAACACGGCGTGGTTGATGATGTGGAAGATCGCCGCCACCGTGCTGAGCTGGGTATCGAGCCCGAACAGCAGCGTGATCAGCCCCAGGTGGCTGATGGTGGAATACGCCAGCAGCCCCTTGAGGTCGCGCTGCAGCAGCGCCATCGCCGCGCCGAAGATCAGCGTGGCCAGCCCGGTCATGCTGACCAGGTAGAACCAGCCGTTGGTGCCGTCCAGCACCGGGTACAGCCGCGCCAGCAGGAACACGCCGGCCTTGACCATGGTGGCGGAGTGCAGGTACGCGGATACCGGCGTGGGTGCGGCCATCGCCTGCGGCAGCCAGAAGCTGAACGGGAACTGCGCCGACTTGGTAAACACCGCCAGCAGGATCAGCACCAGCATCGGCATGTAGAGCGGATGGTGCTGCACGCTGCCGGCCTGCGCCAGCACCGCCGACAGCTCGAAACTGCCGCAGATATGGCCCAGCAGCAGCACCCCGGCCAGCAGCGCCAGACCGCCGCCGCCGGTGACGGCCAGGGCCATGCGCGCGCCCTGGCGGGCATCGCCGCGCCACGACCAGAAGCCGATCAGCAGGAACGACAGGATGCTGGTCAGCTCCCAGAACACCGCCAGCAACAGCAGGTTGCCGGCCAGCACCACGCCCAGCATGGCCGCCATGAACAGCAGCAGCAGGCAGAAGAAACGCACGGCCGATTCATTGCGCGCGAGATAGTAGCGCGCGTACAGGATCACCAGCAGGCCCACGCCCACCACCAGCAGCGCAAACAGGTAGGCCAGGCCGTCCAGGCGCAGCGACAGGTCGAGTCCCAGCGCAGGCAGCCAGCTCACGCGCCAGGCCAGGCCGTCCCCGGGCTGGTCGAAGACCGCCCCACGCAACTGCAGCAGCAGCAGCAGCAGCGCGGCCAGCGGCAGGCCGACGATGACGGGCGCCACCAGCCGCGGCGCGCGCATGCCGATCACCCAGGTCAGTCCCGCGGCAAGCAGCGGCAACGCGAGCAGCAGCGGCAGTTCCATGGGCGCCGCCTCAGGCCGCGGCCGGCGCGCGCGGCGGGCCGGGTCTGCCCCGCACCGGCGAGGCATGGGCAACATGCACGGACACGGGCCGGGCCAGCGGCGGGCGACTGGCCTGGCGGCGGGCGGCGGCAACGCTGTCGGACGATCCGTCCATCGCGAGTACGGCGACTGTCATGGGCAAAGATCCAGGCTTGGCAATGCAGCGGGCAGGCGTGCCCCCTACTTTCCGGATTCCGGGGGTATTGCGCAAGTCATGCCTGCCCTGCCAGTGGCTGCACGAAAGAATTCATCGCCCTGCATAACTTGCTGAATGCGCACTGCCGAGCAAGAGAACCGGCCCGGCAATCGATACATGACCGCTATCGCCCGCCAACAAATGAATATTGGACGCGGCCGGCCCGCCTGCCTTAGCCTTGGCGCCAGCAACCGAACCCGATGCCCCCGGAGACCCCCATCATGAGCAACTTCCTCCTCTACGAGCAGGACGGCCACATCGTCACGCTGACGATGAACGAGCCCGAGCGCCGCAACCCGCTGACCGGCAACACCGCGGTGCCGGAGTTCCTGGCCGCGATCGAGCGCATCCATGCGGACCGCAGCGTGCGCGCCGTGGTCATCACCGGCGCCGGCACGGCGTTCTCGTCGGGCGGCAACATCAATGACATGGAACGCCAGGCCTCCGGCCAGGTGCCGGGCATGGAGATCCGGCAGGACTACCGCTGCGGCATCCAGCGCCTGCCGCTGGCGCTGTTCAACCTGGAAGTGCCGGTGATCGCCGCGGTCAACGGCGCCGCCATGGGCGCGGGGCTGGACCTGACCTGCATGTGCGATATCCGCATCGCCTCCGAGCGTGCGCAGTTTGCCGAGTCGTTCGTCAAGCTGGGCATCATCCCCGGCGATGGCGGCGCCTGGCTGCTGCCGCGCGTGATCGGACTGTCGCGAGCCGCCGAGATGACCTTTACCGGCCAGGCGATCGATGCGAAGACCGCGCTGGAATGGAACCTGGTGTCGCGCGTGGTGGCGCCCGAGGCACTGCTGCCGACCGCATACGAGCTGGCCGGGCGCATCGCCGCCAACCCGCCGCACGCGGTGCGGCTGGCCAAGCGGCTGATGCGCGAGGCCATGCACACCCGCCTCGACACGCTGCTGGAATTGTCGGCCGGCTTCCAGGCCCTGTCGCACCAGACCGCCGACCACCGCGAGGCGGTGCAGGCGTTCCTGGACAAGCGCGCGCCGGTGTTCAGCGGCAACTGACCCGACTGGCAGCCCAGCCAGCTTCAGGCGGATTGCGTTTCCGCCGCCTTGAGCTGGTTGACCAGCGCCACGTAATCGCGCATGGCCTGCTCGCGCGGCAGGCCACGCCGGGCAGCCCAGCGTCGTACTTGGCGCGCCCGACCATGTCCATCATGAGCGCATAGAGCGACAGCAAGGTATCGTTGTCGGGTGCCTGGCGCAGCGTCTTCGACAACGCGGCGGCCTCGAAGGCCTCAATCGTTTTCAAGGCCGGGCCCGGTCCCTGCACCGCCGGCGTGCCGCCGAAATGCGCATCTTCCAGCGCGACTTCGTCCGGGAACCACCGCGCCTCCAGCAGCTTGCCATCGCGCAGCGCAAAGGCCAGCACGCCCTGCGAGGCCAGCGTGCCGCTGCGCAAGGTCGCGGGCACCACGGCCATGCCGGTGTTGAGCACCGGCGCGCCGAGGGCGGCGAACGCCAGCCCCGCATCCGCCCACTCGCGCAGCCGCGCCAGGCCACGATCGCCACGGTAGACCCCGCTGGTCCGGTTGGCGCCCGCCGGCCAGGCCGGGGCTCCCGCACGTCAGCCGGATACTCCCAGCGCGCCCTCCACGTTGCGCACCAGGCTGACCAGGCGCGGACCGATGTCTTCCTCGATCTGCTTGCTCTGCGGGCTGAACACCGGCACCGACGCGGCAAAGATCCACGCTTCCCCATCGCGCCGCGCGCGCATCGGTACGGCAACGGATTCCACCTCGCGATGCAGGTCGCGATGGCCGCGGCAGAAGCCGCGCTCCTGCAGGTCGCGCGCGGCATCGGCCAGGCGCTGCTGCAGCCAGTCGGCGCGCGCGGGATCGGCGGCGCGCAGCTGGGCGAGGTACGCTTCGCGCTCGGGCTCCGGCATCAGCAACAGGTAGCCGCGGCCCGAGCCGGTGCGGGAGATCGATACCCGGGTGCCGACCTCTGGCCGGAACACGTGGCTGCCCACGCCCTGGGCGATTTCGACGTAGGTCATTGCATTGCCGTTGCCGACGATCAGTTCGACCTGTCCGGCGATATGGTCGGCAAGCTCCTGCATGGCCGGCCGCGCCAGCTGGCGCACCGTCATCCGCGCCAGTGCGGGCGCGGCGAGATTGACCAGCCCGACCCCCGGCACATAGCGCGACAGGCGCTCCGAGTAGTGCAGCAGGCCCAGCTCGCACAAGGTATCGAGCAGGCGGAACAGCGTCGGCTTGGCCAGCCCGGTGCGCTCCATCAGCTCGCGGCTGCTCAGCTCCTGCACCGTCGGCGAGAAGCAGTTGAGGATCGAAACGCCCCGCGCCAGCGCGCTGACAAGGCGCGACTCGCCATCGGCATCGGTGGACGGCGGGGTCAGGGAGGCACGTGCTTCATTCGTCATAAACGGCTCTTCATCTGGATTTTTTTGATACCAGCGTCTCAAAAGCCAGATGTTGCCCTTCGTTGATTCCGAAGTCAAACGTGGGATTTTGAGTTTACATAGCGAGTTTCCGACGCGAGAATTCCGATTCATCGTATTGGACGATCACTTTCTGAAACCGACGTCTCAATATCCCGAACCAACGACTCGCAACCGCTCAGCATCAGGAGACACCCCCATGCAACAAGCCGTCATCGTCGACGCCATCCGCAGCCCGATGGGCCGCTCCAAGCCGGGATCGGCCTTTACCGAGCTGCACGCCACCGAACTGCTGGCGCAGGTGCTCAAGGGCCTGTTCGAACGCAACAAGCTCGACCCCGGCCTGGTCGACGACGTCATCACCGGTTGCGTGACGCAGGCCGGCGAGCAGTCCGCGGGTCCTGGCCGCGTCGCCTGGCTGGCGGCAGGCTTTCCTGACCATGTCCCCGCCACCACCATCGACCGCAAGTGCGGTTCGAGCCAGCAGGCGGTGCACTTCGCCGCGCAGGGCATCATGGCCGGCGCCTACGACATCGTCATCGCCTGCGGCATCGAGTCGATGAGCCGCGTGCCGATGGGCTCGGCGCGCATCGGCCAGAACCCGTACGGCCCGTCGATGGAAGCGCGCTACGCGCCGGGGCTGGTGTCGCAGGGCGTGGCGGCCGAGCTGGTGGCGGCCAAATATGAGCTGTCGCGCCAGGACATGGACAGCTACTCGGCCCGCTCGCACGAGCTGGCCGCCGCGGCGCGCGAAAGCGGCGCCTTCCGCCGCGAAATCCTGCCGATCAGCACCCCCAACGGCGTGGTGGAGCAAGACGAAACCATTCGCCCCGGCACCTCGGTGGAAAAGCTGGGCACGCTGCAGGCCTCGTTCCGCAACGACGAACTGAGCGCGCGCTTCCCGCAGATCGGCTGGAACGTCACCGCCGGCAACGCCTCGCAGATCAGTGACGGCGCCTCGGCCATGCTGCTGATGAGCGAAGCCATGGCGCAGCGCCTGGGCCTGAAGCCGCGCGCGCGCTTTGTCGCGTTCGATGTCTGCGGCGACGATCCGGTGATGATGCTGACCGCCCCGATCGCGGCCAGCCAGCGCGCCATCAGGAAGAGCGGCCTGGCGCTGGAGCAGATCGACCACTACGAAATCAACGAAGCCTTTGCCTGCGTGCCGCTGGCATGGCAGAAGGCGCTGGGCGCAGACCCGGCGCGCCTGAACCCGCGCGGCGGCGCGATCGCGCTGGGCCATCCGCTGGGTGCGTCGGGCGTGCGCCTGATGACCACCATGCTGCATGCGCTGGAAGACAGCGGCCAGCGCTACGGCCTGCAGTCGATGTGCGAGGCCGGCGGCATGGCCAACGCCACCATCATCGAGCGCCTGTAAGCGCCTGCAAGCGCCTGTAGACAACACCTCTGCCATTCCCGCCGTCGCGGGAACCTGGCGATTCCTTTCCTAGGAGACACCCATGAAACTCGAAAACATGTCCGCCGTCGTCACCGGCGGTGCTTCCGGCCTGGGCCTGGCCTGCACGCGTCGCCTGGTGGAGCGCGGCGTCGGCGTGGTCATCGCCGACCTGAACGAAGAGCGCGGCAACGCGGTGGTGGACGAGTTCGGCGGCAAGGTCCGCTTCGTCAAGGCCGACGTCACCGATACCGACCAGATGAACGCCGTCTACGACGCCGCCGAGGCCATCGCACCGCTGCGCGCGCTGATCCACTGCGCCGGCCTGGGCGCGCCGGTGCGCGTGGTCGAGAAGGACGGCTCGCCGGGTTCGCTGGAGAAGTACGAGTCGGTGGTGCGCATCAACCTGATCGGCACGTTCAACGCGCTGCGCCTGGGTGCGGCGCGCATGGCCAAGAACGAAATGGTGGACGGCGAACGCGGCGCCTGCGTGCTGACCGCCTCGGTGGCCGCCTACGAAGGCCAGATCGGCCAGATCCCCTACAGCTCGGCCAAGGCCGGCATCGTCGGCATGACGCTGGTGGCCGCGCGCGACCTGGCGCAGCGCGCCATCCGCGTGTGCACCATCGCCCCGGGCCTGTTCGACACGCCGCTGCTGGCAAAGCTGCCGGAGAACGTGCGCACCTCGCTGGGCGCCATGGTGCCGCACCCGGCGCGCCTGGGCGCGCCGGACGAGTACGCCTCGACCGCGCTGCACATCCTGGAGAACCCGATGCTCAACGGCGAAACCATCCGCCTGGACGGCGCCATCCGCATGGCCCCGCGCTGAGCCGCCATCGATCAACATCCGGCAATCCCCTATGGCCTTCTTGACCAGGACTTCTGCATGAGCGACACGCTGCAACTAGAGACCCGCGGCAATACGCTGCTGATCACCATGAACCGGCCCCAGGCGCGCAACGCCATGGACTTCGAGACCGCGACCGCCCTGGCCGCCGCGATCGACCAGCTGGAAAGCCGCGACGACCTCGCTGTCGCCATCCTGACCGGCGCCGGCGGCACCTTCTGCTCCGGCATGGACCTGAAGGGCTTCCTGGAAGGCAAGCGCCCCAGCCTGCCCGGCCGTGGCTTCGGCGGGCTGACCGAGAAGCCGCCGCGCAAGGTGCTGATCGCCGCGGTGGAAGGCTATGCGCTGGCGGGCGGCTTTGAGCTGGCGCTGGCGTGCGACCTGATCGTCTCGTCAAAGGCGGCCAGGTTCGGCCTGCCCGAAGTCAAGCGCGGACTGGTCGCCGCTGCCGGCGGCCTGATGCGCCTGCCGCGCCGCGTGCCGTACCACATCGCCATGGAATACGCGCTGACCGGCAATATGCTCGGTGCCGAGCAGGCCCATGCCTACGGCCTGATCAACCGCCTGACCGAACCGGGCGAAGCGCTGCAGGGCGCGCTGGCGCTGGCCGACGAGATCGGCGCCAACGGCCCGCTGGCGGTGGCGGTCAGCAAGCAGATCGTGGCCGAGTCCGCGGACTGGAGCAACGAGGAGATGTTCGAGCGCCAGCGCCCGCTGATGGCGCCGGTGTTCACCTCGGCCGATGCGCGCGAAGGCGCCGCGGCCTTTGCGGAAAAGCGCAAGCCGGTATGGACCGGCAAGTAAAGCGGGACAGGTAATGCCGTAGTCGCGCTTATTTTCGCCTGGACGGCCGGCCGCAAGCCGGCCGTTTGCACATGGAACCGCAGCACTGACATCACAACATGGAGGAGACCCATGCACACCAAGCTGCCGCAATCGCTGTGCCCTTCCCTTTCCCTTTGCGCCAGCCTGATGGCCATCACCGCCGCCACGCTGCCGACAGTCGTTCACGCCGCCCCCGCATGGCCCGACAAGCCGATCACCATCATCGTCCCCGGCGCGCCCGGCGGCACCACCGACATCCCGACCCGCCTGGTCGCGCAGAAGCTGTCGGCCATCCTCGGCCAGCCCGTGGTGGTCGACAACAAGCCCGGCAGCGGCGGCATCATCGGGACGCAGGCACTGTTGCGCACCGCGCCTGACGGCTACACGCTGCTGGTCGGCAACACCGGCTCGCATGCCATCAACTACAGCGCCTACAAGCAGCTGGCCTACCAGCCGCAGGACTTCATGCCGCTGACAGACATGATTTCCTTCCCCAACGTGCTGGTGGTCAACGCGCAGGCGCCGGTGCGCAGCGTGGCCGAACTGGTGGCGCAGCTGAAGCAGTCGCCGGGCAAGTATTCGTATGCCTCGGCGGGCATCGGCCAGACCACGCACCTGACCGCCGAGCTGTTCCGGCTGCGCACCGCCACCGAGGTGCTGCACGTGCCGTACAAGGGCTCGACGCCGGCCACCACGTCGGTGCTTGCCGGCGAAACCACCTTCATGTTCGACAACCTGACGCAGGCGCTGCCGCATATCCGCGCCGGCAAGCTGCGCGCGCTGGCGGTGACCGGCGCCGAGCGGCTGCCGTCGCTGCCGGACGTGCCGACCATGGAGCAGGCCGGCGTGAAGGATTTCGTGGTGATGGGCTGGCTCGGGGTGTTCGCGCCCGCGAAGACGCCGCCAGCCGTCGCCGCCGTGCTGCAGGATGCGCTGTCCCGGGCCATGCGCGATCCCGACGTGGTGGCGAAATTCCGCGACATGGGCGGCATCCCCGGCGGCGAACCGCAGCCCCGCTTCGCCGCGCTGGTCAGCGGTGACATCAAGCGCTGGGGCGACACCATCCGCGCTTCCAGGGTCAGCCTGGACTAGCGCGTGCGCCGGCACCCGCCTTCGGCAAAGCGGAAGTCGGGCCGGCCCAAAGCCAAATTGACACGGTGCCGGCCACCGCTTACGCTCGCCCTACCCTGCGGTATATTCAGCGTGTGCTTAATATGCCAGGCGCCGCCGCGGGCACAACCACAACGACAATCCCGCGAGACGACCACCGTGCCGACCCCCACCGCGCCTTCCCGCCTGGAAGGCCTGCGCCCCGCCCTGCCGATCCTGCTTGGCGCCTCCCTGATGCTCAGCCTGGCCATGGGCCTGCGCCAGAGCCTGGGCATCTTCATGCCGCCGCTGACGCGGGACATCGGCATCTCGGTCTCCGACTTCACGGTGGCCATTGCCGTGCAAAACCTGGCCTGGGGCCTGCTGCAGCCGCTGGCGGGCGCGTGGGCGACGCGGATCGGCTTCCGCCCGCTGATGCTGGCCGGCTCGCTGTCGTATGTGGTTGGGCTGGTGCTGCTGGCGACCGCGCAAGGAATGATCGGCGTCACGCTGGGCGCTGGCGTGGCGATCGGTGCTTCGATGGCCTGCACCGGCAGCGCGCTGGCGATGGCGGTGGCGGCACGGCCGGTGCCGGCGGCGCTGCGTAGTACGGTGCTGGGGCTGGTGTCCGGAGCCGGCTCACTCGGGGCGCTGCTGGCGGCGCCGATCGGGCAGGTGGTGACGCAGACTTACGGCTGGCGCGCCGGGCTTGCCGCCTTCGTGCTGCTGGCGCTGGTGATGCTGCCGGCGGCATGGATGGCGGGGCGCGTGGACAAGCTGCCGTTGCCGGCATTCGTCGGTGCCGACCAGAGCAATGCGCGGCAGGCGCTGGGCACGGCATTGCGGCACGCGCCGTTCATCGTCATGGCGCTGGCGTATTTCGTCTGCGGCATGCAGCTGGTGTTCCTGACCACGCACCTGCCGTCGTACCTGGATATCTGCGGCATGGACCCGATGCTCAGCGCGCAGGCACTGGGCGTGATCGGCGGCTTCAATGTGCTCGGCAGCATCTTCTTCGGCTGGGCCGGCGGGCGCTTCAACAAGCTGATGCTGCTGGGCGGCATCTATACCGTGCGCTCGCTGGCGCTGACCTGGTATTTCTCGTCGGCGCCCACGCCGGACAGCACGCTGGTGTTTGCCGCGGTGATGGGCTTCCTGTGGCTGGGCGTGGCGCCGCTGGTGTCGGGCTGGATTGCCGAGACCTTCGGCCTGCGCTGGCAAGCCATGTTGGGCGGCGTGGCCTTCTTCAGCCACCAGATCGGCAGCTTTACCGGTGCCTTTGGCGGCGGCGTGGTCTATGACGCGCTGGGCTCGTACACCGTTGCCTGGCAGGCGGGCGTGGCGATGGGGCTGGCGGGGGGGCTGGCGCAGATCGTCTTCGCGATGGCGACGCAGCGCCGGCCGCCGCTGATGGCGACCTCCTGACGGCGCCGTGCCGTGTCAGAATCCGGGGTTCCTTCCAGGAACCCCTTTTTCATTTCCGCTGCCGCCAAACCTTGGATCTCGTTCGCATCGCCCTGCTGTTTGCCGTGACGGCGCTGGCCGAAATCGTCGGCTGCTATCTTCCCTGGCTGGTGCTGCGCCAGGGCAAGAGCGCGCTGTTGCTGCTGCCCGCCGCCGTCTCGCTGGGCCTGTTCGCCTGGCTGCTGACGCTGCATCCAGCCGCCGCCGGACGCACCTATGCCGCCTACGGCGGCATGTATATCGCCGTGGCGCTGCTATGGCTGCGTTTCGTCGATGGCCTGGCGCTGACGCGCTGGGATGTGGCCGGCGCCGCCATTGCGCTGGCCGGCATGGCCGTGATCGCGCTGCAGCCGGCGGCACGCTGATGCCGCGCTGTCAATGCCAGGCGCTGGCGAACTGGATGCAGAACCGAAGATTTCGTGGTGGCGTATTAAGCAGGTTGCCCCCCAACTTATCGACGCGGAATCACGCACGAATGCGGTCTGCCACCCCGAACGGGGGATGCGTGAGCGATGCCCGGCACTTAGGATAAATACTGAGCGGTCCTCTAGCGGATCCTCAGGCCTTTGCGGCCCGCGTCCGCGCGGGCCTTTTTTCTTGCGGCCGGCAGCCGCGCGCCGCAGGCAGGTAAGAATCGCCCGCTGTTGTAAATCTGCCCCTCGCTGTCCCTCGCCGCCTGCACTCAGCGGACGTGACGGCGCCAATGCCAGAGTGCCAGGCCGACCAGCCCCGCCGCCACCGCCGTGCCGGCAATCCGAACCAGGCGCATCCGTTCCGGTGAGCTCCAGTTGCCCTCGACATCCATATGCCCCAGCGAGGCATGGAAGAGGTTGCCGTCAGTGACCGGTATCTCGTGCGCGCCGCTGAAATGCCGATGCAGGATACGGCCGTACGCCTGCTGCAGCAGGCCCGGCGCCAGCAGGTTGGCAACACGCGCCAGCCTTGCCACGACGCCTACCGTCACCGCCTGCGAGGTTGGCGCCGCCACCGCGCGCAGCACGGCACGAGCGACCGCGTCCGCCTCGACCAGCGGCCGCGGCGGACGCAGCGCCTTGCCGGTGTAGTTGGCACTGTGGCGCATGCCCGGCGTGTCGGCGGTAGCCGGGAAGATGTCGCAGATGCGGATCTGCGGATAGTCGACCAGCTCGGCGCGCAACGCCTCCGAGAAGCCGCGCAGGCCGAACTTGCTTGCCGTATACGACACGCCATATGGCGAAGGGGCCCATGCGCCCAGCGACACGATATTGACCAGCACGCCCTTGCGCGCCGCCTTGAAGAACGGCAGCACCGCATGCGCGCCGTGCAGGTAGCCCAGCAGGTTGATGCGGACCACTTGCTCATGCGCGGCCACCGGCGTTTCGTCAAACAGGCCCACCGCGCCGACACCGGCGTTGTTGACCCAGACATCGATGCCGCCATCGCCGAACTCCGCCGCACGCTCGGCCAGCCGGTGCATGGCCGCCGGCTGCGTGACGTCGCCGGGCACGGCCAGCGCCCGCGCGCCCAGTTCGCGGCAGGCCGCGGCGGCGCGCGCCAGCGGCGCCTCGCCGCGCGCGCACAGCACCACGCGTGCCTGGGCGCGTGCGAAGGCCAGCGCGGTGGCCAGCCCGATGCCGCTCGAGGCACCGGTGATGACAACGGTCAGCGGTCGGGTCGGGGGCATGGTGGACCTCTTGCGCGTTAACGGCGTATTCCCGGGCGTATTCCCGGCAGAGCAGCAGGTTCCGTTCCAGCGCGCGTCGCTGGAATGCAACTTGCCTGTTTCCATCCAGACGGACCGCGCCTCCGGTATGCCGCGCCGGCCCGCCTGGAACCTCACAAGGAGCCCTGCCATGACCTCGACCGAACAGGAAATCCTGGTGTGCGGCCCGGAAAACGGCCGCTGGCACCTCGAAATGCGCACCGGCAACGGCGCACCGGAGCGGCTCGCCGGCGAGTTTGATTCACCCGACATGGCCATCGCCGGCGCCCAGCAGGTCTATCCGTCGATTCCGGTTCGCGTGACCGATATCTCAGGCGCGCCGGCACCCTCGGCCCCCGCGCATGAAGGATCGCTGACCGACTACCACTACGGCGGCCACGGCGTGACCCAGGACGAAAAGCTGACCGGCCGCGCGCATCCGTCGAGCGACACCTCGCAGCCCCCGCCCGGCCCGCACCCCTACCAGGCCACCGATCTCGGCAACCTGCCGGCCGGCACGCCGCGCCATGGCATGTACGGCGTCGCGTCCACCCCGGCAGAGGCCGAGGCGGCAGACCGCAAGGACGAGGCGGCGCGCCGCCACCCCGGATCGCGCGACGCCGAAGACTAGGCCCGGCGGCGCCATGGCGGGCGGCAGCACGTACAATCTCGGTTTTCCCTTCGCCCCGACGCCTTGCCGCCATGACCACCCTCGGAACGCCCCTTTCCCCCTCTGCCACCAAAGTGATGCTGCTCGGCTCCGGCGAGCTGGGCAAGGAAGTGCTGATCGCGCTCCAGCGCCTGGGCGTGGAGACCATCGCCGTCGACCGCTATGAGAATGCGCCGGGCCAGCAGGTGGCCCACCACGCGCGCACCATTGCCATGAGCGACCCGGACCAGCTCAAGGCGCTGATCGAGGCCGAGAAGCCCCACCTGGTGGTGCCCGAGATCGAAGCCATCGCCACCCCCATGCTGGAAACGCTGGAAGCCGCGGGCACCGTGCGCGTGATCCCCACCGCCCGCGCCGCGCGCCTGACCATGGACCGCGAAGGCATCCGCCGCCTGGCAGCGGAATCGCTGGGCGTGCCGACCAGCCCGTACAAGTTCTGTGATTCGCTGGAAGAACTGCGGTCCGCCATCGATGGCGGCATCGGCTATCCGTGCGTGGTCAAGCCGGTGATGAGCAGCTCGGGCAAGGGCCAGAGCAAGATCGACGGCCCCGAGGGCGTGCAGGCCGCCTGGGACTACGCCATGGCCGGCGGCCGCGTCAGCCACGGCCGCATCATCGTGGAAGGCTTTATCGACTTCGACTACGAGATCACGCTGCTGACCGTGCGCGCCATCGGCGCCAGCGGCCAGGTCGAGACGCAGTTCTGCGCGCCGATCGGCCACGTGCAGGTCAGTGGCGACTACGTCGAGAGCTGGCAGCCGCAGCCGATGCACCCGGCCGCGCTGCAGCAGGCCCAGCAGATCGCGCAGGCCGTCACCGCCGACCTGGGCGGCACGGGCCTCTTCGGCGTGGAACTGTTCGTCAAGGGCGAGCAGGTCTGGTTCAGCGAAGTCAGCCCGCGCCCGCACGACACCGGCATGGTGACCATGGCCACGCAGCACCAGAACGAGTTCGAGCTGCATGCGCGCGCCATCCTGGGCCTGCC
Source organism: Cupriavidus phytohabitans (assembly GCF_017815025.1). Classification (NCBI taxonomy): domain Bacteria; kingdom Pseudomonadati; phylum Pseudomonadota; class Betaproteobacteria; order Burkholderiales; family Burkholderiaceae; genus Cupriavidus; species Cupriavidus phytohabitans. The sequence goes on from NZ_JAGIQB010000002.1 coordinate 33,773, forward strand.
GGTCGATACCTCGCTGCGCAGCCCCGGCGCCAGCGCGGTGATCTACGGCGGCATGGACGCGCAGGGCGTGGTGTTCGACGGTGTCGACCAGGCGCTGAGCGTGCCGCAGACCGAGGTGCGCCTGTTCGGCAAGCCCGAGAGTTTCGTCAAACGCCGCATGGGCGTGGCGCTGGCCTATGCGGATGACGTCGACACCGCCCGCATCCGCGCCAAGGAAGCCGCAAGCCGCGTGCGTCCGCGCGCGGTGGGCTGATCTGGAGGCGCGGAAGGCCTCAGAACACGTGGCTGCCCGCCGCGGCGTGACCGGGCGGGTGCGGTGCCGCAACCTGTGCGGCAACCTGCGCCGCGGCCAGCACCGGCGCCATGCGCACGCCGCTCAGGTCGGCGCCGGACGGGGCCTGGTACAGCCGCAGGCCCAGTTCCGGCAGGATCGCCAGCAGGTGGTCGAACACATCGCCCTGGATGCGCTCGTAGTCCATCCACGCCGTCAGCGCGGTAAAGCAATAGATCTCCACCGGGATGCCCTGCGAATCGGGCTCCATCATGCGCACGTTCAGCAGCAGGTCGTGATGGATTTCGGGAAGCGCCTTCAGGTAGGCAATGCCATACGCGCGGAAGGTGCCGACATTGGTCAGCCGCCGCCTGTTCACCGGGTCATTGCCGGCGGCGATCAGCAGCCGGTTGGCCTCGTCGACCTTGGCCTGCTTCTCCGCCAGGTAGTCGTGCAGCAGCTGGAAGCGCATCAGCGCATGCACTTCGTCGTCTTCGAGGAAGCGCACGCTGCTCGCATCGATGCGCAGCGTCCGCTTGATGCGGCGCGCGCCTGACTCGAACATCTGCCGGTAGTTGCGGTAGCTCTCCGAGAACAGCTTGTAGGTCGGCACCGTGGTCACGGTGTTGTCCCAGTTCTGCACCTTGACCGTATGCAGCGCAATGTCCTTGACGTAGCCATCGGCATTGCATTGCGGCATCTCGATCCAGTCGCCGATGCGCAGCATGTCGTTCGAGGTCAGCTGGGTGCTGGCCACCAGCGACAGCAGCGTGTCCTTGAACACCAGCAGCAGTACCGCCGACAGCGCGCCCAGGCCGGACAGCATCCACAGCGGCGAGCGGTTGATCAGGATCGACAGCACCAGCACCGCGCACACCAGTCCCAGCCCGAGCCGCCCCACCTGGATGTAGCCCTTGATCGAGCGCGTCTGCGCGCGCCGGCTGCTGGCGTAAACGTCCTGCCATGCGCCCAGCACGCCGCCCAGCATCAGGAAGAAGCACACCCACAGGCTGGAATGGGCCAGGCGCTCCACCAGCAGCGCGTAGCGGCCCATGTGCGGCACCTCGCCGATACCGACGGTGATCACCGCGAAGCCCACCGCATAGCCGAAACGCCGGTATGCGCGATGGCGCGTGAGCGCCTTGCTCCACGGCGCCTTGCCCCAGACCGTCAGCACGCGATGGGCGATGCGCGACATCACATGGCCGCACAGCCATTGCGCGAGCACCGCGATCAGCACCAGCACCACCAGGTACAGCGTGATCTGCGCCCAGGGATGGGCCGGAATACGTTGCTGGAACAGCTCCAGCAGGGCATCGAAACTCATAAGGGAGCGACGTCAAGCCAGTGATTCGGCCAGATAGTGTACAAAACGTGCGCCGCTCGTTCGTAAAACTGCGATCCTTGGCTCGCATAAGCTCGCCCTGCCCTCGCTCAGGCAGGCAGCAGCTTCAGCCCTCCGATCCCGACGAAAATCAACGCGATCAACGCCAGCCGCATCGGCGCCGCGCTCTCCCCAAGGAACAGGATCCCGATCACGGTGACCCCGATCGCCCCGATCCCGGTCCATACCGCGTACGCCGTCCCCACCGGCAGGTGCCGCAAGGCCGCGCTGAGCAGGAAGATGCTGGCCAGTGCGGCCCCGATACCCAGCACCGTCGGCCCCGGCCGCGTCCACCCATCCGTGTATTTGAGGGCGAGCGCCATCACAATCTCGATCAGCCCCGCCAGCACCAGCAGCATCCACGCCATTGCCTCTTCCTTTCCGGTCTTGCCGCCCGGCGACCATTGCCGCGCCTGCCAGGCCAATGTAGGCTGTGCGAATCAGCACGGGAACTGGCAATTTTCGCAAAGGGGATATGCAAACATGCAGGAAGCGGACTGGGATGACCTGAAGTACTTCCTTGCCGTCAGCCAATCCGGCTCGCTGGCCGGCGCCGCGCGGACGCTGCACGTCAACCACTCCACCGTGCTGCGCCGGCTCGCCCGGCTGGAACAGGTGCTGGGCACCTTGCTCTTCGAGCGGCACCCGACGGGCTACGCCCTCACGGCTGCGGGAGAAGCGCTGGCCCAGCGGCTTGCCGGCGTCGGCGAACAGATCGATGCCGCGCAACGCCAGTTGTCCGGCCTGGACAGCCAGCTAAGCGGGCCGCTGCGGGTCACCACCACGGACACGCTGCTGACCGGGCTGCTGATGCCGCTGCTCGCCGAATTCCGCGCGCTGCATCCGGGGATCCAGTTGCAGATCGTGGTCAACAACAGTTTCCTGAGCCTGAGCCGGCGTGAGGCGGATGTGGCGATACGGCCGGCCGGTGCGCCGCCGGAGTATCTGGTGGGGCGCCAGGTCGGCATGCTGGAAACGGCGCCGTACGCATCGCGCGACTACCTGGCGCGGACTGGCAAGACCCCGGCCCGGGAAGCCACCGCGCCGGCCTGGGCCGACCACGACTGGGTGGTCCCGGACGACGCGCTTGCGCATCTCGCGCAGGCGCGCTGGGTGGCCGAACACGTGCCGCCGGCGCGCCGGCTGGTGAGCGTCGACAGCCTCCTGGCCATGGTCGATGCCGTCACGCATGGCATGGGTGTCGGCATGCTGCTTTGCCTGCTGGCCGAGCGCGATGCAAGGCTGGTCCGGCTCGCCCGGCCCGACGCTGCGCTCGGCACGCCGTTATGGATCCTGACCCATCCCGACCTGCGCCACAGCGCGCGGGTCCGTGCGTTCAACGATTTTCTTTACGCGAAGCTCAGCGCATCGCCGTGGTTGAAGCCGGCACCGGCACCGGCACCAGCACCAGCACTATGAAGCGCTTGTATTCGTGTACATCGCCATCAATTGCTCGTCCGTATAGCCCCATTCGGCGGCATTCTCGAATGCCACCACCGTTTCCTCGCTATGCCGCAGGTCGACCAGTTCCGTCGGCACCGGGCGTGACTGCGACACCGAATAGAACACCATCACCAGCGGCCGCAACGGGTCGGTTTCGTTTTGCCCGCACACTACCGCCAGCCGGTTGGAGCGCAGCCGCAGCACGGTGCCCAGCGGGTAGATGCCGACAGTGCGCGTGAAGGCCTTGAACACGCGCCGGTCGAACAGCGTGTCGACCCGCACGGCCATGTATTCCATGGCACGCGCCGGCGACCATTGCCGGTGGCCGGGACGATCCGAGGTCAACGAGTCGTAGGCATCGCAGATTGCCGCAATCCTGGCGTGGATGCTGAGCTCGCGGCCGACCAGGCCGAAAGGATAGCCGCGCCCGTCCACGCGCTCGTGGTGGTGAACGCAGACATCGAGGGGGATATTGGAAACCAGCCGCGCCTCGTTGAGGATGCGGTAGCCCGCCGAGGGATGGCGGCGGTAGCTTTCCTCTTCTTCAGGCGTGCGCGCGGTGGCCTTGTGCTGCACGGACTCGGGCAGCGTCAGCTTGCCGATATCGTGCACCAGGCCGGCGAGGCCGAGTTCGCGCACCTCGTCGTCCGGCAGGCCCAGCGTTCGCCCGACCGCGATCATCAGCGCGCAGACGGCGAAGGCATGCAGGTAGCTGTAGTCGTCGCGCGCCTTGAGCCGCGCCAGCGCCAGCAGCGCGTGCCCGTGGCGGGACAGGGAGCGCGAGGCTGCGTCGACCAGCGGCAGCGCGCGCCCGACTTCCAGCGCGCGGCCCATGCGGATGTCGGCGAACATGGACCCAATCACGGTCTTGCCGGACTGGAGCAACTCGCGCGCGCGGCCTAGCTCGGCTTCGAGCGACGCGACTGGCTGCGAGCCCGCGGACTCCCGCAGCTGTGGCGCCGGCTCCGCAACGGGCGCGGGCGGCGCCTCGGGCACGCCTGCTGCCGGCAAATTGCGGCCCTTGAGGATATCGATCCAGACTTCGCGGACGCCCGCGGACTGGATCTGCCGGATCTGGTCTTCGTGGCTGACCAGAAACCTTGCCCGCCAGAACGGGTGGCTGATCCACGGCCCGCCCAGCCTGGCGACAAACATCCCGACCTGCAATTGTTCCGACCCGATCCGTCTCAGCATGAGATGTCCCCCCGGACGTTGGTTTTCTTCTTGCCGGGATGACTATCGGCAAGCCGGCGCCAGACTTGAGGGCTGATTTTGCCTGCCGGAACCGGGCCGGTGGCCCTTGTCAAGGGGCGGCCAAATGCCCGGACGGCGCCGTCAGGCATTCCGGGCGGACCCGGAGCCGGCGCTACAATGGCGCGCCCAGTGCTCACCAGACGCCAGCCAGTCGCCCCCGTTCAACCATGTCCGGAACGTACACGCTAGTCGGCATCGCCCGTGCCAAGTCCCATCGCCGCGAGGCGCTGGTGTCCCAGCTCACCACCCTGCAGACGCGCGGGCTGAAGGAGCCGGGCTGCCTGGACTACCACGTCGGGCAGGATGCCGAGGATGCGCGGGTCTTCGTGATCTACATGGTCTGGGACTCGAAAGGCGCGCTGGAATCCCACCTGAACCGGCCGTACATGCGCGATTTCCACGCGTCGCGGCAGGAATTCGTCGAGGGCGACTTCAGCTTCCGCTGGCTCAACGCCGCCTGACGCCGCCTCATACGCCCCCCCCCCATGGCTCCTTGCGCGCCCAGGGCGCCAGGCGTCAGGCGCGCCACTTCCACGCGGCCCATCCGGCCACCTCCCCCGCTTGTCATTCCCGCCGCCCCGGTCTATCAATCAGATTGACTCTCATCTAGGGCCGCCGCGGCCCGGCAGGAGTGCATCATGGAAGTCAGGGACGGATTTGCCGGCACCATCGGCCACACCCCGCTGATCCGGCTGGCGGGGCTGAGCGCCGAGACCGGCTGCGATATCTACGGCAAGGCCGAATTCCTGAACCCGGGCGGCTCGGTCAAGGACCGCGCCGCGCTCTACATCATCCGCGACGCCGAGCGCCGCGGGCTGCTGAAGCCCGGCGGCACCGTGATCGAAGGCACCGCAGGCAATACCGGCATCGGCCTGGCCCACCTGTGCGCGGCGCGCGGCTACCGCTGCATCGTGGTGATCCCGGACACGCAGTCGCCGGAGAAGATGGAGCGGCTGCGCATGCTGGGCGCGGAGGTTCGCCCCGTTCCCGCCAAGCCCTATGCCGATCCCGGCAACTACCAGAAGATCGCCGGCCGGCTGGCCGAGGAAACCGACAATGCGATCTGGGCCAACCAGTTCGACAACCTCGCCAACCGGCAGGCCCACTACGAAACCACCGGCCCCGAGATCTGGCACGCCACGGCTGGCCGCATCGATGCCTTCACCTGCTCCACCGGCACCGGCGGGTCGCTGGCGGGCATCGCCCGCTGCCTTAAGGAACACAAGCCGGCCGTGCGCATCGTGCTGGCCGATCCGCACGGCAGCGGGCTGTACCACTATGTGAAGCACCGCGAGGTGAAGGCCGAGGGCAGTTCGATCACCGAGGGCATCGGCTCGAGCCGCGTCACCGCCAACCTGCAGGACACGCCGATCGACGATGCGGTGCGGATCGACGACCAGACCTGCGTCGACATGGTCTACCGGATGCTGCGCGAGGAAGGGCTGTTCCTGGGTGGCTCGTCAGGAATCAATGTCGGCGCCGCCGTAGCGCTGGCCCGCGAGATGGGGCCGGGCCATACCATTGTGACGCTGCTGTGCGATCGCGGCGACCTGTACATGGGGCGGCTCTTCAACGAGGCATGGCTGGCCGGCAAGGGCCTGCAGCCGATTCCGTTCCGGCGCGTCGGGCCGGGGGTGTAGGCACGACCAGCGGCTACGCCGCCTTCAGCCGCCGCCACAGCGTGGTCGGGCTGATTCCCAGGACATGGCACGCGGCGGTCCGGTCGCCGCCGCATTCGGCCAGCACGCGGCGGATATGCTCGACTTCGCTCGATTGCTTGACGCGCGCCAGCGAATGGCCGGGCTTGCCGGCCTGCGCGTTGCGTGCGGCGGCCACGGCCGGCGCTTGCGCGATGGCCATGGCACCGTCGCCACCGAACAGCTCCGGCACGGCAGCCTGCAGCTCGCGCACCAGCGCATCGGCTTCCAGCTTGCGGCCGGCCACCAGCACCGCGATGCGCTCGGTGACATTTTCCAGCTCGCGGATATTGCCCGGCCACGCATAGCGCGCCAGCCGCGACCGCGCCGCTGCCGGCAGCCGTTGCGGGCGCTCGGTGCCCAGGCGTTCCTGTGCGCGCCGGTACAGCAGTTCGGCGAGCTCGCCCAGGTCTTCGGCGCGCTCGCGCAACGGCGGCATCTCGATGCGCAGGATATTGAGGCGGTAGTACAGGTCCTGGCGGAAGGAGCCATCGCGCACCATCGCAGGCAGGTCGCGGTGGGTGGCGGCGATCACGCGCACGTTGACGGGCACGGCGTCGAGGCCGCCGATCGGGAGCACCTGTTTTTCCTGCAGCACGCGCAGCAGCCGGGTCTGCAGCGTGGGCGGCATGTCGCCCACCTCGTCAAGGAACAGCGTGCCGTTATGCGCCGACTCGAACAGGCCGGCCTTGCCGCCACGGCGCGCGCCGGTGAAGGCGCCCTCTTCGTAGCCGAACAGCTCGCTTTCCAGCAGCGCTTCCGGAAACGCGGCGCAATTGACCGCCACGAACGGGAACGCGCGGCGTGGGCTGGCGTCGTGCATGCCCTGCGCCAGCACTTCCTTGCCGGTGCCGCTCTCGCCGCCGATCAGCACGGTGGAATCGACCACGGCGTAGCGCCGCGCCAGCGTGCGCAGTTCGGTCATCACCGCGGAGGTGCCGGCCAGGTCGTCGAGGCTGTAGCGCACGCCCGCGGGCCGGGCGCGGCTGCGCGAGCGCAGGTTGCGGTCGACGCGCTGGATCGCGCTGGCATCCTGGATGGTCAGCACCGCGCCGGTGGTGCCCGCATCGCTGGAGATCGGGATGCGGTTGACCACCACCATCTTGTCGCCGAGCTTGTGGATCGCCTCCAGTTCCTTGTCGCCGCTCTGCATCACGCCTTCGAGCGACAGGTTGGGCGCCAGCGTCTGCAGCTTGCGGCCCACCGCGGCCGCGGCGGAGGTGCCGAGGAAACGCTCCATGGCAGGGTTGAACGACTGGATCCGCCCTTCCGCGTCGACGGCCGCCACGCCCTCGTTCAGGTGCGCCAGGATGGCATTGACATAGTCGCGCCGGGTGGATTCGATGCGGCGCAGCCGTGCGGCCTCGATGGCGTCTTCCAGTGCCATGCGCACCGAATTGCCGGAATACAGGAATACTCCGGTCAGGCCGTAGCGATCGGCCAGGTCCGTGACCAGCCCGGGGCCGACCACGACCTGGATGCCCTCCTGCTTGAGCGCCTTGACCCGCGCCACCGCATCGTCCTCGGTCAGGTAGGTATAGGCCGGGATCGCCAGCGAGAATGCGCGCACGAATTCATCCACCTCGGCATAAGTGGAGGCATGCGTGACCAGCGCCACCTTGGGCGAGATGCGGCGCGCGGTGGCGAGCGCGCTCATGACGTCGAAGCCCGTCACCTTGACCAGCACAACCGGCACGTCGACGTGCTGCCGCAGGTAGGCGCCATTCGAGCCGCCGGCCACCACCACGTCGAGGCGGCCCTCGCGCACTTCACGCGATACGGCGCTGGCGGCGGCTTCGAAGCCCTTGCCGACGATGCGGAATTCCGCGCGCGCGGCATAGGACGGAATCAGGTCGGCAAAGGCGCGCGCAAGGCGGCTGATACCGATGGCCCAGATGCGCGGGCGGGCGGGCTTGGAGACGGGAGGACTCATGGTGCGGCGCGGCGTGAGGAGCGGGTGAAACCCCGCCGGAACAGGCGTACAGTGCTGGCACATTGTCCGTCATGCCAGCCCCGATTTCAACTTTGAATTCTCGATTTGCGAATGTGAAATGCAAATGTGCTGAAATGATGACATCTGGCTTCCGCGAAAATTCTCCCTGCTGCCCGCCAGCCTAGTCCTGGCAAGGTTTTCCGGGGTTTCCCCGAGACCCGCCGCGAGGGCTGGCACGGCCCTTGCGCTTATGGCTCCGTCTTGTTCACCTCAACGCAAACGCCAAGCAAACGCCATGACCTACTCCGCTTCCGACCTCGCGCGCTCCGCTGGCGCCCGTTTCCGCCAGGCGCTTGCCGAAGAGCATCCGCTTCAGGTGGTCGGCGCCATCAACGCCAACCACGCCCTGCTGGCCAAGCGCGCCGGCTACCGTGCCATCTACCTGTCCGGCGGCGGTGTCGCGGCCGGCTCGCTGGGGCTGCCCGACCTGGGCATCTCCAACCTGGACGACGTGCTGACCGACGTCCGCCGCATCACCGATGTGTGCGACACGCCGCTGCTGGTCGACGTCGATACCGGCTTCGGCGCCTCGGCCTTCAACGTGGCCCGCACCACCAAGTCGCTGATCAAGTTCGGCGCCGCTGCCATGCACATCGAGGACCAGGTCGGCGCCAAGCGCTGCGGCCACCGTCCCAACAAGGAAATCGTCACCCAGGGTGAAATGGTCGATCGCATCAAGGCCGCCGTCGACGCCCGCACCGACGAGAACTTCGTCATCATGGCCCGCACCGACGCGCTGGCCGTGGAAGGCCTGGACAAGGCCATCGAGCGCGCCGTGGCGTGCGTGGAAGCCGGCGCCGACGCCATCTTCCCGGAAGCCATGACCGACCTGGCCATGTATCGCAAGTTCGTTGACGCGGTAAAGGTGCCGGTGCTGGCCAACATCACCGAGTTCGGCGCCACGCCGCTGTTCACCACGGAAGAACTGGGCAGCGCCGGCGTGTCGATGGTGCTGTACCCGCTGTCCGCCTTCCGCGCCATGAACAAGGCCGCGGAGAATGTCTACGCAGCCATCCGCCGCGACGGCACGCAGAAGAACGTGGTCGATACCATGCAGACCCGCTCGGAACTCTACGAGAGCATCGGCTACCATGACTTCGAGCAGAAGCTCGACGCCCTGTTCGCACAAGGCAAGGGCAAGTAAGACACCATAGAGGCAGGCGCGGCCGGGCCGGGTATATCCCCTCCCGGCCGTTCGCCTGACAAAGACAGGCAACACCAGGCATCACACCAAGGAGACCCCAGATGTCCGAAGCGCAACCGCTCGTCACTCCCAAGCCCAAGAAATCCGTCGCGCTGTCCGGCGTCACCGCCGGCAATACCGCACTGTGCACTGTCGGCCGTACCGGCAACGACCTGCACTACCGCGGCTACGACATCCTCGACATCGCCGAGACCTGCGAATTCGAAGAAATCGCCCACCTGCTGGTGCACGGCAAGCTGCCAACCAAATCCGAGCTGACCGCGTACAAGGCCAAGCTGAAGTCGCTGCGCGGCCTGCCCGCCAACGTCAAGGCCGCGCTGGAATGGGTTCCGGCCAGCGCCCACCCGATGGACGTGATGCGCACCGGCGTGTCGGTGCTGGGCACCGTGCTGCCGGAGAAGGAGGACCACAACACCCCGGGCGCGCGCGATATTGCCGACCGCCTGATGGCCAGCCTGGGTTCGATGCTGCTGTACTGGTACCACTACAGCCACAACGGCAAGCGTATCGAGGTGGAAACCGACGATGACTCCATCGGCGGCCACTTCCTGCACCTGCTGCATGGCAAGAAACCGTCGGCGCTGTGGGAAAGCGCCATGAACACGTCGCTCAACCTGTACGCCGAGCACGAGTTCAACGCCTCGACCTTCACCGCCCGCGTGATCGCTGGCACGGGTTCGGACATGTACTCGTCGATCGCCGGCGCGATCGGTGCGCTGCGCGGCCCCAAGCACGGAGGCGCCAACGAAGTGGCCTTCGAGATCCAGAAGCGCTACGACAGCCCGGATGAGGCGCAGGCCGACATCACCCGCCGCGTCGAGAACAAGGAAGTGGTGATCGGCTTCGGTCACCCGGTGTACACCATTGCCGATCCGCGCAACCAGGTGATCAAGGAAACCGCGCGCAAGCTGTCGAAGGACGCCGGCTCGATGAAGATGTTCGACATCGCCGAGCGCCTGGAGACGGTGATGTGGGACATCAAGAAGATGTTCCCGAACCTGGACTGGTTCAGCGCGGTGAGCTACCACATGATGGGCGTGCCGACGGCGATGTTCACGCCGCTGTTCGTGATCGCGCGTACGTCCGGCTGGGCCGCGCACATCATCGAGCAACGCATCGACAACAAGATCATCCGCCCGAGCGCCAACTACACCGGTCCGGAGAACCTGAAGTTCGTGCCGATCAAGGATCGCAAGTAAGACCGGCTGCCGGATTGCCCTTTGTCGGGTTGCATTGATCCGCCTGAGGGCAAAGGGGTAGTTGGTCGCTGACACGGGACCACTACCCCTTTTTCATACTTATATAGATTTCCCTACACCATGAATTCTGCAAACCGCAAACCGCTACCGGGCACCAAGCTGGATTACTTCGACGCGCGCGCCGCCGTTGAGGCCATCCAGCCGGGTGCCTACGACAAGCTGCCGTACACGTCGCGCGTGCTGGCAGAAAACCTGGTGCGCCGCTGCGAGCCCGCCACGCTGACGGATTCGCTGAAGCAGCTGATCGAGCGCAAGCGCGACCTCGACTTCCCGTGGTTCCCCGCGCGCGTGGTGTGCCACGACATCCTGGGCCAGACCGCGCTGGTGGACCTGGCCGGCCTGCGCGACGCCATTGCCGACCAGGGCGGCGACCCCGCCAAGGTCAACCCGGTGGTGCCGGTGCAGCTGATCGTCGACCACTCGCTGGCAGTGGAATGCGGTGGCTTCGACCCGCAGGCGTTCGAGAAAAACCGCGCCATCGAGGACCGCCGCAACGAAGACCGTTTCCATTTCATCGACTGGACCAAGAAGGCGTTCAAGAACGTCGACGTGATCCCGCCGGGCAACGGCATCATGCACCAGATCAACCTGGAAAAGATGTCGCCCGTGATCCACGCAGACCATGGCGTGGCCTACCCCGATACCTGCGTCGGTACCGACAGCCACACCCCGCACGTCGATGCGCTGGGCGTGATCGCCATCGGCGTGGGCGGCCTGGAAGCCGAGAACGTGATGCTCGGCCGCGCCTCGTGGATGCGCCTGCCGGATATCGTCGGCGTCGAGCTGACTGGCAAGCGCCAGCCCGGCATCACCGCTACCGACATCGTGCTGGCCCTGACCGAATTCCTGCGCAAGGAAAAAGTGGTCGGCGCCTACCTGGAGTTCCGCGGCGAAGGCGCGTCGAGCCTGACGCTCGGCGACCGCGCCACCATCTCCAACATGGCCCCGGAATACGGCGCCACCGCGGCGATGTTCTTCATCGACGAGCAGACCATCGAATACCTGCGCCTGACCGGCCGCACGGACGAGCAGCTCAAGCTGGTCGAAACGTACGCCAAGACCGCGGGCCTGTGGGCGGATTCGCTGCAGAACGCCGAATACGAGCGCGTGCTGAAGTTCGACCTGTCGAGCGTGGTGCGCAACATGGCCGGCCCGTCGAACCCGCACAAGCGCCTGCCGACCTCGGCGCTGGCCGAGCGTGGCATCGCCGTGGACCTGGACAAGGCCCGCGCGCAGGAGGCCGAAGGCCTGATGCCCGATGGCGCCGTGATCATCGCCGCCATTACCAGCTGCACCAACACCAGCAACCCGCGCAACGTGATCGCCGCCGCGCTGCTGGCACGCAACGCCAACGCGCGCGGCCTGACGCGCAAGCCGTGGGTCAAGTCGTCGCTGGCGCCTGGCTCCAAGGCGGTCGAGCTGTACCTGGAAGAAGCGAACCTGCTGCCTGACCTGGAAAAGCTCGGCTTCGGCATCGTCGCGTTCGCGTGCACTACCTGCAATGGCATGTCCGGCGCGCTCGATCCGAAGATCCAGCAGGAAATCATCGACCGCGACCTGTACGCCACCGCCGTGCTGTCCGGCAACCGCAACTTCGACGGCCGCATCCACCCGTACGCCAAGCAGGCCTTCCTGGCCTCGCCGCCGCTGGTGGTCGCCTACGCCATTGCCGGCACCATCCGCTTCGATATCGAAAAGGATGTGCTGGGCACGGACCAGGACGGCAAGCCGGTCTACCTGAAGGACATCTGGCCGACCGATGAAGAGATCGACGCCATCGTCAGGCAAAGCGTGAAGCCCGAGCAGTTCCGCAAGGTCTACGAGCCGATGTTCGCGCTGACCGCCGAAACCGGCGAGAGCGCCGCGCCGCTGTACGACTGGCGCCCGCAGAGCACCTATATCCGCCGTCCGCCGTACTGGGAAGGCGCGCTGGCCGGCGAGCGCACGCTCCAGGGCCTGCGTCCGCTGGCGGTGCTGGGCGACAACATCACCACCGACCACCTGTCGCCGTCCAACGCGATCCTGCTGAACAGCGCGGCCGGCGAGTACCTGGCCAAGATGGGCCTGCCGGAAGAGGACTTCAACTCGTACGCGACGCACCGGGGCGACCACCTGACGGCGCAGCGCGCCACCTTCGCCAACCCCACGCTCATCAATGAAATGGCCGTGGTCGACGGCCAGGTCAAGAAGGGTTCGCTGGCGCGCATCGAGCCGGAAGGCAAGGTCGTGCGCATGTGGGAAGCGATCGAGACCTACATGGACCGCAAGCAGCCGCTGATCATCATCGCCGGCGCGGACTATGGCCAGGGTTCGTCGCGCGACTGGGCCGCCAAGGGTGTGCGCCTGGCCGGCGTGGAAGTGATCGTTGCCGAAGGCTTCGAGCGCATCCACCGCACCAACCTGATCGGCATGGGCGTGCTGCCGCTGGAGTTCAAGCCGGGCGTGAACCGCCTGACGCTGGGGCTGGACGGCACCGAGACCTATGACGTGATCGGCGAACGCCAGCCGCGCGCCACGCTGACGCTGGTGGTGCATCGCAAGAATGGCGAGCGCGTGGAAGTGCCGGTGACTTGCCGCCTCGACAGCGACGAGGAAGTTTCGATCTATGAGGCTGGCGGGGTGCTGCAGCGGTTTGCGCAGGACTTCCTGGAGTCGAGCAAGGCGGCGGCATAACAAGTTGCCGAGTGTTTGCTCCCCTCTCCCGCGCGCGGGAGAGGGGCCGGGGGTGAGGGCCGGCGCGTGCAGCACCGAAGCGCTTCACTTCGTGGGTGCTCCCGCCCTCACCCCCACCCCTCTCCCCCTTCGCGGGAGAGGGGAGCGTCCGCCAGGGGTGCCGGCTACGATCGGCTCCCTTCGCATACCTAACCACGACATTCATTCCCATGGCCCACGTACCCCAGATCAAGATCCCCGCCACCTACATCCGTGGCGGCACCAGCAAGGGCGTGTTCTTCCGCCTGCAAGACCTGCCCGAGACCGCGCAGGCCCCCGGCCCCGCCCGCGACGCACTGCTGATGCGCGTGATCGGCAGCCCCGACCCGTACGGCAAGCAGATCGACGGCATGGGCGGCGCCACCTCCAGCACCAGCAAGACCGTAATCGTGTCGAAGAGCACGCGTGCGGACCACGATGTCGACTACCTGTTCGGCCAGGTCTCGATCGACCAGTCGTTCGTGGACTGGAGCGGCAACTGCGGCAACCTGTCCGCAGCGGTCGGCCCGTTCGCCATCAGCGCCGGCCTGCTCGACCCGAGCCGCATCCCGCAGAACGGCGTTGCCACCGTGCGCATCTGGCAAGCCAATATCGGCAAGACCATCATCGGCCACGTGCCCATCACCAACGGTGAAGTGCAGGAAACCGGTGACTTCGAACTCGACGGCGTGACGTTCCCGGCCGCCGAAGTGCAGCTCGAGTTCATGGACCCGGCCGCCGAGGAAGAAGGCGCCGGCGGCGCGATGTTCCCGACCGGCAACGTGGTCGACGACCTGGAAGTGCCGGGCGTCGGCACGCTCAAGGCGACCATGATCAACGCCGGCATCCCGACCATCTTCGTCAATGCGGAGAGCATCGGCTATACGGGCACCGAACTGCAGGACGCCATCAACAGCGATACCAAGGCGCTGGCGATGTTCGAGACCATCCGCGCCTATGGCGCGCTGCGCATGGGCCTGATCAAGGACGTGGACGAGGCCGCCAAGCGCCAGCACACGCCCAAGGTCGCATTCGTGGCCAAGCCGGCCGACTACACCGCCTCCAGCGGCAAGAAGGTGGCTGCGGCCGACGTCGACCTGCTGGTGCGTGCGCTCTCGATGGGCAAGCTGCACCACGCGATGATGGGCACGGCGGCCGTTGCCATCGGCACCGCGGCGGCCATCCCCGGCACGCTGGTCAACCTGGCTGCCGGCGGCGGCGAACGCAACGCAGTGCGTTTCGGGCACCCCTCCGGCACGCTGCGCGTGGGCGCCGAGGCGCAGCAGGTCAATGGCGAATGGGCCGTCAAGAAGGCCATCATGAGCCGCAGCGCGCGCGTGCTGATGGAAGGCTGGGTGCGCGTGCCGGGCGACGCGTTCTGACCCTTGCCCTCCCGCGAGGCCGCTCATGTCCACCGGCACGCCGTCCACGCAACGCCCCGATCCGGACCAGGTGCTGGTCGACATCGTCGACTATGTCACCGGCTACGAGATCAGGAGCGGCCTCGCCTACGATACCGCCCGCAACTGCCTGATCGACACACTCGGCTGCGGGCTCGAAGCCCTGTCCTACCCGGCCTGCACCAAGCTGCTCGGCCCCGTCGTCCCGGGCACGATCGTGCCCAACGGCGCGCGCGTGCCGGGCACCCAGTTCCAGCTCGACCCGGTCCAGGCCGCGTTCAACATCGGCGCGATGATCCGCTGGCTGGATTTCAACGACACCTGGCTGGCCGCCGAATGGGGCCACCCGTCCGACAACCTCGGCGGCATCCTCGCCACCGCGGATTGGATCTCGCGCAACGACATTGCCGCCGGCCGCAAGCCACTGACGATGAGGGCCGTGCTCACGGCCATGATCAAGGCGCATGAGATCCAGGGCTGCATTGCGCTGGAAAACTCGTTCAACAAGGTGGGCCTGGACCACGTGGTGCTGGTCAAGGTGGCGTCCACCGCCGTGGTCGCGCAAATGCTGGGGCTGACGCGCGACGAGATCATCAACGCGGTGTCGCTGGCTTGGGTCGACGGCCAGAGCCTGCGCACCTATCGCCATGCGCCCAACACCGGCAGCCGCAAGAGCTGGGCCGCCGGCGATGCCACCAGCCGCGCGGTGCGGCTGGCTCTGATCGCGCGCACCGGTGAAATGGGCTACCCGTCGGTGCTGACAGCGAAGACGTGGGGCTTCTATGACGTGCTGTTCAAGGGACAGCCGTTCAAATTCCAGCGGCCGTACGGTACATACGTGATGGAGAACGTGCTGTTCAAGGTCGCGTTCCCGGCCGAGTTCCATGCGCAGACCGCGGTGGAAGCGGCCATGCAGCTGCATGGCGCGCTCGCGCTCGCCGGGCACGGGGCCGCGGATATTGCATCCATCACCATCCGCACCCATGAGGCGTGCCTGCGCATCATCGACAAGAAAGGCCCGCTCAGCAATCCCGCTGACCGCGACCATTGCATCCAGTACATGGTGGCGGTGCCATTGCTGTTCGGGCGCCTGACCGCCGCGGACTATGAGGATGATGTTGCGGCCGACCCGCGCATCGACGCGCTGCGCGCCAGGATCACCTGCGTGGAAGATCCGGCGCTGACGCGCGACTACCACGATCCCGACAAGCGCTCGATCGCCAATGCGCTGACCGTGACGCTGGATGACGGCACCGTGCTCGACGAAGTGCTGGTCGAGTATCCCCTCGGCCACATGCGCCGCCGCGCCGAGGGCATCCCGCTGCTGGTGGAGAAATTTCGCGCCAACCTGGCGCGGCGCTTCCCGCCGAAGCAGCAGCAGGCCATCCTGGCGGTATCGCTGGACCAGGCGCGCCTGGAGGCGATCGCGGTCAATGAATATCTCGATATGTATGCGATTTAGTTTATCGCCCGGCGGTGTTCATGCCGAATCGGCATAACCCCTCAAGATTCTCCTAACGTATAGTCTCTGCCGCTGCCCGCCACGCAGCCTGAACACAGGCCTGGTGGACAGCCGACGCCTGCATGTGGCCGGCACCATTCCACCCAAAAGGTATGTGCCGCCACGTCTATACGCGCCTACACGTTCGTATATATACCGAGGAGAATCATGAACCGTTTTGCCCGCGTCACCACGCTGGCTGCCGCCCTGCTGTCGGCCAGCCTCATCAGCGGCACCGCCAGTGCGCAACTGGCAACGGCCGCCCAGCCGTCCGCCGCGCCCGCCACGGCTCCCGCTCAAGCCCGCAAGGCCAATATCGTCATCATCGGTACCGGCGGCACGATTGCCGGCGCCGGCGCATCGGCCATCAATACCGCGGCCTACCAGTCCGCCGTGGTGCCGGTCGACAAGATCATCGCGTCGGTCCCGGAAGTCTCCAAGGTTGCCAACGTCAAGGGCGAGCAGATCTTCCAGATCGGCTCGGAAAGCTTCAACAACGAACGCCTGCTGAAACTGGGCAAGCGCGTGTCGGAACTGCTCAAGCAGCCCGATGTCGACGGCATCGTCATCACGCACGGCACCGACACCATTGAGGAAACCGCGTACTTCCTCAACCTGACGCTGAAGAGCGACAAGCCGGTGGTGGTGGTCGGCTCGATGCGCCCGGGCACGGCGCTGGGCGCGGACGGCGCACTGAACCTGTATGACGCGGTGCTGGTAGCCTCCAATCCCGCTTCGAAAGGCAAGGGCACGCTGGTGGTGCTGAACGACGAGATCCACACCGGCCGCGACGTCACCAAGAGCAATACCTTCAAGGCGGAGACTTTCCGCTCGCAGTTCGGCCCGCTGGGCTACGTGGTGGAAGGCCGCTCGCTGTTCTACCGCCTGCCGGCGCGCCCGCACACGCTGCAGACCGAGTGGGATATCGACAAGATCGACAAGCTGCCTGAAGTGGCCGTGGTCTACGCCTATGGCAACGTCAATCCGGCCAGCATCGACGCCGCGGTGAAGAACGGCGCCAAGGCCATCATCTACGCCGCCACCGGCAACGGCAGCGTCGGCGACTACATGGTCGAGCCGCTCAAGGCAGCGCGCGCCAAGGGCGTGCAGATCGTGCGTGCCTCGCGCACTGGCAGCGGCGTGGTGGTCCGCAATGCGGAGCAGCCGGACGACAAGTACGACTGGATCGTCACCGATGACCAGCTGCCGCAGAAGGCGCGCATCCTGATGGCGCTGGCACTGACCCAGACCAGCGACCCGAAGGCGCTGCAGCAGGTTTTCTGGAAGTACTGATGCCGTACTGATGGCGGCGCGGGCGTGTCGGCGCCGATGCCAGACGCGCCCGCCTTCTCTTCTGGGCCCCCTCCCAATTGTGGGAGAGGGAAAAAGCCCCCTCACCCCGGAAACCGGCTGACCACCTTATTGGAAGCGCATTCGCGCCAGTTTACTGGCGCGCAACGGTGTGGGACGCAAGTTCTGGCGGTTAATTGCATTTTAAAGCGGAAGCCAGCGCGCATGCGCTGGTCCTCCAGCGACTCAGAACATGGCGCTGCTCATCAACGCCTTTGCCACCAGCACGCCTTCGTCGGCGGCCTCGGCGTAGACCGACACCTCGGTCGCCACCTGCCGCCGGCCACGCCGCACCACTGTCGCCACGGCGCGCAACGCCGCCCCTTGCGCCGGCGCAAGGTACTGGACGGACAGCGAACTGGTCGCCCCTCCCTTCACTTCGTCGGCGCTGGCTCCGGACGCTGCGGCCGCGGCGCCGGCAATATCGACCAGGGTGGCGATTACCCCACCGTGCACGGTGCTGCCATGGGTCACATTGGTCGGCAGGAACGGCATTTCGAGTTCGACATGCTCGGGGGCGAGGCTCGCCAGCCGCACGCCAAGCGCCCGCGCGACTGGCGAGCCCAGCAGGATGTTGTCGATCATCGCGTGCATGCGGGGGTCGACGGCGGCATCGCGGCGCGAGGGGGCGAGAGTGGCAATGGCTTGCAGCATGGGGCGGCTCCAGGGTGTGGTCCTTGCGGGTATGGCTGGAGGGTAGTGGCTGCGATGACCCGGCTCAATTACGTGGGACGTAGTTGGCTTGCGGCCCGCCCGCGCCCGGCAGGCCACCACCCGGACCCCGTATAATGTCCCCCCGTTTCACCCCAACCCCGCTCCCGACACCATGCCGCAGTCTTTCGAATCCGCCCCGCTCCGCCCCGAAACGGACACCGGCAATACGGATTCCACGCTGTCCGACCGTCCGGACAGCCCCTGTGTCGGCATCTGCTCCACGCTGTTCGATGAAATCTGCCAGGGCTGCGGCCGCACCGCAGCCGAGGTCAGCAACTGGGTATTCTTCAGCGATGCTGAAAAGCAGGCGGTGTGGGAGCGCATCACGCGCGAGGGCACGGCCCGACGCTTCCGGCAGGGCTGACACCCACCTTCGCCGACCGGCCGCTCAGCCGCCCGCCAGGCGCCGCTCCATGTCTTCGACTTCGCGCCGCTCCAGGCGCTGCCGTGCAAGCTTGCGCCAGCTTTCCGCCAGCGGAACCAGCCCGGCCATGTCGCCGAGCGCGGCGTAGTCGAGCCGGTCGACATACAGTACGCGCAGCAGCCGCTGCAGCGGCCATTGCGGATATGGACGCGCCACCAGCGCCAGCGTATCGCCCGCGCCTGCCTCGCCATCTTCCAGCACGCGGTAGTACCACCCGGTGCGCAGGCTCTGCTGCACCGCCCGCGACATGCCGGGATAGCCGAAACGGTGGTTGAGCTTGAAGCACGGCTGGCGTGCCTGCGAGACCTCGACCAGCGCGGTGCCGAGCCGGAAACGGTCGCCGATGCAGATATCGGCCTCGGTCAGCCCCTGCGTGCTCAGGTTCTCGCCGAATGCACCTGGAGCGTCGAGCACGGCAATGCCGGCCGCGCCCTGTTCCGCCAGTTCGGCACGCCAGCCGGGGTAGTGGTCGCGCGGATAGTGGTGCAGCGCCTTTTCCGGGCCGCCGTGATGGCGGGGATCGCCCTGCTGGTCGCCTTCCAGCCCGAGCGAGCCGATGCGCACACGCCCGCTGGCGGCTGACTTGGCGATGCCGCTGGGTACACCCCTGGGCCCGAACGGCCGCACTTCGCCAACAAGCACTGCGTCGATCACGGCCCGCACATGCGACGCCGGCGGCGGCACCGGCAATGCTGAGGTGCTCACAGCCCCGCCTGCTCCAGCCAGCGGGCAAACATGCGTTCGCCTGCCGCCGCCACGCTCGCGCCGACTTCCGCCGTGCGCGCCCGGATGGTGCGCGGGTCGATGCCGGCCTTGCCGAGTTCGACGGTATGGCCGATCAGCCAGGCCTCGATGTCGCCGGGCAGCACTTCGGGATGGAATTGCAGCGCCAGCACCTGGTTGCCGATGGCGTACGCCTGGTTCGTCACCGCCGCCGTGGACGCCAGCAGTTCGGCGCCGGGCGGCAGGTCGAAGGTATCGCCATGCCAGTGCAGCACTTCCCAGCCGGCCGCGCCGAGCTCACCAAGCGCCGAATCTAGTCCTGCCGGCGTCGGCACGATCGGCGCCCAGCCGATCTCGCGCGTACCGGGATACACGCGCGCGCCGGCGGCACGGGCGATCAGCTGCGCGCCCAGGCAAACCCCGATCATCTTGCCGCCGGCGGCCAGCCGCTGGCGGATCAGCGCGATTTCGCCTTCCAGCCACGGATAGGCATCGGTCTCGTAGACGCCGATCGGGCCGCCCAGGATCAGCAGCAGGTCGGCCGGGTCATCGACGATGGGCCGCAGGTCGTCGACGCCCGCCTGGAATGCCCGCAGCGCATGGCCGCGCGCGCGCAGCGCGTTGCCGATCACGCCCGCATGCTCGAATGCGAGGTGCTGGATGACATGGGTGGTGCGTGTGGCCATGGGCGACTCCTGCCGATCGGAAAGGGCCCTAATGGTAGCGCCAACGGCCATGCGGCGAGAAAACCACGGAGGGATATCACCTATTGCGGCGGCATCCCGGCACGGAATGCCGCCATGGTGCGCTATTTTGCCGCAGCCGGAACCAAGATCAGGGCTTCGGCCTGCGCGGGTGCCAAGGGCATGGTCACGTACTCCACCGCCGCCCATTTGCCGGTCCAGTCGCGATAGCGCGGCAGCAACGCGTTGCCGGACTGCCCCGTCGAATCCATGAAGCGCGAACCCGGCAGGTCGGCCAGGTCATACAGCGCCCGCACGCTGGCGGCATGGGTATTCTCGAACGGCGCCTTCTCGTCGCGCAGGTTGTGGCGGCCGACGTTGACCGTATACGTGTCGCCGCCGGTCGGCACGCGCAGGTTGAACAGCGGCGACAGGTACGCGACCTTGCCGAACGGCTTGTGCTCGGAACGGGCCGCATGCGCTTCGCCCCAGCGCCAGCGTGTCGGGTCGTCGCCATAGCGGCGCGACAGGTCGGCCATGGCCTGGGTCCAGGCATCGGCGATCGCGTCGTTGCAGCTTTCTGCGGGGCGCGTGTGCGGACGGTCGCACCAGAATGCCCCCAGCTTGCCGGGATCGCGCAGGATATTCAGCATCGGCTGCTGCACGTTGCGCTGGTCCCACAGCCGCACAAAGATCGCCTCGCCGACCTTTTCCTCGAACAGCCGCCGCGACAGCTCGCGCAGCCAGGCGGTGACCACCAGCGGCTCGGCGCGCTCGGCGTCCATGGTGCCGTCCCACTCGCGCAGCGCATCGAGCAGCGCGCGCTCGCGCTGCGGCCGTGCGCCGTCGTGGCTGACCGGTGCGGCCAGCAGCAGCGGCAAGGCATCGCGCACGGCCAGCGACAGCACGTCTTTCTGGATCGCGGCGAAGGTGTCGAAGGTGTGTCTGGGCGTGGCCGCCAGCAGCGCATGGATGCGGTCATGCCGATACGGCACCGTCCATTCGCTGGTGATGAAGTACGGGTAGTCAGGCGGCACGATGCGCTGGTTGGCGGTCACGATCACGCCTTCGGCCGGGTTGTAGCGCTGCGGCAAGGCCTCGAACGGGATAAAGCCGGCCCAGTCATAGCGCGCTTCCCAGCCCGGTGCGGGCGCCAGGCCCTTCAGGTCGTTGTCGGCGCGGCGCAGCGGTACCCGGCCCGGCGCAAAGAAGCCGATATTGCCGTCGACATCGGCGTAGACGATGTTCTGCTGCGGAGAATGGAAGTCGCGCAGCGCGGCGGTAAAGCTGGCCCAGTCGCGCGCCTCGTTCATCTTCATGCCGGCCTGGAAGGTACGGTCGTCCGGACGCAGCGCGGTCCACTGGAACGCGACCACGTATTGCGCGCCAAGCGGCCCGGCCGCGGCGGACAGCGGCTCGGACACGTCCGAGACCACCGGCCCGTGGCGCGTGCTGCGGACCTTCAGCGTCACGTCGGACGCGCCCTTGACCCGGATGGTCTCGGTGCGGGTCTCGAAGGTGGCCCACCCGTCCGGCGTCTGGTACTGGGTTTCGCTGCCGGGCCGCAGCCGTTCGATAAACAGGTCCTGCACATCTGGCGCGGTATTGGTCAGGCCCCATGCAATGCGGTCGTTGTGCCCGAGCACCACCACCGGAATGCCGGGCAGCGTGGCGCCGGCCACGTCGAGTCCCGGGGCCGTCATGCGCGCGAAGTACCACAGCGCCGGCGCCTGCAAACCCAGGTGCGGGTCGTTGGCCAGCATCGGCTTGCCCGATCGCGTGTGCGCGCCGGAAACCACCCAGTTGTTCGAGCCCATGCCCTCGACATAGCCCGGCGGCGCCTTGTCGCCGACGCTGGCCATCGCATTCGCCAGCGGCGCCAACTGCTTGTACAGGTGGCCGTAATCCATGGTGCGCAGCGGCTGCTCGCCCGGGTACGGCGCCAGCAGTTCGCTGATGCGCGCCACCGGCAGCACCTGCGCCAGGCGCATGCGCAGCGTTTCCTGGTTCCAGTTGCCGCCCAGGTCCCAGGCCATCATGGTCTGCCAGCCCAGCGTATCGGCCGGCTCCCAGCGCTCCGGCTGCGTGCGCAGCAGCAGGAATTCAGGCGGCAGCGGTCCCTGCCGGTGGTCGATCCACGCATTGACGCCGTCGGCGTATGCCTGCAGTGCGGCCCGCGTCTGCGGCGAGGCCTGCGCAAGGATCGCTTCGGCGTTGCGCCGCACGCCCAGCGTGCGCAGGAACTTGTCGGTATCGAATGCGGAGGGGCCCAGGATCTCGGCGAGCCGTCCGGCCACCACGCGCTTGTTCATCTGCATCTGCCACAGCCGGTCCTGCGCGTGGACATAACCGAGCGCAAACCAGGCGTCGGCCTTGCTGGCGGCACGGATCTGCGGCACGCCGTTGCCGTCGCGCACGATGGTGACCTGGCCGTGCAGGCCTGGCAGCGCAACGGTACCCGATGCAGGCGGCTGCGCCGCCTGGCGATACCAGATGAAGGCCCCCGCCGTGCCGGCTATCGCCAGCACCAGCAGCCATCCCACAAGCCTGGCCAGATGACCGAACCAGCGCATCGTTGCTCCCCTCTTATCCTTGTCGTTGTGCAGTCCCGGCGACTGCCGCCGCTTCGTCGGCGGCGATGCAAAAAATGCCCGGACCAGCCGGGCATTTTCCCATGTCGCGCAGGCCTCAGGCGGCCGGTTTCTTCATTTGCAGGGACTTGTATTCGAGGAATTCCTCCAGCCCGTACTTGCCGGCCTCGCGCCCGTTGCCCGACTGCTTGTAGCCGCCGAACGGCGCGGCCATGTTGAACGGCCCGCCGTTGATGTCGACCTGGCCGGTGCGGATGCGCCGCGCCACGCGGATCGCGCGCGCCTCGTCGCCGGACCAGACGCCGCCGCCCAGCCCATAGATGCTGTCGTTGGCGATGCGCACCGCGTCTTCCTCGGTGTCATAGCAGATGATCGACAGCACCGGCCCGAAGATCTCCTCCTGCGCCACGGTGGCGCGCGGCTCGACATTGCCGAGCACGGTCGGCTTGACGAAGAAGCCCTGGTCCAGTCCTTCCGGCGCCTCGGGGCCGCCGGCCACCAGTTCAGCGCCCTCTTCCAGCCCGCGGCGGATATAGCCGGTGACGCGCTCCTTCTGCACCGCTGAGATCAGCGGTCCGAGCCTGGTGGTTTCCTGCAGCGGATCGCCGACGGTAAAGCCGGCCACGACCTTCTGCGCGATCGCCTTCACTTCGTCGTAGCGGGCACGCGGCACCAGCATGCGGGTATGCGCCGAGCAGGTCTGGCCCGAATTCAGGAAGCAGGCGCTGATCGTGCCCTTGACCGCCGCCGGCAGGTCGGCATCGTCGAGCACCACCGAGGCCGACTTGCCGCCCAGTTCCAGTGCCACGCGCTTGACCGTCTGCGACGCCAGCTCGGACACGCGCTTGCCGGCCCGGGTCGAACCGGTGAACGACACCATGTCGACCTCCGGATGGCTCGCCAGCACCTCGCCCACCACCGGGCCAAAGCCGGTCACCAGGTTGAACACCCCCGGCGGCAGGCCGGCGGCCTCGATCACCTCGGCCAGCACGAAGGCGTTCAGCGGCGCCACTTCCGACGGCTTGAGCACTACGGTGCAACCCGCGGCCAGCGCCGGCGCGACCTTCAGCGTGATCTGGTTGAGCGGGTAGTTCCACGGCGTGATCGCCGCCACCACGCCCACCGGCTCGCGCACCACCAGCGAATTGCCCACTTCTTCCTCGAAGCGGAAGGTATCGAGCAGCTTCGCGGTCTGTCCCCAGTTGTAGACCGGGCCGCCCACCTGGATCGCGCGCGCCAGCTTGATCGGCATGCCGACTTCGCCGGCGATCATCTGCGCCAGTTCTTCGCTGCGCGCCTTCAGTCCTTCGGCGACCTTGGCGATATAGCCGGCGCGCACCGACGCGGGCGTCGCCGCCCAGCCGTCAAAGGCAGCGCGCGCGGCCTGGATGGCGTCTTCGGCGTCGCGCGGCGAGCCTTCGGGAATGGTCCCCATCACTGCTTCGGTGCTGGAATGGATGACGTCGATGGTGCCGGTACCGTGGGGGGCGACCCACTTGCCGTTGATAAACAGTTTGTCTCGTTGTTGCATGGCCACAGTTCTCGGTTGGTGCTGAGTTTGACGGATGAGCAACCGCAATTTTTTGTTACTTTTATGGTGCACGCACATTGTAGAGCGGTTTGGAGACTATGTTTCCAGCCCTGGCAGCCCCCGCGCCGGCCGCTACTTGTCAAATGGCGATAATCGGCCGCACCCACAAAACGGGATGCTCGCACGGACGGCCGGCATAACAAGGGAGCGAGACACATGGTCGATCCGATCTACCGCAAGACGGATGCGGGACAGGACGAGATCAGGACGCGCGCGCGCAAGCTGGACCACAAGCTGCGCGCGCTGCTGTTGATGGTCAACGGCGAGCGCCGCGGGGAAGACCTGCTGGCGCAGGTGGCAGGCATGGGCGTCGGGCCCGATGCCCTGGACATGCTGGCCGCCCAGGGGCTGGTCGAGCCAGTGCAGGAGGCGGCACCGGCGATGTCGGCTGCCGTTGGGGATGCCCCTGCACGCGCTTCGGCCGCCGCGGCGGATACCAACCTGTTCTCGGTGTACGCGATGCGGCACGCGCCTGCAGCCGAGCCGGAGGCGACCCTTGACCCGGTACAGCCGACGCACTCTGCCGCCGAGATCGACGCGTTCCAGCACCTCTACCACTTCTATACCGAAGTCATCGGCCAGCACCTGGGCCTGCGCGGCTACATGCTGCAGGTCAAGGTGGAAAAGGCGCAGGACTTGCCTGCGCTGCTGATCCTGCGCGAGCCGCTGCACGCGGCGCTGCTCAGGGCCAAGGGCGAAATCACGGCGCATGCGATCCTGCGTGAACTGGACACCATCGCGCAAGACCTACGGGCAGCAGCCGGATGAGCGCCCACCGGCGCACCAGATAACAAAAAGGCCGCCTCGGAAGGCGGCCTTTTCCATGGGCATGAGGCTAGCTCAGCCGTCGATTCCCTGCGACTGCAGGTACTCGTCATACGTACCCAGGTAGTCGGTCAGCGTACCGTCGGTGCGCACTTCGATCACGCGCGTGGCCAGGCCGCTGACGAACTCGCGGTCGTGCGACACGAAGATCAGCGTGCCCTGGAACTTGTCCAGCGCGATCTGCATCGACTCGATCGATTCCATGTCCATGTGGTTGGTCGGCTCGTCCAGCGCCAGCACGTTATGGCGGCCCAGCATCAGCTTGCCCCAGATCATGCGGCCCTTCTCGCCCCCGGACAGCACCTTGACGTTCTTCTTGATATCGTCGGCCGAGAACAGCAGGCGGCCCAGCGTGCCGCGCAGCGACGTCTCGTCATCGCCGGCCTGCGTCCACTGGCTCATCCAGTCCATCACGTCGCGGTCCGCGGGGAATTCCTCGTAGGTGTCCTGCGGCATGTAGCCCACGTTGGCGTTTTCCGCCCACTTGATCTCGCCGCGGTCCACTTCGACGCCGCGCTGCACGCCGGTCTGCACCGCGCCGTTCAGCAGGCTGCGCAGCAGCGTGGTCTTGCCCGCGCCGTTCTCGCCGATGATTGCCACGCGCTCGCCGGCCTGGATGGCCATCGACAGGTTATTGATGATCTTGCGGTCGTAGCTCTTGGTGACGCCTTCCACCTCGACCGCCAGGTTGTGCAGCTTCTTCTCGAACTCGAAGCGGATGAACGGGTTCTGGCGCGACGACGGCTTGATGTCCTCGACCTTGATCTTCTCGATCTGCTTGGCGCGCGAGGTGGCCTGGCGTGCCTTGGACTTGTTGGCCGAGAAGCGGCGCACAAAGTCCTGTAGTTCGCTGATGCGCTCCTTGGCGCGCGCGTTGGCGGCCATCTGGCGCTCGCGGGCCTGCATCGACGCTTCCATGTAGTCGTCGTAGTTGCCCGGGTAGACCTTGAGCGTGCCGTAGTCCATGTCGGCCATATGGGTGCAGACCGAGTTCAGGAAGTGGCGATCGTGGGAGATGATGATCATGGTGGAGTTGCGCTCGTTGAGCACGGTCTCCAGCCAGCGGATCGTGTTGATGTCCAGGTTGTTGGTCGGCTCGTCCAGCAGCAGCACGTCCGGGTTCGAGAACAGTGCCTGCGCCAGCAGCACGCGCAGCTTCCAGCCCGGCGCGACGTCGCTCATCGGGCCCTGGTGCTGCGCGGTGGGAATGCCCACGCCCAGCAGCAGTTCGCCGGCGCGCGCCTCGGCGGTGTAGCCGTCGTATTCGGCGTACTTGGCCTCCAGCTCGGCGGCCTTCATGTAGTCTTCGTCGGTCGCTTCCGGGTTGGCGTAGATGGCGTCGCGCTCCTGCGCGGCGGCCCACATCTCGGTGTGGCCCATCATCACCACGTCCAGCACGCGCATGTCTTCATAGGCGAACTGGTCCTGGCGCAGCTTGCCCAGGCGGATGCCCGGCTCCAGCATGACGTTGCCGGACGACGGCTCGAGGTCGCTGCCCAGGATCTTCATGAAGGTGGACTTGCCGCAGCCGTTCGCGCCGATCAGGCCGTAGCGGTTGCCCTCGCCGAACTTGACCGAGATATTCTCGAACAACGGCTTGGGGCCGAACTGCATGGTGATGTTTGCGGTAGAAAGCACGTCTGGAACCTTGTCTGGAGAATGTGGCGCCGCGGCACGGGCCGCATTGCGCAGGTTGTAGCACCGGGGTGCACCCCATGCCGTTCAGGGGCCGGCCTTGCCGGGAAGCATCGCGCCGTCCGGAGCATTCCGGAGCCATGGCTGGCGATGCGGCACGGGCCGCGCCCGGTTCTTGCGAGAACCCGGCAGGAAGTCAGGAAATAACCGCATATTCTACCATCCTGATGCATTCCTTGCACCCGGATGGCAGCGTGATGGTGGCTTGATGGCGGCATGGCGGCATGGCGGCATGGCGGCCAGCACGTGGCGGCCACGCTTCGCGCGCTGCGCTCAGGCCACCGGCGGCAGCACCGGATAGCCGGAAAACGCCATCGAGAACCCGTCGGCACGTGCGGCCAGCCGCACCTGCGCACCGACCGGCAGCGTCAGCTTGCGCGCGCAATGGCCGAACGGCAGGCCGGTCAGCACCGGCACTGGCAGCTGGTCGCGCAGGTAGGCCACCACGGCCTCCATGTCGTAGCCGTTGTCGTAGTCGGTGACGCGATAGTTGGAGAAGTCGCCCAGCACGATGGCGCGCTGGGTGCCGAGCACGCCGGCCTGCTGCAGCTGGACCAGCATCCGTTCGACCCGGTACGGCGGCTCGTTGATGTCTTCCAGGAACAGCACCCCGCCCTCGACCCGAGGCATGTAGGGCGTGCCGAGCAGGCTGCACAGCATCGCCAGGTTGCCGCCCCACAGCGTGCCGGACACTTCGCCGCTGAACGGCTGCGCGCCGGACTGGGGCGCCGCCACGTCGACCTGATAGGCCGGATCGCGCAGGATGCCCTCGAAGTGCTCCCACATATACGGCTCGACGCGGTCCGCGCCAAAGTCCGCCAGCAGCATCGGTCCGGAGAAACTGATGCCGCCGGTCGCAGCGAGGTAAGCGAGCTGGAAGGCAGTGAAGTCGCTGTGGCCGACGATGGGCGTGGCGCTGGCACGCGCCTGTTCGGCAATGCGGGCAAAGTCGACTTGCGCCAGCAGCCGGGCAATACCGTAGCCGCCGCGCACCGCCAGCGTCAGCTCATGCGGCGCGCCGGTGCCGATGGCATGCAGGTCGGCCAGCCGCTCGGCGTCGGTGCCGCCGAAGCGCAGGTAGCGCCGGGCCAGTACGTCCGGGTTGGTGGTGTGGTAGCCGTGCTGCTTGAGCCAGGCAACGCCGCGCGCGGCGACGGCGACGTCGTGCGGATAGCCGGACGAGGCGATCAGTCGGACTTCGGTATGCGGCGGCCTGTTGTTCGGCGTACTCATGCGTCGTTGGCGTTGTTGGCGTTGTTGGCGTCGTTGGCGTTGTTCTGGTCGGGAGGGGTTGGGCAGATGCAGCCCGCTTCAGTTCCGGCAGCATCTCGCGCGGCCTTTTGTGCGCGCCGGCGGGCGCCGAAGAAATCCTTCAGCATCTGCCCGCAGGTGTCGGCCAGCACGCCGCCCGCGATGGTGGTCTGGTGGTTGAGCTGGGCGTGCTCGAACAGGTTGAGCACGCTGCCCGCGGCACCGGTCTTGGGATCGGTGGCGCCGAACACCACGTGGCGCAGCCGCGCGTGCAGGATCGCGCCACTGCACATCGCGCACGGTTCCAGCGTCACATACAGCTCGCACTCCGGCATGCGGTAGTTGCCGACCACCTGCGCGGCGGCGCGCAGTGCCTGCATCTCGGCATGCGCGGAAGGATCGACCGCGCGGATCGGCAGGTTGTGGCCGCGCGCGATGATGGTGTCGTTCCAGACCACCACCGCGCCGACCGGGACTTCGCCGGCGGCCTCGGCCAGGCGCGCTTCTTCCAGCGCGGCGCGCATGTAGCGGGCATCGCGCGCGGCGGCCTCGGCCGGATCGTCCGGCAGCGCGCGCGGGGCGCGCAGCGGCAGCGGCGGCGTCTCTGGCATCGGCTGGCTCAGTCTTTCGCCGGCAGCACTGCCGGGGCGCTGACTTCGGCCCAGCAATTGGGGGTTTCGAACAGCACCAGCCTGGTCAGCTGCAGGTGGTGGCCGAAACAGTCCTTGAACACCGGCGCCAGGATGTCGAAGGCGACCTGGGCCAGGTTCTCGACGGTGGGAATGGCATCCAGCACCACGGTCTTGTGCCCTTCCATCGATTGCAGGAAGTTCAGCAGCGCGGTGTCGCCGCGATAGATCAGGAAGGCATGGTCCCACTTGTTGACCAGGTGCTCGTTGGCGAGCGCCTTGATATCGCCGAAGTCCAGGATCATGCCGTCATCCGAGGCGCCCTCGCGATGCAGCACCTCGCCCGACAGCGTCAGGTCGAGCCGGTAGCGGTGGCCGTGGATATTGCGGCACTGGCCGCAGTGGTTCGGGATGCGGTGGCCGGAGTCGAACTCCAGCCGGCGGGTAATGGAAACTTGTTTGCTCATGTGTAGCGGCGCCCTTTCCGTGGTCAAGGCCACCTGCGTTGGACGGGCGCCGCGCGTGCGCCCGAAGCCTCTATTGTGTACGTTTGCCGCGGGTTGGGCAAAACTCCGGCCCCGTACTCAGCGGATCCCCAGCAGCTTGTGGGTCTGCAGCGACAGCCGCCAGCGCGGATGGCGCTGGCAGAAGTCCACCGCGGCGGCCGTATTCTCGCGCTGCAGCGGGCCGTCCATGGGCTGCACCAGGAAATGCTCGAAATCAAGCTGCTCGTATGCGGCAAAGTCCTGGCCCGCCTGCGGGATCACGACCTTGAGCTCGTCGCCGCGCCTGACCACCAGCTCGGAACCCATCTTGGGACTCACGCAAACCCAGTCGATGCCGGGCGGCACGGCGATGGTGCCGTTGGTCTCGATGGCGATCTCGAAGCCCTGCGCATGCAGCGCATCGATCAGCGGCGCATCGAGCTGCAGCAACGGCTCGCCCCCGGTGCACACCACCAGCGGCTTGCCGCCCGCGCCCTGTGGCCATTCCGAGGCGACCACCGCGGCCAGTTCCCCGGCGGTACGGTACTTGCCGCCGCGGGTGCCATCGGTGCCGACGAAATCCGTGTCGCAGAACTGGCATACCGCGCTGGCGCGATCCTCTTCACGGCCGCTCCACAGGTTGCAGCCGGCGAAGCGGCAGAACACCGCGGCGCGGCCGGCGTTGGCGCCCTCGCCCTGCAGCGTATAGAAGATTTCCTTGACGGCGTATGTCATGCGTGGGGTCTCTCTGGGACCGTAAACGGATTAACGGCAGCGGATTATCGGCAGCCTTCGGGCTGGCCGGGTGTCTTGGTATGGTTGGGCTCGGCCAGGGGCCAGTCATGGCGGATCGATCGGCGGGACCGATGCCGCCCCAGGCGGCGCACGATCGTGGCAATCGCCGGCAGCGTGGGCGGGGGGCACCGGGTTTCCCGTGCAGGGCTCCGGGCACTGCCGGAGTATCCGCCCTGCGGCCTGTCGCAGGCTGCGTCCGGCCGCTCCGGACGCGGTTCGGACAACGAATAAGTATACCAGAGGGCTAAGGGTTTTCGCTTAGGGCCGGCGTGATGGCAAGGGCGACGCGTGCGTCGCCCGCCAGCAGGCAACCTGATTTAACATATCCTGCCATCGCCCCGGAATCCGGCGGAGCCACCGCCGCGCCCCCATGAACGCGCCGTTCCCCCTTCGCACGGAGTGCCCGCCTGGCGCCTGCATCTGCGGGCGTGAAGCGCTGTTGAGTGACCCCGACGCCGACCTGCGCGTGCTGCGGCTCACCCGCGTCGAAGAAAAGCGCCTGGTCGAACGGCTCGAGAACCTGACCAGCCTGGCCGAATTGCGCCGCATGGAGGGCCTGATGCAGGCCCAGCTGAACATTGTGCTGTCCATCACGCCCAGCGCGCGCGGGGTCAAGACCGTGCGCGGCATCAATATCCAGGTGCAGGAACAACCGGGGCTGTGCCGCAAGATCCGCCAGTCTATTCCCGCAGCCATCCGGCGCAGCATGGAGCAGCATCCGGAGATCGCCTATGCGATCGTCGATGCGCACGACCTGCTGGGCGGGAGCTGATGCGCACCCGGGACGCCCCTGCTCGCACGAATTCCTCGATGATCGGCGATACATGGCTGCGGCCATCGCCGTGCGCGGATCAGGCGGGCATGGGCTCGCGGCTGAACGCTTCCAGTTCGCGCGCGAGGCTCTGCGCCGCCAGCCTGACCAGCGCGGCGCCTTTCTCCGGCGTCGCCAGTCCCGGATCGGAGCCGATGCGGCCATCCGGATAGCGCCCGCGGAAGTCCAGCGCCTCCCGGATCGGGCCCAACGGTGCAATCTTCGGCGCATAGTCGGCAACCTTCACAGAGTCTGGAAATGCCCACTGGGTGATGGCGATTTCGGACGGCGTGGCGTGCGAGCCATGGCCGGCCGGGAACTGCTCACGCGCCAGCTCGCCGACACCCTCCAGGTCCCACCAGTTGCAGAGCTTCAGCGCATATCCCGCGCGGCGCCTGGCGAAGCTGGCTTCAGCGTAGAGCTCGGAGAACGCCGCCTCGATCGACGCCACGTTGCCGCCGTGGCCGTTCAGGAACAGGATCTTCTCGAAGCCATGCCCCGCCAGCGAGCGGACCCAATCCCCGATCGCGGCGATAAAGGTCGACGGGCGCAGCGAAATGGTTCCCGGGAAGGCAAGGTGATGCTGCGCCATGCCGATATTGAACGTCGGCGCCACCAGGATATCGGCGCCCTTCTCCGCTTCATTGGCGATGATCTCCGGGCACAGCCAGTCCGTGCCCAGCAGCCCGGTCGGCCCATGCTGCTCGTTCGAGCCGATCGGGACGACGATAGTGCGGCTGCGCGCCAGGTACTGCTCGATTTCAGACCAGGTTGAAAGATGCAAGCGCATTGCTACTCCTTTTCTGTCCGGTGCTGCCGGACGTGATGGCTATGTTAATGCCATGCCGTGCTGGCTCGGCGTTTCGCCGGCAGCTTGTTGGCAAGGACGATGATGGCGGCGAGCAACGGCAGCGAGGCCATTAGCAATACGCCGAGATAGAGGCTGCCGGTCGCGGTCTTGGTCCAGCCGATGACGGCTGGCCCCCAGAAGCCGCCCGACAAGCCAATGGTGTTGATCAGCGCAATGCCGCCCGCCGCCGCCGGGCCCTTGATGTACTCGGCAGGCATCGCCCAGAACACCGTGTAGGCCATCCACAGTCCCATCGTGGCCAGTGTCAGCAGGGCCAGCGTCACGAGCAGGTGCCCATCCGTTGCGAACGACGCGGCCAGCAGCACGGCCGCACCCAGCGCCGGTACCGCGCAGTGGAAATGCCGTTCTCCCAGGCGATCCGACCTGCGGCCCATGTAGACCATGCCAAAGGCGGCAGCCACGTAGGGGATGGCCGAATACCAGCCAAGTTGCACGGTATCTTCGACGCCCTGTGCCTTGATGAGGGTCGGAAGCCAGAAGCTGATGGCGTAGATGGTCGCGATGATGCAGAAGTAAGCGAGGGCGAGCACGTAGACCCGTACATCCTTCGCCACCGCCTTGAAGGAATGCTTGTGCGCCGCAGCAGGACTCAGTTCGGCTTCAAGCAGGCGCCGTTCCTGATCGCTGAGCCAGGCAGCCTGTGCCGGCCGGTCCGGCACCAGCGACAACGCCAGCACGCCGAGCAGGATGCAAGGCAAGCCCTCGACCAGGAACATCCACTGCCAGCCTGCGAGGCCGGCCTGCCCTGCGAGCGTGGTCATCAGCCACGCCGAGACCGGGCCGCCGACGATGCCCCCGATCGGGCCCGCCAGGAATACGATCGCGATGGCGCGGGCCATGCGTTGCGGGCCGTACCAGCATGACAGGTAATAGATCATGCCGGGGGCGAAGCCCGCTTCGAACACGCCAAGCAGGAAGCGCATCGCATAGAACATCGGCACATTGCGCACGAACAGCATGCAGGCGGAGGTGATGCCCCATAGGACGAGGATGCGGCTGAACGTCTTGCGCGCGCCGACCCGCGGGAGCATCAGGTTGCTGGGCAGTTCGAAGAGTACATAGCCAATAAAGAAGATACCGGCGCCCACGCCGTATGCCGCATCGGAGAAACCCAGGTCACTCTGCATCTGCAGCTTGGCAAAGCCGACATTGACCCGGTCCAGGTAGGCAAACAGGTAACAGATCAGCAAAAAGGGCAGCAGGCGCCAGTTAATCTTTCTGTATAGCGCGGAAGCGTCGTCGACGGCGCTCGAAGTGGGGATTGCTAGCATGCTGCCTGTCTCCAGTGGGGGTTGCATGTCGTTTGGATCTTCTGTGGCGTTGAGTCTGGCAGCCGGCAAGGCGCCGGCAAAGAGCAACTAAGTCCACGCTCCGTTCCCTTTTGGGCAACAGGTGGCCTCCTCCGTCAACGCGCGGCAATCGCCGCGCAAGGGCATCCGGGTTCATGTATCGTTACCGGTCGGATAGCGAAGGCGAGCGTTTTGAGATGCGAGAGATCAACCAGCAGCGTTTGCGGTATTTCCGCGAAGTCCTGGCGCACGGCACCATCCGCGGGGCCGCGGACAGCCTCAATACCTCGCCGTCCGTGATCACCCGGCAGATCAGGTTGCTCGAGGAAGAACTTGGCGCGACGCTGTTCGAGCGCGAGCCGCGTGGCCTCAGGCCGACCGCGGCGGCCGCGCACCTGATCGAGTTCTGGCGGGGCTACCGCTCGCACCAGGAAAAACTCGAAGACCAGTTGCACTCACTGAAGGGGCTGCAGCAAGGGGAGGTCCGGCTGGTCCTGAGCGAAGGCTACGTGGATTTCCTGGTCAACGAAGTCCTCGCACGGTTCTGCGCACGGTATCCCAGGCTCGATATCCGCATGGACATCCTGGCAGTGGACGGCGTGCTGCAGGAAGTCGCCGAAAGCCGCGCACATATCGGCCTGGCTTACAATCCGCCACCCCATCCGCGCATCGAGTACCGCGCGAGCGCCACGCAGCCAGTGGTGCTGCTGGTCCGCCCTGATCATCCGCTGGCGCTGCGCGGCGGCGCGGCCAGCATCCAGGACCTGCAGGCTTACCCGCTCGCGGTCATGCCGGCATCGTTCGGCGTCGGGCATGCACTGAGCATGGTCGAGTTTGCCGAGAACATCTCGATTCGGGCAACGCTCGTCAGCAACTCACTGACGGCCCTGAAGCAGTTCGTCGGCTACGGCAATTTCATGACGCTGATCGGAGAGTTTGCCGCTTACCGTGAGATCGCGGCAGGCACCCTCGCCGTCGTGCCGATCGATCATCCGCTGTTCATGGGCACCCAGGCCAGGCTGCTGGTGAAGGCCGGCCGGCCGTTGCCGGCGGCTGCGCTCGAACTGCTGGACCATATCACGCGGCACATGTCGATGTTTGCCAGCGCCGCGCACGGCCAGGCATAGCGGCGCCGTAACGTGACGCTGGCGGCGAGGCTGCCCTGTTTGGGAACTATCCCACGGGAGGTCTTACAGGCTTGCTACCACGAACGAATGGGCGGACCTCAACTGCTCCTGCGCGGATTTGAGCGCGTGGCCGCAGGCCTTTCTCCGCGCCGGTTTGCCGCACGATCCGACAGCCATTGGACAACCCGGGCACCGCAAGGCAAGGACACATCGTTTCCATGCGGCAGACAGGCTTTGTATTCGTTTGTATCTCCATAGCGGCCCGGATACCCAGACATACGCTTTCCCGACTGGAAGTTACACGCCAGATACATTGATCGAATCTAATGCCTTCCGAAGCAGCAGGAGCCCTACTTCCGCTTCTGCGCTTTCTTCTGAACGCAAATCTTGGAGCATCGTAATGTCTCGACTGGAAAAGGTTATTTACACTGGAAAGACCCGTACGACGGGTGGACGGGACGGAGCAGCACGCAGCTCTGATGGTCACCTGGACATCAAACTGTCTCCTCTGGGCACCGGCACCGGAACGAACCCTGAGCAGTTGCTCGCGGCCGGCTGGTCGGCGTGCTTTATCGGTGCCCTTGGCAAGGCTGCGCAGACGAAGGGAATCGCCCTACCCCAAGACACTGCCATTGACGCGGAGATTGATCTGGGCATGAATGACGACGGCTATTTGCTGCAGGCTCGGCTTCACGTGAACCTGCCGGGCCTCGACCGTGAGCTGGCGGAGGCGCTGATTGCGACAGCGCACCAGACGTGCCCATATTCAAAGGCCACACGCGGCAACATTGACGTCGTAACGCTGCTTGCGTAGTCGGGCTGGCCGGCCGGCGCTTCGTGCGCAAGAACCTGCACGAAGCGCCGGCCCGGTGCAAGATTGGCGCGCTCAAAGGAACATCATGCTAAATTCGTTCAGGCTGTTTGCAACAATCGTATCGTTCACCGTATGCGTTCCCGCATTGGCCCAGCAGCGACCGGATGCCGGGCAGCCCCCTGCGATTCTTCCGCTCGAGTCTGAAGCGGCGCCGAGGCTCGTCGCCTACCCTCCGCTAGCCGAACCATTGGCGCGCGGCGTGGTGATCATTCAATTCAGGACGGAGAACTTTCGTGTGATGCCGGTCTTCGGCCAAGGCGCCGTCAAGGTATCTCCGCGAATCGGCCATCTTCACGTGACCATCGACGATTGGCGCGGTACATGGGCACATACCAGTCTTGATCCGATCATCGTGGTCGGTCTTACTCCCGGGGACCACAAGATCCGCCTGGAGCTTGCCGACCCCACCCACAAGATCCTCGCAACCGAGTCCGTGGCAGTCACGGTGCCAGACGTGAAGGCATCATCAAGCTCCCACCGCCATTGAGAGTCAGGGCAGGTCCAGCCAGGACATTCAGGCTCATGGGCCTGCCGCTGCACGCGCGCCGGCAAGGTTGGAACTGTTGCGGCCGCCGCCTTGGCCACGCCGACGCGGGCCGGCAACTCCTATCGCGGTCGGGATCAGGCCGCGGCGATTCGCCACCTGCGCGGTCCGCTATCGTGGGCGTTGTTGCCGCTGCTATCCACGGCGACGACCACCGGCAGATTCTCCACATCGAACTCGTAGATGGCTTCCATGCCGAGATCGGCAAACGCAAGCACGCGTGAGGATCGGACCGCCTTGGAGATCAGGTAGGCGGCGCCCCCGGTCGCCGCCAGATAAACACAACCGTTCCTCACGATCGCGCTGATCGCGGCCGGCCCGCGCTCGGCCTTGCCGATCATGCCGAGCAGGCCCGTGGATACGAGCATACGGTCCGCAAACTTGTCCATCCGTGTTGACGTGGTCGGGCCGCAGGGGCCCACCACCTCGTCACGCACGGGATCGACGGGCCCGACGTAGTAGATCATGCGATCGCGGAAATCCACCGGCAAGGGCTCGCCACGCAACAGCATGTCGTCGATGCGCTTGTGTGCGGCATCGCGTCCGGTCAGCATGCGTCCCGACAGAAGCAGGGTCTCGCCGGCGCGCCAGGTGGCGGTTTCCGCCCGGGTCAGCGTATCCAGGTCGACCCGTCGGCTCGCCGTGCTGCCGGGCAATGGCAAATCCGGCCAGAGGTCGGGCGACGGTGCCGTCAGCATGACTGGGCCGCTGCCATCGAGCTCGAAGCGGGCATGCCGCGTTGCCGCGCAGTTCGGCACGACGGCAACAGGCATGCTTGCCGCATGCGTGGGATAGGTCGCGATCTTGACATCGAGCACGGTGGTCAGTCCGCCGAGGCCCTGTGCCCCGATGCCAAGCGCATTGATGCGGTCATGGATGTCGATACGCAGCGCTTCCAACGCATTCCGCGGGCCGCGTGCCTTCAGGTCGAGCATGTCGAGCGGCGCCGTCAGGCTCTGCTTGGCCAGCAGCATGGCCTTCTCCACCGTGCCGCCGACGCCGATGCCAAGCATGCCCGGCGGACACCAGCCGGCCCCCATTGACGGAACCATGCCGACGATCCAGTCAGCGACGGAATCGCTGGGCATCAGGACAGCGAACTTGCTTTTGTTCTCGCTGCCCCCGCCCTTTGCCATCACATCGACCACAATGGTGTTGCCTGGCACCAGTTCGACGTGGACGACCGCCGGGGTGTTGTCGCCGGTATTGCGCCGCGTGAACAGCGGGTCTTCGACGATACTGGCGCGCAGCGTATTGTCCGGGTCGAGGTAGGCACGGCGCACGCCCGCATTGGCCGCTTCAACGATGCACGACGGAAATCCGTCGAGCCGGACGCCCATGCCGACGCGTATGAAGATATTGACGATGCCCGTATCCTGACAGATCGGGCGCCTGCCCTCCGCGCACATCCGTGAGTTGACCAGGATCTGTGCAATGGCCTGTTTCGCCGGCTCGCTGGCCTCGCGCTCGTAGGCGGCGGCGAGGTGCCGGATATAGTCGGGAGGGTGATGGTGACTGACGAACTGCAGGGCCGCAGCGATGCTGTCGACAAAGTCCCCATAGCAAACGACGGTGGTCATGATGCCGTCCCCCCTCAGAAGCGCTGCTCGCGGAACAGGCCGAGCTTCTCCTGCGCGACGCGATCCGAGTACGAGAACAGCACAAGGTCCTCGCTGGCATGCAGCGTGTACTGGCTCCAGCCCGGCACCACGACGAGATCGTGCGGCGCCAACTCCAGCCGCCGGTCGCCGATCATCACATGGCCACGGCCTTCCACACAGATGAAGACGGCGCTGTCGGTCGAGCGGTACGGCAATGTCGCAAAGCCGGATGGGAGCAGCCGGATCATGGTGGCAATGGTCGGCATGGCCCAGCCGCCGTCCACCGGATTGGTGTAGCGCATGAGATAGCCGGCGTGCGGATCGGGCGCGCCGGCGTGTGGCAACGCGAACAGGGCCTCGCGCGTGCGCGCATAAGGATAGTTGAAGACCGGCGAATTCAACGTGGACGGCTGGTAGCCTACCGGCATCAGGCCTGTGCCGTAGCGGGCAAGCGCATCGCCGGCGGGGCGCGTGACCGGTGCCTCGTCGGAATCGAACTCCTCGCGGAAGCCTCCGTTGAAGAACGACACGATGGGAATGTCCAGGCCATCCACCCAGACCATGGGGGCGCTGCCCTCGTGGCCATGATGGTGCCAGGTCCATGCCGGCGTGATGACAAAATCGCCAGCTTCCATATAGGTCTTCTCGCCGTCCACCGCCGTGTAGGCGCCCGATCCTTCGACGATGAAGCGCAGTGCCGACTGGCTATGGCGGTGCGCGGGTGCGACCTCACCGGGCAGGATCAGCTGAAGGCCGGCATACATCGTGCTGGTGATGCATGAGGTGCCTGGCAGGCCCGGGTTCTCCATCAGCAGCACGCGCCGTTCGGCTTCCTCGGCCGAAATCAGCGTCGCCGATTCCATCAGGTACGGACGGGCCGCGGCATACGGCCAGCGGTGCGCCACGCCAGCCGGCGTGGGTTCCGAGGGGATCAGCTTGCGCAGCCGGGTCCAGAGGGCGGCCATCGCATGCGGTTCCAGTTCGCGGTAGAACGCATCGCGCCGGGTCGGCAGGTCGGGGGTGGAATTGGTGGTCATGCTCGGATGCCTCCTGCATCGATATCAGTGGGCGGCTACGTAATCGGGTTGGGCACTCGGCGCCGCGACGCGGAAGGCCTCGTGGCGCATGCAGTGCTCGTAAGCCCGCCGCACGCGGGGGAAAGGTTCCAGGCTGAAACCCGCACGCAGCGCGTTGGCGACCTGCGGCACCAGGCAGCAGTCGGCCAGGGTAGGCGCGTCGCCGACGCACCAGCCGCCGTCCGCGGACAGCCAGGGCTCCAAGGCGCTGAATCCGGCGGTGAGCCAGTGTGCGACCCATTCGGCTTTGTCAGCGTCGGCAAAGCCAAGGCAGACGCCAAGGTATTTCTGCACGCGCAGATTGTTCAACGGGTGCATGTCGCAGGCGATGGTCAGGGCCACCTCCAGCACCCGTGTACGGGCCGGACCGTCGGCGGGAATCAGCCGCGGCACCGGCCACTTGCGATCGAGATGGTCGATGATTGCCAGCGATTGCGTGACGGTCTGCCCGCCGTCGTGCAGCGTCGGAACCAGCCGGTTCGGATTGCGTGCAAGATACTCAGGGCGGTCCTGCTCTCCGGCGCGCAGGTTCACGCCGATGTGGTTCCAGCGGACGTTCTTCAGCGCCATGGCGATGCGCACGCGATACGCCGCGGAACTGTTGAAGAAGTTGTACAGATCCATGGTTGACCCGCCTTCAGGCTACCCGCACTTCGACATCGGTCAACCCGGCGACGCCGCCACGCATGACCTCGCCGCTGCGCACCGGCCCGACACCTTCGGGCGTGCCGGTGAAGACGAGATCGCCGGGCTGCAGTGCAAAGAGCGTCGACAGGTTTGCGATGATCTCCGGCACCGACCAGATCAGCTTGTCCAGGTCGCTGCGCTGGCGGTCCTGCCCATCGACCTGCAGCCAGATCTCTCCGGTGGCGGGATGGCCGGTTTCGCTGGCAGGATGCAGCAGCGAGACCGGCGCGGACTGGTCGAAACCCTTGCCGGGTTCCCAGGGGCGGCCGCGATCGCGCGCCGCGATCTGCAGGTCGCGCCGCGTCATGTCGATGCCGACCGCATAGCCCCAGATGTGCTCATGGGCCTGCTCGACCGGTATGTTCCGTCCCGCGCGGCCGATCGCGGCCACGAGTTCGATCTCAAAGTGAAACTGTCCGGTCGCCGGCGGATAGGAAATCTGCGCACCGGCACCCGCCGGTGCCGCCACAATCGCATCGGTGGGCTTGCAGAAGAAGAACGGCGGCTCGCGGCTCGGGTCCATGCCCATCTCGCGCACGTGCGCGGCGTAGTTGCGGCCGACACAGTAGATGCGGCGCACGGGAAACTGTCCATTGCCACCGGCCACGGGAATCGTGACGGCGGGAATGGGGGGGATGACAAAGGACATGCGGGACTCCAGGAGTCGGATCTGCAAGGTCGAGATCCAGTTCGAAATCGGGGATGCGGGACGTGGCCGTCAGGCGGACAGGCAGGTCTCTGCCTTCCAGCCGTAGAGCCACTCCAGCGAGTCGTAGAAGCGCTCCGGCGAGTGGCTCTTCCACAGGGAATTGCGCACCAGGCGCTCGACGCCGGATGCATGGCACAGGCGGCCAAACTCGCGGGTGGACAGCACCACGCGAGCGGTGCGGGTGATGCGGGCGTCCTGATACAAGGAAAAGGCGCGCGGCAGATCTCCGTCGCAGGCGCGGACCGCGGCACCGAGCGTGACGGCGTCCTCCACGGCCATGCATGCACCCTGCGCGAGGTACTGCAGCAGCGGATGCGCGGCGTCACCGAGCAGCGTGATCCGGCCGTGCGTCCATTGCCCGACAGGCTCGCGGTCCGCCGTGGCCCAGCGCCGCCAGGTCGGCGGCAGCGAAAGCAGGCCAAGCGGACGGGCATCGATGCCCTGGAAGTACGAAAGCACCTCCTCCTGGCTGCCCTCGCTGACGCCCCAGGTCTCCTGCTTGCGGCTGTGGAACGTCACCACGAGGTTGTACTGCTCGCCGGCGCGGACCGGGTAATGCACGACATGGCAGTTCGGCCCCACCCAGAGCACCGGTGCGTTCCATTGCATGTCACGCGGGAACTGCCCCGCATCGATCACCGCGCGGTACACCACGTGCCCCGATACGCGCGGCGGATCGCCGACCAGTTGCTGACGGATGGCGGACTTCACGCCGTCGGCGCCAATCAGGGCACAGCCATGGTAGCTGTTTCCCTGCTCGTCGAAGGCGGTGACGCCGTCCGCTGACTGCCGCACCTCGACGATGCGCGTCGCGGTGACAAATTCAATCCGGTCGGTCTCGCGCACGCCCTCCAGCAGCGAGTTGTGGACGTCAGCACGGTGCGTGACCGCATACGGATTGCCAAAGCGCTTGCGAAAGGCTTCGCCGACGGGAATATCGGCAACGGTCTTGCCGTCGATCGCATCGATCATCATCATGTGATCGGTGTAGACGGCATGGCTGCGCGCGCGCTCGCCCACGCCAAGCGCATCAAAGGCGGCAAAGGCATTGGGGCCGAACTGCACGCCAGCGCCGATTTCGCCGATGACGCTGGCCTGCTCCAGCACTTTGACATGGCAGCCCTCGCGCGCCAGCGCGAGCGCCGCCGCAAGGCCTCCGATGCCGCCGCCGACGACGAGCACCGGGGCTGACTGAATGGTAGTACGCATGACACTCCTTATAGGTCCGGGCGACATCCGCCACGAGGCTGCGTGACCGACGTCGCGTACAACGATTGCGATAGATGAAGCCGGCGGCTATTGGCCGTCCAGCGCCGCGGGCAGCGCGGCGCCCGCGGCCGTGTCGCCTTGTGTCGTCGCCGCGGCGCGCACTAGCCGCAACGTGAAGATCGCGGCGGCGGCGATGGCGGCCGGAACGGCGCTGCACAGGAAAATGGTCTTGATGCTGAAGCCGCTCGCAAGCAAGGCACCGACGATGAGCGGTCCGGTAACCTGGCCCATACGGCCAAGCGCCATGGCCCAGCCCACGCCGGTGGCACGCATCCCGCTCGGGTAGCTCAGCACGGCCAGGCTCAGCAGCCCGGAACTGCCGGCGCCCATGAAGAAGCCGGACAGCGTGGCGGCGATGGCAAGCGAGGTCAGCGATTGCGTGACATAACCGAGCGGCGACACGCTCAACGCACCGAGCATGAACAGCATCGGCAGCGTCAGGTACGGACCGAAACGGTCCACGAGGCGGCCGCCGGCGGCAGTGCCCGCCACACTGCCGAGATTGATCAAGGCGACCACGAGCGCGGCATCGTGCTCTGCGACGCCCTCGCCGCGCAGCAGCGCAGGCGTCCACAGCACCAGCACGATCAGCAGCACGAAGCACATGAAGAAACCGGCCCACAGCAGCAGCGTGGCAACGAGCCGCCCCCCTGAGAGCAGCTGCCGGAAAGGCAGGCCACGCACGCGTTCCTCGGCATCGACATAGGTGACATGGCGATCGGACCCGGGCGCACGACCCGCAATGCGCGCGGCGATGGCGCGCACCGCACCCTGGCCGTCCTTGCGCCGGAGCAGGAACGGCAGCGATTCGGGCAGGCCCACGATCACCAGCAGCGCAAGGCCCAGCGGCAGCACGCCACCGAGATAGAACAGTGCCGGCCAGCCGTAGTGCGGCACGATGTGCGAACTGGCGAGCGCACCCACGGCACCGCCCAGCGGGAAGCCGGCATAGAGCACGCCGGTCATCATGCCGCGCATGGGCCGCGGCGTGTATTCGGCAGACAGCGCCAGCAGGTTCGGAATGGCGCCGCCAAGGCCGAGGCCTGCGAGGAACCGCACCAACAGCAGTTCCGGCAGCGTGGGCGCATGCGGCGTGAGCAGAGAGAAGACCGAGAAGATCAGGATCGAGGTGGCCAGCAGCCAGCGGCGGCCAAAGCGGTCAGCCAGCGGGCCGAGCAGGAAGGCGCCAAGCATGGCCCCCAGCAGGCCCGCGGAGAAGACCTGCCCGAACAGCGCGATGGGAATATCGAGGGATGAAGACATGGCCTTGGCCGCAAAGCCGATGGCCTGGGTATCGAAGCCGTCCATCAGCACGACGAGGAAGCAGACGATAAAGATGCGAAGCCGGTAGGCGCCAAGCGGCCGTGCGTCGATGACCGACGCAATGCTGATAGGGGGCGGGTACATGTGTCTCCTTGGATGCGCGACATGTTCTGTGTTGGGTCCTGCTCCGGTCGGCCTTGTCGCGCTGCGGGCCAATCCGGATGACGGAAGTCTCGTTCCTTGCTTATCATTCGGCAATCAAATGACAGGAATGATGGTCATGAACGAAATGGATAACTTCGACATGAACCTGCTGCGGGTGTTTGACGCGCTGTGGCGGCACGGACACCTGGGCCGGGCGGCCGAGGAAATCGGCGTGAGCCAGCCGGCGATGTCGCATGCGTTGCAGCGGATGCGCGACCAGCTCGGCGATCCGCTGTTCCTGAAGGTCCGCACGGGCATGCAGCCGTCGCCGCGCGCGGTGGCGCTGGCGCCGGTCGTGCAGGGGGTGTTATCGCAGGTGCGTGAGCACCTGTTGACGGCGCCGCGCTTCGAGCCGGCGCAGGCGCGCAGGACGTTTACGCTGGCCCTGTCGGACGTGGGTGAAGCTGCCTTCCTGCCGCGCCTGCTGGCGCGGCTCATGCAGGAGGCGCCTCATGTGGACGTGCGCACGGTCTCGGGCCGGCACACGGACATCATGGACCAGCTCGAACGCGGCAGGATCGACCTGGCCATCGGCTACTATCCGGATCTCGGCGGCTCGGACGTGTTCCAGCAGCGCCTGTTCCGGCACGGGTTCGTATGCCTGGCGCGCAAGGACCATCCGATCGCACGGGGGCGCCTGACGGCGGCACAGTTCCGGACGCTGTCCCATGCCGTGATCCAGAGCGAAAGCCGTAGCCAGGAGCTGGTCGAGGCGTATCTGCGCCAGCACGACATTGTGCGGCGCGAGCTGCTGCGTTCTCCGCATTTCCTCAGCATCCCGCTCGTGATTGCATCGACCGATCTCGTCGTCACGGTGCCGCTGCCAGTAGGCGAACTGTTCGCGCGCATTGCCGACGTACAGGTGCTCAAGCCGCCGTTTCCGATTCCCGCTTTCGATCTCCGGCAACACTGGCATCGCTGTCAGCATGACGATCCGGGCAATCGCTGGCTGCGGGCGCTCACGCAGGAGTTGTTCGGCGAATCCACGGGCGAGTAAAGAGTGCCCTGGCCAGCCAGGCTTGTAGTCATGAACAGGGCGGCGAGCTGACCCTGTCCAATGATGGCCGCCTGGTCCTCGCCCAAGCATCACACTTGCGGCTGGCGGCGGAAACTGATCGCGAGCCGGTTGAATGCATTCATCAGGCTGATCGCCATCGTCAGGTCGGCGAGCTCCTTTTCGCTGAAGACTGCCGCGGCCGCGTCGAAGGCCTCATCCGGGACGTGCGTTTCGGAGACGCGGGTCACAGACTCAGCCCAGGCAAGTGCAGCCTTCTCGCGTTCACTGAAGAGAGCGCCCGCCTCCTGCCAGACTTGCACCAGCGCGAGCTTTGCTCCCGATACGCCCTTCTTCCCCAGCTCGCGCGTGTGCATGTCCAGGCAGTATGCGCAGCCATTGATCTGGCTGACGCGCAGGTAGACCAGCTCCACGAGAACCGCATCCAGCCCTGATTGCATGATGTATCCGTAGACACTGCCGAACGCCTTCACGCCGCCCGGCGACGCTTTTGTATAGTCGAGCCTCATTTCGCGCTCCTTTCCAACGTCGTCAGTTCCTTGTCATCGCTGTCCACCACAAACACGGCCAGCAGTTTGGCCGGCTTTGACTGGCTCGCGTTGCGGCTGACTGCGTGGTGCGATCCTGGCTCTTCATGGAAGCTCTCGCCCGCCTTGTAGATG
The DNA here is from genome assembly GCF_017815025.1 of Cupriavidus phytohabitans. Classification (NCBI taxonomy): domain Bacteria; kingdom Pseudomonadati; phylum Pseudomonadota; class Betaproteobacteria; order Burkholderiales; family Burkholderiaceae; genus Cupriavidus; species Cupriavidus phytohabitans. The sequence continues at coordinate 77,628 of NZ_JAGIQB010000002.1, forward strand.
CGTTCCGGCCCATCGTCAACCTTGCTCGCAATGCTGCCCGAGACGACATAGGCATAGATGAACGCCGACCTGGCGTGGAAATGCGGCGCGGAGGCGGCCCCCGGCGGATAAAGCACCTCTACCGCGACGAGTGACTTGCCGGGGATGTTGGTGATGGCTCGGGCGAAGTTCTCCTTCACCGTCTCACTGGTTCCATGCGCGGCTGCGGCGCCACAGAATGCCATCGTCGTGGCGGCCATGAGGGACAAAAGAAGGCGTTTGGGTTTCATGTCTATTTCCTTGATTGGAACCTGGGTGAGAAGTCCGGTAGTGCCGGGATGCATCCAACCAGTTCCTCCAGTTCGAACCGGTGCTTCGTTACAGAGATCAGGTCCCTGGCGTTCCGCGCATTAAACTACGATTATAGTAGTCGTAGTAAAGATAATGGATTGCTCGCCGATGTGCAAGCGACGCGAGTGGGCCGTCGGGTAGCAGTCGGCAAAAAAACCTTGTGGCGCAAACGAGAGCTCGCTGTTTCGATCGGGCGCGCCACGCCGCAGCGGAGTCGGCCTGTTACTTGAGAGTTGGTTCAGGAGAGTGGATCTATCCCCCGCGCGCGAATCGTGCAGAAGCACTTGCCTTTCAGGCGCCCGCCGATGTGGCCCTCAACCAGCGCGGCCTGTTGTCATCCACTGGCGCGGCCTTCGCCGCGTCCGTGAGAGCCAGCGCGAGGCGCCTACTTGCGTTCCTCCAGCAGCTTGCGGATGGCGGCTTCGGTTTCGGCGTAGCTGCCCTCGCCATAGTGCTTGTACACGATGCGGCCATTGGCATCGATCAGGTAGAGGGCGGGCCAGTACTGGTTGCTAAAGGCTGACCACGTGGCGTACGCATTGTCCTGGGCAACCGGATAGCGGATATCGAAGCGCCGGATCGCCGCCTGCACGTTGGCGGTCGATTTCTCGAACGGGAATTCCGGCGTGTGGACGCCCACCACGACCAGGCCCTGATCCTTGTACTTGTCGTGCCACTGCTTCACGTATGGCAGCGTGTTGATGCAGTTGCCGCAGGCATAGGTCCAGAAGTCGACCAGCACGACTTTGCCGCGCAGGCCCTCCATGGTCAGCGGCGGCGAGTTCAGCCACTGATGGATCCCTGCGAACTCGGGCGCGCGGCCCTGGTCGCCAACGGTCGGGGCGAAGCCTCGCTGGCCGAAGGCAACAATGCCGGCTGCCGCGATCAGCAGCCCTATCGGTACGAGGCGGGATAACGTCGTGCGCATGATGCTGGCCCTGCAGGATTGTGATGGAAGCGGGTGCACCTGGGGCCCGTCCGCTCCGGCCTCCGCCGGCGCGCGGCGGATCGGCTCGGTAAGCGCCGTATGCGGCCCCGGCCACTCAGGTTGCATGGCGTCAGGCGTAGGCACCGTCCAGATACGGGTCGGCGCTGCGCGACGGCTCCGCCGATACGCCGGTGCGATCCATGCCGGCCAGCGAACGTGCGCCGTCCGCGAACGGATCGACATAGCGAGCGCCGTCGCTGTATGGGCTGCGCGGCGACTGTACCGAGCGTGCGCCCTCGTTGAACGGATCGCGCGCATCATGCACGGCACGGGCGCCGTCGGTGTACGGGTCGCGCGCACCGATGCCTGACGACGCGGCCTGTGCGCCAGCGGCAGCGGCCAGCAGGGCGACGGCGAAGACAAGACGCTTGGCAATATTGACAGTATTGGCGGTCATGATCAGCTCCCAGGAAATGGTCATCGGGGTTGCGGCTCACCGGGATTGCTTGCGTTGCAGTTCACCGCCGCGCCACGGATTGCATTGAAGGCGACCGATGTATCTGGCCCTTAACGGGTGGACGGCACTTTTGTCGCCGGACGTGTCGGGACGTCGTCTTGATACAAAGGCGTACAAAGTCGGTACGTCGCCCGACCCGTCCCTGACAGCCAGAGCGGGCCAGTACGGCACTCTCGACGCTCAGCGCAGACCGGGCGGGCCGCTTTCGCCCCGCCCGGTGCGGGCCGCGGCGGGCTTTTGTATGGCAATGTATCTGGCGGCACAGGCTCGACAATCCGGTACACAAGCGCCGATCCACGACACAATCCGGCTACGCAGACGGTGTCTGATACGGGGAAGCCAAGCCCTGTGAGAGCACACTGATCATGAGCCTGCTGATACTCGCCTACCTCGGGGGTGTACTGACCATCCTGAGCCCCTGCATACTGCCGGTCCTGCCGTTCGTGCTAAGCCGCACCGGCCAGCCGTTCCTGCGCGGCAAGCTGCCGATGCTGGCCGGCATGGCGCTGACCTTTGCCGCCGTCGCCACGCTGGCGTCGGCCGGCGGCACCTGGGCTGTGCAAGCCAACGCCTATGGGCGCGTGGCCGCCCTGTCGCTGCTGGCGCTGTTCGGGCTCTCCCTGCTCCTGCCAGGAGTGGCGGATATGCTGGCCCGGCCCCTGGTGGCGCTTGGCAACCGCCTGGCCGGCAACGGCGCGGCTGCCTCGGCCCTGGCGGGGCCACCTTCGCCATGGGGATCGCTGCTGCTCGGCATCGCCACCGGGATGCTATGGGTACCCTGCGCGGGGCCAATCCTCGGCATTGTGCTGACCGGTGCGGCGCTACAGGGTGCGAGCGTCTCGACCTCCCTGGCGCTCGCCGCCTATGCCGCGGGCGCGGCCACCTCGCTGGCGGCCGCGCTCGGCATCGGCGCACACGTGTTTGCTGCCATGAAGCGGTCGATGGGTGCCAGCGAATGGGTGCGCCGAGGGCTGGGCGCCGGCGTGCTTGGCGGCGTGCTTGCCATCGGGTTGGGCGCCGAAACCGGCCTGCTGGCCCGCCTGTCCGCGAGCGGACCGGTGCGGATCGAACAGGCGCTGGTCGACGTGCTGCACAAGGCGCGCCCTGCGGCGCAGCCCGGCACCGGCATGCTGCTGGCCGCCAATGACACGCCGGTGGCCATGCCGAGCCGCCTGCCGGTGGAGGGCCGCATGCCGGCACTCGACGGCGCCGTGCAATGGATCAACTCGGCACCGCTCGCGCGCGATCACTTGCGGGGCAACGTCACGCTGGTCTACTTCTGGACATACTCCTGCATCAACTGCATCCGCACCCTGCCCTATTTGCGCGCGTGGGCGGACAAGTACAAGGACCAGGGCCTGACGGTGATCGGCGTGCACACGCCCGAGTTCGCTTTCGAGAAGTCAACGGACAACGTGCAGCGCGCGGTCAGGAACTTTCGCATCGGCTTCCCTGTCGCCGTCGACAGCGACTACCGCATCTGGCGCGCCTTCCAGAACAGCTACTGGCCCGCCGCGTATTTTGTCGATGCCCACGGCAATATCCGCCACCACCAGTTCGGCGAGGGTGACTACGCCAACTCGGAGCGCGTGATCCAGGCGCTGCTGGCAGAAGCCGGCCGGCCGTCCACGGCGCGCGATGTCGTCGCTCCGCTAGCCGAGGGCGCCCAGGCCGCACCAGACCTGTCCAACCTCCGCTCCGGCGAAACCTACCTGGGCTATCTGCAAGCCGCCAACTTCGCCTCACCGGGTGGCATGCGGCAGGATGCTCCGCAGCGGTACAGCGTCGGCAAGCTCCGGCTCAACCAGTGGGGCCTGGCCGGCCAATGGACCGTAGGCGCCGAGCGGGCCACCCTCGACAAGGCCGATGGCAGCGTCGCCTATCGCTTCCATGCACGCGACCTTCACCTGGTGCTGGGTCCGGCGCCCGACGGCCGGGCGGTGCGTTTCCTGGTGACGATCGACGGCAAGCCGCCTGGCGACAGCCACGGCGCCGACATCGATGCCGCCGGCAACGGCGCGGTCACGCAGACGCGGCTATATCAGCTGGTGCGCCAGTCCGGCAAGGTGGGCGAGCACACCTTCGAAATCCGCTTCCTGGATCCCGGTGCGCAGGCCTATGCCTTCACTTTCGGCTGACGCCGGCTTCCATCCACGCATTCCTCTTATGCCAGCTCCTGCAGCATCGTCGGCACCAGCTCGGACACGGTCGGATGGATGTGCATGGCGCGGCTGATGGTGGTATAGGGCGCCCCGGCATACATCACGTCGAGCAGCGAGTGAATCACCTCGTCGCCGTTCAGGCCCAGGATTGCCGCACCCAGGATCAAGCGGGTCTCGGCGTCGACCACCACCTTCATGAAGCCCTGGCTTTCGCCCTTTTCCACGGCGCGCCCGACGCGGCTCATGGGGCGCCTGCCGACCAGCACCTTGCGTCCGGTCTGGCGGGCCTGCGTTTCCGTCATGCCGGCGCGCCCGAGCGGGGGATCGGTAAACAAGGCATAGGCCGTGATGCGGTCCGCAACCGTGCGGGGATCATTGTCGAGCAGGTTGGCGGCGACGATCTCGTGGTCGTGATACGACGTATGCGTAAACGCCCCGCGGCCGTTGCAGTCACCCAGCGCCCAGATGCCCGGGACGCTGGTGCGCAACTGCTCATCCACCTTGATATAGCCGCGCTCGTCGGTTTCGACGCCTGCCTTGTCCAGTCCGAGGTCTTCCGTGTTGGGCACCCTCCCCACCGCCAGCAGCAGGTGCGAGCCGTGCACATCGCGCGAACCAGTCGCGCAATCGAGCCCGACGGAGATGCCCTCTGCCCCCCGGCGAGCGGTCAGGCAGTTGGCATCGAGGCGGATTTCCACCCCCTCGCGCTCCAGGATCTCCCGTACCGCCTCCGACACGTCTTCGTCTTCGCGCTGGATCAGGCGCGGGCCTTTTTCCACCACGGTCACCCTGGCGCCAAAGCGCCGGTACATCTGCGCAAACTCCAGGCCGATGTAGCTGCCGCCAATGACGACCAGATGCTCCGGCAGGTAGTCCACGTCCATCATGCCCGAATTGGTCAGGTACGCCACCGTGTCGAGCCCGGGCATCGGCGGAACGAGGGCCCGGCCGCCGACGTTGATAAAGATGCGATCGGCTTGCAGCAATTCGCCATTGACGCGCACGCCGTGCGCGCTTTCAAAGCGGGCGTGCCCCTGGTAGACCACGCCGTTGGCCAGGCCGCGCATCCACTGTTCCACGCCACTGGCGGAACGTCCGCGGATTTCATCCTTGCGCGCCTTCACCTGCCTCATGTCGACAGCGACCGGCCCGCCAATCGTCACGCCATAGTCGCTCGCCCGCCGCGCAAGGTGAGCCGCATACGCGCTTGCGATCAGGGTCTTGGTAGGAATGCAGCCGGTGTTCACGCAGGTGCCGCCAAAATGCGCGCGCTCGATGACTGCCACTTTCATGCCCGCGCCCGACAGCCGCGCGGCAAGCGCGGGGCCGGCTTGTCCGGTGCCGATGATGATCGCGTCGAATCCCTGGGCCATCACGCTCCTCCTTGCCTTGTGCCGCGCCCGCCGCACTCACCATGCGCAGCGGGGCATCCGCGCTGAGGATCGGGCAGCAATCGTGGCTGGCTCATGCCCAAGCATAGACAACCGCCTGGAATTTGGCGATGTCACAGAAGCGAGATCCCATCCGCCGTACCGCCGAAGCGGCTGCGCTACGCTTCATCCTGACCAACCCCATGAAGGGGAACAACACGGCAGTGGTTGTCATGGGCGATATCAACGACGGGCAACTGAGCAACACCGCCAATATCCTGACCGAACAGCCGGCCTATCTGGTGGGGGACTCTGTCGGCGGCGGCGACGTTGCGCTCCCATTGCCGATGCACTCACGTCAGTGCGGACAGCAATATGTTCTGCGCTGCCTCGCCGTCACGCGCAAGCTGGCGCTGATAGGTACCGCCAGGCGTCATCACCCATGTGTCGCGCCGGTCGGAAAGGTACGCCTTCAGGCCTTCAGAAATGACACGTTCCTTCAGCCGGGGATCCAGGATGGGAAAACAGATCTCGATCCGCCGGGACAGGCTTCGTTCCATCCATTCCCCGCTGGACAGCATGACCTTCTCTGCCCCGCCGTTGTGAAAATAGAAGATGCGCGAGTGCTCAAGAAATCGGCCCATGACCGATTTCACTGCGATGTGTTCCGACAGGCCAGCCACGCCTGGCCGCAGCGCACAGGCGCCCCTGACGATCAGGTCGATACGCACGCCTTCACGCGAGGCATCGTATAGCGCCTGGATCAGCTCCGGCTCCAGCAGCGCATTCATCTTGGCGATAATCCGTCCCTTGCGCCCGGCCCTGGCGTGCTCGGCTTCGCCTCGGATCGCCGCCAGCAACTGCTTCTTCAACGTAAACGGCGATTGCCAGATATGGGTCATGCTCTGCGTCTGCCCGCGGCCGGTCAGCTGGCTGAAGACCTGTGCCACGTCCTGCGTCAACGATTCATCGCATGTCAGCAACCCAAAATCCGTATAAGTGCGCGATGTCTCGTGGTGATAGTTCCCCGTGCCGAGGTGGACATAGCGCCTGAGCTTTCCACCCTCCCGCCGCAGCACCATGACCATCTTTGCATGGGCCTTGAAACCGACGACTCCATAGATGACATGCGCGCCAACCGCCTCCAGTTGCGCCGCCCAGCCGATGTTCGCCTCTTCATCGAAGCGGGCCAGCAACTCCACCACGGCGGTGACCTCCTTGCCGTTGCGCGCAGCCTCGATGAGTGCCGACAACAGGACCGAGTCGTGTCCGGCTCGATACACGGTCTGACTGATTGCCACGACATCGGGATCCCGTGCCGCCTGCCTGACGAAATCGACGACCGGTGCAAATGACTGGAATGGATGGTGCAGCAGGATGTCGCCATCGCGCATGGCGCGAAAGACATCGGAATGTTCCAGCAGGATCTTTGGCAAGCCTGGCCGGAAAGGCATGTACTTCAGTTCCGGCCTGTCGACCTGATCCGGCACCTGCATCAGGCGAACCAGGTTGACCGGCCCGTTTACCGAAAACACTTCACCTGGTGCCAGCCCGAACTGTTCCTGCAGGAAGGTCGTCATTGCCGGCGTGCAGTTGTCCGCGACTTCCAGCCGGACCGCGTCGCCAAGATGGCGGTGCGGCAGTTCGCCTTGCAGCGCCTCGCGCAGGTTCTTGATCTCCTCCTCGTCCACGAACAATTCACTGTTCCGGGTCACACGGAACTGATAGCAGCCCCGTACCGACATGCCACTGAACAGTTCGCCGACATGGGCATGCAGGATAGACGAGAGAAAGACAAAGCCATGCTCGCACCCCGAAATGTCAGCGGGCAGAGCGATGACACGTGGCAGCGCTCGTGGCGCCTGCACGATTGCATTGCCGGAGTTGCGGCCGAACGCATCCTTGCCCTCGAGCTCAACCGCAAAGTTCAGGCTCTTGTTGAGCACGCGTGGGAACGGATGCGCGGGATCGAGCGCGATGGGTGTCAGGACCGGCATCAGCTCGGCGAAGAAGAATTCGCGAATCCATGCCTTCTGCTCGGCATTCCACGATGGCCGCCGCAGGAAGCAAATCTGCTGCTCCGCCATGGCCGGAATCAACACCTCATTGAACAGGCGATACTGCTGATCTATCAGTTCGCGCACCCGCTGGTTGACCGTGGCATAGACGACCTGCGGCGTAAGCCCGTCCGGGCCGCCAACCGGCGACTGAAGCGCGCACTGCTCCCTCAGGCCCGCTACGCGAATTTCATAGAACTCATCCAGGTTGCTGCTGAAGGTGCACAGGGCACGCAGCCGCTCGAGCAGCGGAATGGCGGGATCGGCTGCCTGCTGCAGGACGCGGCCGAAGAACTCCAGCTGGCTGAGCTCGCGGTTGATGTAGAACTCATTGCCATTGGACAAGCTCGCCTCATCCGCCAGGTCGCCCGGGCGCCCCGCCCCCCGAGCACCCGGCAACCCGTTCTGCATGGAGCTGGATTCGCGTTTCATGATTCCGTGCCAAGGGGAAACCTTTCCAGATTCTAGCTGGCGTATTGCGCATAGCGACGCGATTCTGGCTCCGGTATTCGCGAAAGACGCACTCCCCCCGAACATCGGCGACCTAGAATGATCCGACTTGCCCCATGGAGTCGCCAATGACAATGACACAGGAAATGCCATATGCCAGCGAAACCACGTCCGAGGGCCTGGCGAGATTGATCGAGCACATCCGGCATGCTGCGGTGCAAGGCGATCTTGACCCCGAGTTTGTCCGCAAGCTGGCCAAGCGCATCAGCAAGGAGTTTCAGGAGATGAAAGCCGGAAGGCCGGGAGATGCCGGGCTTGCTGGTCTCGAATCCTGCATCGAAGCACTGCTGCTGGCCGCCGACAGCGGACATGGCGCCAGGTTGACCAAATCCCTGCAAAGGCTGCGGGAGAATGAGGCCGCTGGCGGCGGAGCGAGTTCGGCTTCTCACTAGCGGCCGTAACGACGGTCCGTCACGACGCTGATGCCGGGGGCTTTTTCATTACGTCGTTAATTCATTCCCCCGAAGCCTTCAGGACGCCTACGCCTGCACGCCTACGCCTGCACATCTGCTGCAGGGCGCCGTTGCACGATCAGGTTGCCGGTGAGGATCTGCACTGGCTCCTCATCCTGGTTGAAGGTGGTGGTGCGCACTTTCACGATGCCCTGGTCGGGGCGCGACTTCGAGATCCGCACCTCCAGTATTTCGCTCGCGATGTGCAACGTATCGCCGGGCCGTACCGGCCTTGGCCAGCGCAGCTCCTCGAAGCCGGCGCCGATGATGCCGCCCGCCGGCCGGAACTCGCCGTCGACCAGCAGGCGCATGGTCAGCGCCGCCGTGTGCCAGCCGCTGGCGGCCAGGCCGCGGAACAGCGTGTCGCCGGCAGCGGCTTCATCGAGATGGAAAGGCTGCGGGTCGAACTCGGCAGCAAAGGACTTGATCCGCTCTGGCTCGACGGTCAGCCGCCCTGAACCGTATTTCTGGCCCGCGGCGAGATCCTCGATGTATTGGACGTTCATGGTTTGCTTCTCCAGATGGTTGTGGCGCGGTCCCGATGACCAGCGCGTGCGGCGTGCGCGCCGGGCGGCGGCTGGCAGCGACCTCGGCGCTTCGCAGGACAATCCGCGCGGCCCGAGCGAGGCTAGTTCCCTCAGCCAAGCCTGAGCTGCGCCTCCAGCCCACCCCCTTCCCGGTTGCGCAGCGTCAGCGAACCCCCGATCGCCAGCGCCAGCTGCTGCGCGATGGCCAGGCCCAGGCCGGTGCCGCCGGTTTCGCGGTTGCGCGACGCCTCCAGCCGGACAAACGGCTGCATCACGGATTCGAGCTTCTCCGCCGGGATGCCGGGGCCGCGATCGAGCACGCCGATCACCACCGCGCCCCCGTCGCGCCGCACGCTCAGCTCCGCCGCCCCGCCGAACTTGATGGCGTTGTCGGTCAGGTTGGTCAGGATGCGGCGCAGGGCATGCGGGCGCGTCATGATGGCGCCGCCGATGTTCTGCAGGATCGTGACGGCCTTGCCGGTGTCCTGGTAATCGTAGACCAGGCTCTCGATGAAAGACCCGACGTCGATCCGCGATGCCTTCTCGCCATCGTCATGCATGGCGCGCGCATAGGCCAGTCCCTCCTTGACCAGCGTCTCGATCTCGGTGAGATCGTGCACCAGCTTGCGCTTGTCTTCCGAGTCCTCCGCCATCTCGGCGCGCAGCTTCATGCGCGTGATCGGCGTCTGCAGGTCGTGCGAGATCGCCGCCAGGATCTGCACGCGTTCCTCGACAAAGCGGGCGATGCGCTCCCGCATGGCGTTGAACGCGCGCGCGGCACGCACCAGCTCCGTCGGACCGGACTCGGCCAGCGGCTCGCTCGCGGCGTTCGGGTCGAGCGCGTCGGCGGCATTGGCCAGCGCCACCACCGGGCGCAGCGACAGCCGTACGGCCAGCCAGCAGCACAGCACCAGCAGCAGCAGCTGCAGCACCAGCACATAGGGCAGCCATTGCGCGATCTGGGGCGGCTTCGGATGCACATCGATGGTCAGCGGGCTGCCATCGCTGAGGGTCAGGTGCGCCTGCAGGCGTTTGCCTTGCCCCGGGATCGATTCGACCCTGACGGGGAAACGGCCGCCGCTCGCCTCGGTAATGCGGTCCGCGATCTCCTGGGCCTGCTCGCTCATCTCCGGCATGCCCGGCAGACCCGGCCCCAACACATACTGGTAATTGCCGCGATTCACGTACCGTAGCCACTGCGGCCGCTCCGCTGCGGGTAAACGGTCGAGGATGGCGATCGACGTCGACACGTCGGTTTCCAGCGTGCCGAGCATCACCTGACGCGCGCTGATGTAGCGCTCCGCAAACAGCACGCCGAAAGACAAGCCATGGGCCACCACGAGCCCGGCCAGCAGGATCAGGAACAGGCGCGAGCCCAGCGTGCGGGGCCACGGCAAGGCTCGGAATTTCACTGCCGGGCCTCCCGGATCTCGACCGGCATCGAGAACACGTAGCCCTCGCTGCGCACGGTCTTGATGTAGCGGGGCTCGCGTGCATCGTCCTTGAGATGCTGGCGCAGGCGGCTGACCAGCAAGTCGACCGACCGCTCGAACATCTCCGCCTCGCGGCCTTGCGTGAGGCTGAGCAGCTGGTCGCGGTTGAGCACGCGCTGCGGATGGTCGACGAACACGCGCAACAAGCGGTACTCCGCGCCACTCAGCGCCACGATGATGCCATCGCGGTCGATCAGGTGCCGCGCCGTGGTGTCCAGCTGCCAGTCGCCGAACGCCAGCAACTGGCCCGCTTCCGTGATCTGCAGGTTGGGCGGCAGCATGCGCGTCCTGCGCAGCACCGCCTTGATGCGAGCCAGCAGCTCGCGCGCCGCGAAAGGCTTGGGGAGGTAGTCGTCGGCACCCATTTCGAGGCCGAGGATGCGGTCGGTCTCGTCGCTGCGCGCGGTCAGCATCAGGATCGGCGTGGTCTTGTGCTTGCCGGCTCGCAGTTCACGACAAAGCACCAGGCCATCGTCGCCCGGCATCATCACGTCCAGCACGATCAGGTCAACGGCATTGGCCTCCAGGATCGACCGCATCTGCCTGCCATCCTGCGCCACGGTCACACGCAGGCCATTCTTGGTCAGGTAGGTCGATACCAGTTCCCGGATTTCCCGGTCGTCATCGACAACCAGGATATGGTCGACGTGTGCATCCATCTTTATCCCCTCAGAAAAATCAGGTGAACCACCAGTCTGTGCCGTCGCCATTGTATGGGTGCCGGCGATTCTCCGTGTATCTCACTGTATCTGCCGCGGCAAGCGCCACAATCCGGTACATATCCGGGCTCTCCGGGCGGCGATGGCAGAAAACGTTGCATCTACGACATTGGCGCCATGCGCTTGTGCCCCTACTCTTCAGCTCACGCAGCCGGCCAGTCCGGCGGCTTCCCCCCCTGAACCCCGGAGCATTGACATGACGACCCACATCCACGCCGGAACCGCCCTTATCACCGGCGCATCTTCCGGCATCGGCGCGATCTATGCGGATCGCCTCGCGCGCCGCGGCCACGACCTGATCCTGGTGGCGCGCAATCGCTCCCGGCTCGAAGCGTTGGCCCGCCGCATCAGCGACGACACCGGCCGCTCGGTCGAGATCGTGACCGCGGACCTTGGCCAGGCTGCCGATGTCCGGCGCATCGAAGCGCTGTTGCGCAGCGATGCCAGCATCACCACGCTGGTCAACAACGCCGGCATTGGCGCCGCGGCACCATTGCTGGTGTCGGACGTCGACAAGATGCAGGCGATGATCGAGCTCAACGTCACGGCCCTGACTCGCCTGACTTATGCCGCTGCGCCGGCATTCGTGGCACGCGGCGAAGGCACCATCATCAATATCGCGTCGATCGTCGCGGTGGCGCCCGAGATCCTGAACGGCGTCTATGGCGGCTCGAAAGCGTTCGTGCTGGCCTTTACCCAGTCGTTGCAGCATGAGCTTGCCGGCAAGGGCGTGCGCGTGCAGGCCGTGCTTCCCGGCGCAACGCGAACCGAGTTCTGGGACATCGCGGGCCAGCCGGTCGAGAACCTGCCGCAAGCCATCGTGATGAGCGGCGACGATCTGGTCGATGCCGCGCTGGCCGGCCTTGACCTGGGTGAAGTGATTACCGTGCCATCATTGCCTGACGACGCCGACTGGAAGGCGCTCGAGGCCGCACGCGCTGCGCTCGGCCCCAATCTGTCGCGTGACCAGCCCGCGGCCCGGTACGGCGTGGCGCGGTAGTCAGAGCGATAGCCATTGCAAAGCGGCGGGTGAAGTTGGTAGTCATGATTGATTGCCTGGAGAGTTGGCGTTGAACATCGAGCGCCTGGTGCCCGCTTTCTCTGGTTTTCGTTGCCGGGCCACGGGACGTACTCATTTGGCGGGCACCACCAGCGGCGCACCCTTCTTCACTATGTAGGTTGCCAGCTCCGATGCCGTGCCGCTGCCAACATTCCTCGCCGAGTGGAGGGTCCCCGCCGGGATGAAGAGGGCCTCCCCAGCCTTGAGCGTGACGGGCGGGTTGCTGCCAAGCTGGTATTCCAGCGTTCCCTGCAGGACATACGCGATCTCCTCGCCCGGATGCGAATGCATCGGCGCGAACGCGCCGGGATCGAAGTCAACCCGGACCTGGATGCCTTCGCGATCTGGCGCGCTGAGATCGTGCCGAACAAGATCCGTGCGATGGACGCCTGCCGTGTGGGCGTGAGCCGCCTGCACCGCCAGGCCGCTGCCGACGAAGAGCATGGCCGCAGCCAGCATGCGAGTCGATTTCATCTGTTGTTCCTCTGCCAAAGTTGGAAATGTGGGAATTCCCCCGGGCCGGGCACGTATGAACAACGTATGGGCCGAGAGAAGAGAGGGAAGACTGTTCCCCTCAGCGGTCGACTCCCGGGTCGTGGATGAAGACACCATACCGACACGAATCCTCCGCATAGGCAGCATTGAATGACAGGCATGTATCTCGACTATGGCGAGCGAAGCGCGCCAACGTATCCCCATGTATCCAGGGCTTGAATCGATACATTCGAAGACAACAACAAGGCAGGGAGCGTTGCGCCTGGAACGGCGCGGCAGCAACGGCGAAAGCGGAATCAGGACCAGGCCCCCGGGGTCGGCCACGCCCCCCGGACAGCGGCCGCTGTCCAGCTGAACGCGACCAGGTCGCCGGCGCTTCAGTTCACCGCCGGAACCACAGCAGCGACAGCCCGCACGCCGCCACCAGCAGCAGGGCCGAGGCCGCCGCCAGCAAGGCGCTGACCTCGATTTCCCTGCGCTCGAGCGCGAAACGGGCGCTCAGCCGGCGGTATACCTGCGTCAGGTCCGCGGCCGAGCCAGCCTGGAAGTACTCGCCGTCAGTGAGCGTCGCGACCGCGCGCAAGGTGGGTTCGTCCAGCTGCATGTAGAAAGACAGGCCAGACACCGCCGAAACCGCATCCTGCGGCGTACCGAAACCCACCGTATAGACGCGCACGCCGCGCTGGGCGGCCATGCGCGCGGCGTCCAGAGGGTCCGGGCCGGTGGTGCGGCGGCCATCGCTGAGCAGGATCACCGCACCGTGCCGGTAAGAGCCGGGTTGCGCCGCAGGCTGCTCCTGATCGCGCTTGCGGACGGCGTCGGCCGCGGCGGCCTCGGCCAGCGATCTGCCACCTGGCCCGGGTGCGAGCGACTCGCCACTGAAGAGGATCGCTTCCAGGTCGATGCCATCGTCGGGGAACAACACCGCCAGCGCCTGGATCAGTCCGCTGCCTGTCGCCGTGCCTCGCTGGAGCTGGAAGCGATCGATCGCGTCGAGCATGTACTGCCGGTTGTCGGTGGGAGGCAGCACCACGGTCGCCGTGGCGGCAAAAGACACAATGCCCAGGCGCACGCTAGCCGGCAGCCCGACGATCAGATCCCGCGCGGCCTGCTGGGCCGCGCTGATCCGGGTGGGCGCGACGTCGGTCGCCTCCATGCTGAGGGAGGTGTCCATGGCCAGTACCAGGGTGATGGTGTCGGACGGCAGCGTGACGGTCGCCGTAGGACGGGCACAAGCCAGCAGGGCCGCGCCCAGCGCAAGCAGGAAAAGCAGCGGCGGGATGTGACGCCGCAGTCGGTTGCGGCCCAGCACGGCACGCGGCAGCGCAAGGCTGGCATACAAGAAGGCAATCTTCTTGCGCCGCGCAATCAGGTACAGGTAAGCGGCTGCCAGCAAGGGGAGCGAGAGCAGCAGCCAGAGCATCTGCGGCCAGAGAAACTGCATGTCCTGCTCCTTTTGGCACGTGGGTAGGACGATGGTATTAGTGTATGTCCCCCGACAGAGAGGACCTCGCGGCAAACACGCCGAGATCCGGCCATAGCCCCGTCGAACGTTCAGGGGCTTGCTAACGACCCCGCCCGCAAAAACACGATCGAGTAGTTCCGCCCCGGTCTCATGGACTTCGACCGGCAGGCTGCATGCGACTGCAAATGCCGGATAGCGGACCAGATGCTGGCCGTTTCGAAAGGACACCGCGCCTTCGCTGGCCATGCCAATCAGTCCGGACGGCGTTGCCGGTAGCGCCATGCTAGTCGAGGCGCTGGCGCTGGTCCTGGCTGAAATAGGCAAGCCGGTATAGCCGCCATGGCGCCTGCCCACTGGCCCGGCAATAGCCATAGCGGAAGATGTCTTCCACGGCAGGCAGGTCATAGCGCAGGTCGGTGAACCAGACGCAGGCGGCCGCTTCACCCGGCGGCAGCGGTGTTGCCCGCATCGCCGTGATGGCGGAAAGGGCCGGATAGACTGCGAATCGCCTGAAATCGGCAAAGTCCGGGCGCGCCCAGAGCTGCCATGCGAGCGCCCGCTCCGCGCGCGCCTGCGGCAGCCGCGGCCGCTGTGTCCAGGCCATGCGCGCGGGCGGCACATACGCCCTGGCCATGGCGGGCAGGCGCCCCAGCACCTGCCATGGCGGCACCCAGGCAGGATGCCCGGCCAGGTTGACGTGCGCGACATGGTAGTCCGTCTCTGCGCGGGCGATCAGTTTCCAGTTGAACGGAGAAAACGGCTGGGGGAGCGCGTCCACGCCCTGCGCCTGGATGCCGGCGGCATGCAACGATTCATTGCCGAGTTCCAGCGCACGGTGCCTGAGGACACCCTGGACGCCAACATAGGCGCACAGCAGCCCCAGGCCCGCCAGCGCTGCCCGTGCACGCCGCCGAGGTGGCCGGCACAGTGCCAGGCCCAGGCCGGACACGACGATACCGCTCAGCAGCGGATCGACCAGGAAGGTGGTGCCGAGGCTGAAACGCCGTTCGGAGCCGGGATAGAAGATACGGGTGCCATAGACGGTGATCAGGTCCAGCGCGATGTGGCTGGCCACGCCAAGGCAACTGACGCCGAGCGCTTCGCGCCAGGCCTGGCGCCGGCGCGTCGCCAGGCAGAACAATCCGGCAAGCAATGCGCCCCAGGCTGGAAGCAGCAGCAGTGAATGCGTCGGTCCCTGATGCCAGTGGGCCAGGAAACGCAGCGGATCGACCAGGAAGCCCAGGAAATCGATATCCGGAAAGGCTCCGGCGGCGGCGCCAAGCAGCAGTCGCTCGCAAGTGCCGAGGCGCCGGCCGGAAGCCTCGCCCATGGGGACGGCCAGCGCAACCTGCGCACCCATCAAGGCGTGGGTGATCGTGTCCATCCGGGCCGGGCTCCGGTGTCGCCAGGCCGGCGCCGGACCAGGCGCTCGGCGCATCGCAGTTGCCGATCGAGCCAGGCCCGCGTACGGCCGGCGCCCGGTGAACCGTCGCACAGCCAGCGGCCGAAGGTGGAGAGGAAAATGCCGGTCAGCACGACCTCCCCCACTTCGCGGCGCCAGCCGGCTTCTGGCAGGCGTGCAGCTTCCCGCAGCCATTGCACGGTGCGGCTGATATGCAGCAGGCCCTGCACCTGCAGATGCACGTGCTCCGGCTGCAGCTTGTAGCGCAGCATCTGGGCAGTGAGTTGCCGGTGCGGCGCCAGCGCCCCCAGCCAGGCAAGGATGGCCTGCTCCAGCCGCTCGCGGTGGGACAGCGCGCCCCAGCCTTCGCGCGCGGACACGCGCACCAGTGCAAGGTCGGCGCGCTCGAACCAGGCTTCGGCCAGGTCGTCCTTCTGCTGGTAATGCCGGTGAATCTCGTCCAGGCCGATGCCCATGTCGTCGGCGACGTCATACAGATGCAGGGCGTCCCAGCCGCTGCGTTCGCCGAGCATCAGGGCGACCTCCAGGATCCGGCCGGCCAGGGCTGCATTGTCGTTCATCGCGTTCATGGCATTGCCATCCAGAGATACGTCTCCACGCTGCTTTCCAGCATACAAAGGCAGCCCGCACCAAGCGCCGATTTCTTGGCCATGTGCGCGATGCTGCCATTGCCTCCTTTGCGGCGAGATACGTCGCGGTTAGCATAGTGGCAACGTGCATCGCCCCGGATGCCGTGCCTACGTGCCCTTCCATGACCGATTTCCAAGCAGCCGTATGGGTACGCCGGACTCTCCTGGTGTGCCTGCTCGGCGGGCTGCTCGCCCTTTCCTTCGTCATAGTGCGGCCGTTCCTTGTGCCGCTTGCCTGGGCCGGAATCCTCACCTATGTCACCTGGCCGCTCAACGCGTGGCTGCGCCGCGTGCTGCGCCGGCAGCGAACCTGGGCTGCGCTGATCTCCACGCTGGTACTTGCCGCGTTGCTGGGCGTGCCGCTCATCGGTCTCACCATCCTCCTGCGTGCCGAGATGGTCGCCGCCTACCGCGAGGCGGCGGATATCCTGAACGCGGGCGTCGCACTGCCGGATTCGCTCGCACGCGTGCCATGGGTCGGCGAATGGTTGCAGGAATGGTTGTCAGTGCTGTTGGGCGACCGCGCAGCCCTGCGTGCCCAGGTCGCGGCGCTGATCGAACGGTGGGGCGGCGCCCTTGCAAGGCTGGCCGGCGGGGTGGGACTCAACGCGGGGCTCATCGGCCTGACACTGCTCACGGCATTCTTCTTCTTTCGCGACGGCGAGCAATTGCTCGCGCAGTTGCGCCTGGTCCTGCAAGGGGTTCTAGGGCCGCGCGCGCACGGGTACGTCATTGCAATGGGCGACACGGCGCGGGCCGTGGTGTTCGGCCTCTTCCTCGCCGCAGTCGCCCAGGGGTCATTTGCCGGGATCGGCTACTGGGCGGCAGGCGTCAACGCGCCAGTGTTCTGGGGCATTGCCACTGCCATCTTTGCCCTGATTCCCTTTGGGGCGCTTGCGATCTGGGTTCCCATTGGCGCATGGCTGCTCATCACCGGCCACACCGTGGCCGGGATCGGGCTCCTGCTGTGGGGCGCTACGGCCGTGAGCTGGGTCGATAACGTCGTTCGTCCGCTGGTCATCAGCGGGGCCACCAAGGTTCCGTTCCTGCTGGTGATGTTCGGTGTCTTGGGCGGACTCGCGGCATTTGGCCTGATAGGCCTGTTCGTCGGGCCTGTGATCCTCGCCGTGCTGCTCGCCGTATGGCGCGAATGGCTGGAAAGCCAGGCGGAGCAGCGGGTGGAGCCACCGCCGGGGTAACGGGCGCGACACCTGTCGCGCAATGCGATCAGCCCCGGCGGGTTGGACCGGGGCTGTCAGGCTTGTTAGTGCAGTTGGCGCTTCAGGTCAGCGAGCTCGGAATGCATCGAACTGACTGCATCCTTGACCTTCTCATCGAGACCGCCGGCCTGCTGGCAAGCGCGGTCTGCACGATCGCCGATCCGTTCGAGGTCATCGACCCACTGCCGGATCCGGTCCTCATCCTTGGACGACATGACCTTCGATGCCGATTTGCATTCCTTGTCGAGTTCATCCACCCAGTTCATCAAGTCCTGTGGAATTCCCGCATCGGCATGACAAGTCCGTGATGTGTCGCTGATGGTTTGCTGCAGATGACTAAAGCGTTGCTGCATTTCACTGGCTTGCAACATGATGTCCCCTTCGTGAATATCAATCCACATGCATTCAGGCAGCAGATGACAGTGTGTTGCCCGTGCCATTGTCATTCGCCCGCAAGCGGCCAACCGTGAAGCTGCATTGCGCCAAAGCGCCCGCCAAGCGCGCGAAGGGCACTTTTTTAGTCTAGGTCAAGATCGGCCGCCCGCGCTTGCGCCACGAAAACCTGTTGTCGCCGTAGAGGGTTATCGCTTGCCCGCCTTCCTGGCCTGCCGCGCACCGTACTTGCGGTCGGGGAGCAGATCCTGGTCCACGATGTCATCGATGCTTGGCGGCATCGGCGGGTGCTCTTCCCGTACTGCGCTATGGTCCGCCCTGTCTGCCGGGCTGTCCGAGGGAATATTCTCTACAGCACGGGTGATCTCATTCTGGCCTTCCTCCGGCGCATCGTCTTCATCCGGATGGTGGCCACGAGGAAAATCGACCGGCTCCACCACCCGTTCGACGATCTGCTCGACGGCCCGCTCGACGTCTTCCCACACTTCTTCCGGTTCGATCGGATCCAGGACGCTGGGCATGGCGCGATTGGTGTGCGACCGATGCGGTGATCCGCTTCGCCGCGTCCCGCCCAAATCCACTTTGGGTGGCTTGTGCATGATCGACTCCTGAGCGACCACGATGGTCATGCGTCATGCATGACATTCGCATACTTGCATAATATGCAGACACGAGGCTCAAAGTGAAGAACAGGTGCCGGATACGGTACTGCCGCCGCTGCCGGCCCGTCCCCGGCGGGACTGTAAGCGGCGCGGCGCGCGCAGGGAGCGATGGCGCACGGGAATCACGATTTTCGCGTCCCGCGCCTTACCCGCTCCAGATATTTTCCCGAAGCAGCCTCGATTCGCACCGTGTCCCCTTCCTTGATGAACTGAGGAACGAGAACTTCCATGCCGTTGTCCAGCGTCGCAGTCTTGAAGGTAGAAGTTTCATGCTCGTGCAGGCCCGGTGGCGTGGACACGATGGTTAACTCGACCGCAGGGGGAAATGCGATGGTGACCGGCTCGCCCTCATAAAGCTGCACCGGGATTCGCATACTGGGGCGAAGAAATTTTTGATATGCCCCGATGGTGTCCGCGGGAAAACTGATCTGCTCGAAGGTGACGGGATTCATGAAATAAAAGGCGCCACCATCGGTGTACAGATATTCCATCTCCTGGTGATCGAGCGCGACTTCTTCGAGCTTGTCGCTCGGGCGTAACCGCAACTCCTTGATGTGACCAGTCTTCAGGTTCTTGAACTTGGCGAAAACTGCGCTTCCCTGCTGGCCACTGCCGGCGTGGTACCCGGCGCTGGCAACGCTATGAAGTTCCCCCTCAAGCATGATGACCATGCCCGACTTCAGTTCGGAAGCTTCGACCATCGGTGTCTCCGCCTGGGGGCGGCAAGGTTCGCCTTCAGCCTAGCACCACAACACTCCTTCAACAAACCCATTGGCGCCGCGTGCGCGCCGCGGCCAGTGCCAGCGCTGGCACCTCCGCCATGGAAAGCAGGCGCGCTACCCCTCAACCGCAGCAGCGGAATCCGACGAAGAGGTCGCTGCGGTGCGGCAGGTAGAAGTTCCGGTAGCGGGGATGCTGCATGCGGGCATGGGTGACGAACGAACCGCCGCGAACCGAGCGATGCGTGTGAAACCAGGGGGCGGAATATTCCTGGTAGGGGTCGGGCGAGAAACCCGGATATGGCGCGAAAGGATCAGCCATCCATTCCCACACGGCCCCGCCCCAGCGGATCAGGTCATGGATTGCCGCATACTCCCATTCGGCTTCCGTGGGCAGGCGCCTGCCGGCCCAGCGGCAATAGGCTTCCGCCTCGTAGGCATTGACATGGCACACCGGCTGTTCGGGCGGCAGCGGCACCCACTGGCCGAACCAGCGCAACGCCCATTGCCCCGGTGCGCTGGCGCCGGGTGTCCGGCGCCAGCGCACCGGATGCACCAGCTTGCTTTGTTGCAGCCATGCGAGTCCGTCGTCGGACCACCATTGAGGGTCGCGGTAGCCGCCGGCGGCCACGAATTCCGCAAATGCGGCATTGCTGACGCAAGCGCGATCGATATGGAACGGGGCGATGTGAACCGGGTGGGCCCACTTCTCGTTGTCGAAGACGAACCCGTCATCCCGGGCGGGCACCCCCATCAGGAACGTGTCGCCGCCTGCGGTTGCCGAGCCGGCACCCGGCGCAATGGCAGGCATGTCGCGCGGCGCATGCAGCGGATAGTCGAGCGTCTGGCGCATGTAGGTCAGCGCCTCGGCGTGCATGTCTTCGTGGAATAAGGCGAGGCGGAAAAAATACAGCGCCGCGTCGGTATCGTCAGATGCGGCGAGCCTGGCGCGCGCGTGCTCCAGCACGGCGGCTGCGTAGTCGCGGATCTCGGGAAGCCGGGGCAGCGCAAGATGCCAACGATCCCGGTGGGCGACGCGCATGGAATCGAAGAGACAGTCGGCGTCCGGCAGCATGGACGGGAGGCTGGCCCTCCAGCGGCCGTCCTGGCCGGCACGCGGCTCCCGCAGTATCCAATGCTCCGTGAACCAGGCAATATGGCCATACTCCCACAAGGGCGGATTGATTCCCGCATCATAGGGAACCTGCCATTGGGACGTCGATAGGTCCTGAAGCACGCCCCAGGTGCGCCGGTGCGCATCCGCAAACGCCGCATCCAGCCCGGACTTGTTTATCCTTCTTGCTGCCGCCCCCTCAGAACCTATCGTCATGCGTCCTCCCAAGGCCACCGTCGCGATTATCAGCCCGGCGCTGCGCAAAGCCAACAATGGCAACTGGCAAACCGCCAATCGCTGGTTCCGGTTCCTGCAGGAAGACTACGATGTCACGCTGGCCGCCGAGTGGTCGACGGCCAGCCGGGGCGGCGCCCTGCCCGACTGCCTGATCGCCCTGCACGCCCGACGCTCGGCAGAGTCCATCGCCAGGTTCGCCGAGGCTTGTCCGGATCGTCCGCTGATCGTCGTGCTGACCGGCACCGATCTGTACCGGGACATCCGCACCGATGCATCGGCCCGGCGCTCGCTCGACCTCGCCACCCACCTGGTGGTGCTGCAGGACGAAGGGCTCGCCGAACTGGAGGCCACCCATCGCGCCAAGTGCCGGGTGATCTACCAGTCTGCCTTGGCATGCGCGCCCGCGGCACCCGACCAGGATCACTTCGACGTCGTGCTCGTCGGCCACATGCGGGCGGAAAAAGACCCGCTGACGCCCATGCGCGCCCTCTCGCTGCTTCCCGACGATTCGCGGGTGCGCCTGATCCACATCGGTGGCGCGCTGGATGACGCATATGAGCGGGCGGCCCTGGCGCTGGAAGCACAAGCCTGGCCCGGCGTGCGGCGCTATGTCTGGCTCAGGAACCTGCCCCATGAGGAAACCTTGCAGCGCATCCGACAAGCGCAGGCCATGGTGATCTCCAGCGTCATGGAAGGCGGCGCCAACGTGGTCATCGAGGCTATCGCCAGCGGCGTGCCGGTGCTGGCCAGCCGCATCCCGGGCAACGTCGGCATGCTGGGCCGGGACTACGAAGGCTATTTTCCGCTGGGCGATGCCACGCAACTGGCGCTGGTGCTGGAACGCGCCAGCCAGGATGCCGTGTACCTGAACCGCCTGCGGCAGCAATGCGCTGTTCGCGCACCGCTGTTTGCGCCGGCGCGGGAACGGTTGGAAGTGAGTAAACTTGTCGCCGACGCCTTGAAACCAGAATGACGCGGAGTTCCCCTGTGGATCAGCCAGACAACGCAAAGATCAAGCTCACCGCCTTCTCCCACGGCGGCGGGTGCGGGTGCAAGATCGCCCCCGGTGTACTTTCCGAAATCCTCAGGAACTCGGTCGGCTTTCCTGCTCCGGCAGCCCTGCTGGTCGGCAAGGAAACCTGCGACGACGCGGCGGTCTACAAGCTCAATGACAGCCAGGCCCTGATCGCCACCACGGATTTCTTCATGCCGGTGGTGGACGATCCGTACGATTTCGGGCGTATCGCCGCCACCAACGCCATCTCCGACGTATATGCCATGGGCGGAACCCCGATCATGGCGCTGGCGCTGGTTGGCATGCCCATCGAGAAGCTGCCGCCCGAGGTCATCGGCAAGATCCTCGAAGGCGGCGAATCGATCTGCGCCGAGGCGGGCATCCCGGTCGCTGGCGGCCACACCATCGATTCCCTTGAGCCGATCTACGGGCTGGTGGTCCTTGGTCTGGTGCACCCGGATCGGGTCAAGAAGAACAGCGGCGCCGAGGCGGGCGACAAGCTGATCCTCGGCAAGCCGTTAGGCGTGGGCATATTGTCCGCCGCGGTGAAGAAGGACAAGCTCGACGCGGCCGGCTATCAGGAACTGATTGCCTGCACCACCAGGCTCAACACGCCCGGCCGACTGCTGGCCGAACTGCCGGGGGTCCACGCGCTGACCGACGTGACAGGCTTCGGCCTGCTCGGCCATCTGCTGGAGCTGTGCCGTGGCGCGGGCGTCGGCGCCCGGCTGGAGATGGGGCGGATTCCGCTGCTGCCGCGTGTCGAGCGCATGGCCGCCGAAGGGCTGGTGACCGGCGCATCGGGGCGCAACTGGGTCAGCTACGGCACCGAGGTGGACCTGTCCAGGTCGGTCACGCCAAGCCAGCAGGCACTGCTGACCGATCCCCAGACCAGCGGCGGC
Source organism: Cupriavidus phytohabitans (assembly GCF_017815025.1). NCBI lineage: Bacteria > Pseudomonadati > Pseudomonadota > Betaproteobacteria > Burkholderiales > Burkholderiaceae > Cupriavidus > Cupriavidus phytohabitans. The sequence goes on from NZ_JAGIQB010000002.1 coordinate 100,027, forward strand.
TTGCTGGTGTCATGCGCGCCGGAATCAGTCGACGAGATCCTGGAGATCTTTCGCCGGGAAGGCTTTGCAGACGCTGCCGTGATCGGAGAAATGACGCAAGGAGCCGCCCGTGTTGCCATTGCTTAAGCACCTTGCCGCGCTGACCCTGCTTGGCTTTCCCGGCCTCGCCAGTGCCCAGGACGTCCTGAAGGTCTCGGCCATTCCCGACGAAGCCCCCACCGAACTGCAGCGCAAGTTCGCGCCGCTCGGCAGCTACCTGGAGAAGGAAACCGGCATGAAGGTGAAGTTCGTGCCCGTCACGGACTATGCTGCGGTGGTCGAATCGCTGGCCACCGGCAAGATCGACATGGCATGGCTGGGCGGCTTTACCTATGTGCAGAGCAAGATCCGCACGAAGGGAGCCACCATCCCCATCGTCCAGCGCCAGGAAGATGCCGCGTTCACCAGCAAGTTCATCACGGCCAACCCTGCGATCAAGTCGCTGGCCGACCTCAAGGGCCACACCTTCGCCTTCGGCGCGCCGTCCTCGACCTCCGGCCACCTGATGCCGCGGCACTTCCTGCTGCAGGCCGGCATCGACCCGGACAAGGCCTTCAAGACAGTCGCCTATTCGGGCGCCCACGATGCGACGGTGGCTTTCGTGCAGGCGGGCAAGGCCGACGCAGGCGTGCTCAACGCCTCGGTGTGGGACAAGCTGGTGGAACAGCATAAGGTGAACCCCGCCAAGGTCAGGGTATTTGCCGTCACACCGCCCTACTACGACTACAACTGGACCGTGCGCGGCGGGCTCGATCCGGCCTTGCGCAAGAAGCTGACTGAAGCGTTCCTGCGACTTGACCCGGCCAATCCCGAGCACCGGGAGATCATGGCATTGCAGCGGACCGCCAGGTACATTCCCACCCGGCCCGAAAACTACGCCGGCATCGAGGCGGCAGCCCGCGCCGCGGGCCTCATCCAGTGATGCAGGCCTGATGAGCTTCCGCCTGGACGCCGCCAGCGTCAGTTACGCCAACGGTCAGCGCGCGCTCAGCCAGGTCACGCTGGCGGCCAGCCGCGGCGAGCCCATCGCCGTCATCGGCCCGTCGGGAGCCGGCAAGACCTCTTTGCTGCGCTTGCTGGCGACGTCGCTGCGGCCAAGCGAGGGCCGCGTGGAGGTGCTGGAGCAAAGCCCCTGGGCGCTGTCCGCCGCACGCCTGCGGCAATTGCGCTGCCGCATCGGCATGGTGCACCAGGTGCCGCCGATGCCGCCACGCCAGCGCGTGATCACCGCCATCCTTGCCGGCCGCCTGGGCATCTGGCCGGGCTGGAAATCCTTGCTGTCGCTGGTCTATCCGGCCGACATCGATGGGGCCGGCGAACAGCTCGCCCGCCTTGAGCTGGCCGACCGCCTGTTCGACCGGTGCGACCAGCTCTCGGGCGGCCAACTGCAGCGCGTGGGCGTCGCCCGTGTGCTTTACCAGCGCCCGGAATTGATCCTGGCTGACGAACCGGTCTCGGCGATGGACCCGGTGCTGGCGGACCTCACCCTGCGCGAGCTGCGCAAGGAAGCGGATACACGCGCGGTGCACCTGATCGCCAGCCTTCACGCAGTGGATCTGGCGCTGCGCTGGTTTCCCCGCATCGTCGGCCTGAAGGCGGGCGAGATCGCCTTCGACTTGCCGGCCGAACGCGTGACCGACGCGCTGCTGCGCGAGCTATATGCCTCTGAAAGCACATCGCCACCGGTGCAAGGCAGCCAGCACCTGATGAGCATCGCGACAGGCGCGAGCGCCGCCATCGCTGGCGGTACCCCGGCCAGGTCGGCGTGCCGATGACCACCCACCCGCGCGATCCTCAGGCGCTGCGGCGCGCAAGCGGCCTGGTGCTCGCGCTGCTTCTGCTGTGGCCATTGTTGCGGCTGTCCCGGTTCAGCCCGTCAGCCCTGTTCGACACCGGAAACCTCAAGGTGGTGGGCGCCTTCGTGCGTAACTTCCTCCCTCCCGAGGTTTCGGGCGAATTCCTCGGGCTCGTGGTCAAGGCCACGCTGGAAACACTGGCGATCGCCACCGCGGGCATTGCGCTCGCCTTTGTGGTCGCAGCCCCCCTGGCCGTGGCCATGACGGGCAGCCTGTCGGTGTCGCGCATCGGCCCCGGCCAGGGACGCAAGCCGCGCATGGCGGTGCGCGCTGGCGTGCGCGCCCTGGTGCTGCTGCTGCGCGGGGTGCCGGAGCTGGTGTGGGCGCTGGTCTTCGTGCGTGCCCTCGGCCTGGGGGCGGCGGCGGGCGTGTTCGCTCTGGCCATCACCTATGGCGGCATGCTGGCAAAGGTCTATGCGGAAATCCTCGAATCCAGCGATAAACGCGCCGTGGATGCCCTGTTTGGCAGCGGCAGCGGGCGCCTCGCGGCACTGTTCTATGGGCTGATACCCCATGCCGCGCAGGAGCTGGTCTCGTACACCGTCTACCGTTGGGAATGTGCCATCCGGGCTTCCGTGGTCATGGGTTTCGTTGGCGCCGGCGGGCTTGGACAGTTGATGGACCAGGCCATGAAACTACTAAACGGCGGGGAAGCCGCGACCATCCTGCTAGTGTTCCTGCTGCTGGTCCTGCTGGCGGATGCGCTCAGCGCACGGCTGCGCAAGCTGATCGACTGAATCATGGCGCACAAGGCCAAGGCCGCCCAATTCTGCATACGCTGCCTGCTCACCCTGATCGCGGTGGCCGCCGCGGCTTCGGGCAGCTTCGCGTACCTGTCGCTCGATCTGAGCCAGCTCTTTTCCGCGGATGCCGCGGCCGAGATGGGGCGCTTCCTGCTGGAGTTCTTCCCGCCGGAGCTGTCCCCGGCCTTTCTGGCCAGAACCGCTGGCAGCATGCTCGAAACCCTCGCGGTTTCCGCGGTGGGCACGCTGTGTGCGGCGGTGCTGGGTTTTAGCCTGGCACTACCGGCTTCCGGGCTCTACGGCGATGCGCTGCGCGCGTTGTCGCGCTTGCTGCTGAATCTGTTGCGCTCTGTTCCCGAGCTGGTATGGGCCGCCCTGACCGTGCTCGCAGTCGGCCTTGGACCGTTTGCCGGCACCCTCGCCCTGGCACTGCATACCACGGGCGTGCTCGGTCGCCTGTTCGCCGAGGCGCTCGAGAATGCACCGCGCGCCCCCGCGCGCGCGCTGATGGAAAAGGGCAGCCCTGCCGCGCTGGTCTTCGTGTACGGTACGCTGCCCTGTGTATGGCCCCAGTTCCTGGCCTACACCCTGTACCGCTGGGAAACGAATATCCGCGCGGCGGCGATCCTTGGCTTTGTCGGTGCCGGCGGGCTTGGGCAGATGCTGTATTTCGAGCTGTCCCTGTTCCATCTGCCCCAGGCTTGCACGGTGATCATCGCCATGCTTGCCCTGGCGGCCGTGGTCGACACAGCCAGCGCGATCATGAGGGTTGGCCGGGAATCGAGATGAGGCACGTCCCGCGGATCAGGGGTCGTCCTGGCGTCCTGACGTCCGGATCGGGCGTGTCGCACAGGGCCGCAATCCAGGTTCACGACGCGACATGCCATCCACCATGTGATAAGCGCCACGCGGCCTTGGAGCCGTAGTGCGACAATGCCGAGCGTGTTGTTGCTGGCGCCGTTACCGTCCAGGGGTCAGGAGAGCTGTTTCACTCCCACTCGATCGTCGCCGGCGGCTTGCCCGACACGTCGTACACCACCCGGTTCAGGCCGCGCACTTCGTTGATGATCCGGTTCGAGCAGCGGCCCAGCAGCGCATACGGCAGGTGCGCCCAATGCGCCGTCATGAAGTCGGTGGTCTGCACGGCGCGCAGCGCGACGACATAGTCGTAGGTACGGCCGTCGCCCATCACGCCCACCGACTTGACCGGCAGGAACACGGCGAATGCCTGGCTGGTCAGGTCATACCAGCTCTTGCCGACCTGGTCCGGCTCGCACAGGCCCGCGGCGGCGTCCTGTTCGGTGGCGATGGTCTTGCGCAGCTCTTCGATGAAGATGGCATCGGCACGGCGCAGCAGGTCGGCGTAGTCGCGCTTGACTTCACCGAGGATGCGCACGCCCAGGCCGGGGCCCGGGAACGGATGGCGGTAGACCATTTCCGGCGGCAGCCCCAATTCGACGCCCAGCTCGCGCACTTCATCCTTGAACAGGTCGCGCAGCGGCTCGAGCAGCTTCAGGCCCAGCGTTTCGGGCAGGCCGCCGACGTTGTGGTGGCTCTTGATGGTGGTGGCCTTCTTGGTCTTGGTGCCGCCCGATTCCACCACGTCGGGGTAGATCGTGCCCTGCGCCAGCCACTTGGCCTTGCTCAGCTTCTTCGCCTCGGCCTGGAACACCTCGACGAACTCGCGGCCGATGATCTTGCGCTTCTGCTCGGGGTCGGTCACGCCCGCCAGGTGGCCGAGGAACTGCTCGGACGCGTCGATGTGCACGACCTTGGCGTGCAGGCGTCCGGCGAACATCTCCATCACCATCTTGCCTTCGTCCAGGCGCAGCAGGCCATGGTCGACGAACACGCAGGTGAGCTGGTCGCCGATGGCGCGGTGGATCAGCGCCGCGGCCACCGACGAATCGACACCGCCCGACAGGCCCAGGATCACCTCTTCGTCGCCGACCTGTTCGCGGATCCTGGCGACGGCTTCTTCGATGTGGTCGCGCATGACCCAGTCAGCCTTGCAGCCGGCGATCCCGAGCACGAAGCGCTCGAGCATCTGGCGGCCCTTGACGGTATGCGTGACCTCCGGGTGGAACTGCACGGCATAGTAGCCGCGCGCTTCGTCGGCCATGCCGGCGATCGGGCAGCTCGGGGTGGATGCCATCAGCTTGAAGCCCGGCGGCAGGCCGGTAACCTTGTCGCCGTGGCTCATCCAGACCTTGAGCATGCCGTGGCCTTCCGGCGTGCGGAAATCCTCGATGTCCTTGAGCAGCGCGGTATGACCGTGGGCGCGCATCTCGGCATAGCCGAACTCGCGCTGGTCGCTCCACTCGACCTTGCCGCCAAGCTGCACGGCCATGGTCTGCATGCCGTAGCAGATGCCCAGCACCGGCACGCCCAGGTCCCAGACGGCCTGCGGCGCGCGCAGCTGATGGTCTTCGTAGGTGCTGGCGTGGCTGCCCGACAGGATGACGGCCTTGGGCGCGTATTCGCGCACGAAGTCGTCGGAGACGTCGTTCGGGTGGATTTCGCAGTAGACGTGCGCCTCGCGGACGCGGCGGGCGATCAGCTGCGTGACCTGCGAGCCGAAATCAAGAATGAGGATTTTGTCGTGCATGATGGGCCGATGGCGTGTCTTCCGGTGCGGGCTCGGTCACGACTTCCGTGCCGGGACCATAGCCCGGCGGCGGCGTGATGACCGGCTCGCGCCGGTATTCTGGGGTATTCGTTGGGCGCGCCGCGGGGGCGACGCCGGGTTCCTTCCTGGTTTCCTGTTCCTTCAGCGCGCGTTCCATCTTCAGCTGCTGCTCGCGCACGCGCACGCGTTTCGCCGCGGGAATCTGCACTGCGGCGAAAAACAGCAGCACCACGGCCATGGTCGGCAGCCAGATCTTGCCGGCGCCTTCGAGCGGCAGCTCCAGGAACACCATCCAGGCAATGATCAGCATCGCGCTGGCCAGGTTCACATAGCCGGCCGTGCGTGCCACCGGTACCGTCAGCTGGCCGTTGAACGCGGCCTGCCACAGCAGCACCGACAGGCCGACCAGCGCCACGCCCAGCAGTTGCCCGAACAGCGCGGGCTGCGGTTGCGGCAATTGCAGCGCCGCGTACAGCGTGGTGAACGGAGACATCAACAGCAGGACGCCCAGCAGCAAATCCACCAGGGCATCGAAAAACAGCACGGCTCGCAGCAACACCTTCATTGGCGCTCCTCGTCTGGGCCCCGCCGGTGATGCGGCTAGCGTCAAGGCAACGCCGGCGTGGCGCGCGGCCGGGGCCATGGTCGGGGCCGGGTTGGATTCCGGTCAGACCAGGGCGGCGCTGCGCACCTGGCACCAGACCTTGCACGCCCTCGTCCCGATGATCGCGGTCAGCGCACCGCCGCCGCGGCGGACGGCGGGCGCAACCGCTGCGCGTCAGTCGATATGGTAGTTCGGCGCTTCCTTGGTGATCTGCACGTCGTGCACGTGCGATTCACGCATGCCGGCTGCCGTGATCTGGACGAACTGGGCATTCTCGTGCCAGTCGGCGATCGACTTGCTGCCGCAGTAGCCCATCGAGGCACGCACGCCGCCGGTCAGCTGGTGGATGATGGCCATCACCGAGCCCTTGTACGGCACGCGGCCTTCAATCCCCTCGGGGACCAGCTTGTCGACGTTGGCGGTATTGTCTTCCTGGAAGTAGCGGTCAGCCGCGCCGTCCTTCATCGCGCCCACCGAACCCATGCCGCGGTAGCTCTTGAACGAGCGGCCCTGGTACAGGAACACTTCGCCCGGCGCCTCTTCGGTACCGGAGAACATGCCGCCCATCATCACGGTGTGGGCGCCGGCCGCCAGGGCCTTGGCCACGTCACCCGAGTAGCGGATACCGCCGTCAGCGATCAGCGGCACGCCGGTGCCCTTGAGCGCCTCGGCCACATTGGACACAGCGGTGATCTGGGGCACGCCGACACCAGCCACGATACGGGTGGTGCAGATCGAGCCGGGGCCGATGCCGACCTTGACGCCGTCGGCGCCATGCTCGAGCAGTGCGCGGGCGGCGTCGCCGGTGGCAATATTGCCGCCGATCACCTGCACTTGCGGGAAGTTCTGCTTGACCCAGCGCACGCGGTCCAGCACGCCCTGGCTGTGACCGTGCGCCGTATCCACCACAATCACGTCGACGCCGGCCTTGACCAGCAACTCGACACGTTCGTCGTTGTCCGGACCCACGCCGACTGCGGCGCCTACGCGCAGCTGGCCATGGTCGTCCTTGCTCGCCAGCGGGTTCTCGACCGCCTTCTGGATGTCCTTCACCGTGATCAGGCCACGCAGCTCGAAGGCCTGGTTGACCACCAGCACGCGCTCCAGGCGGTGGCGGTTCATCAGGCGCTTGGCTTCTTCCAGCGGCGCGCCTTCGGCCACGGTCACCAGCTTCTCGCGCGGGGTCATCTTGGCGCGCACCGGGGCGTCGAGTTCTTCCTCGAAGCGCAGATCGCGGTTGGTGATGATGCCGACGACGGTCTTGCCTTCCAGCACCGGGAAGCCCGAAATGCCATGCTGCTGCGACAGCGCGATCACATCGCGGATCTTCATTTCCGGCGAAATGGTGATCGGATCACGCAGCACGCCCGATTCGTAGCGCTTGACGCGCGACACTTCGCGGGCCTGGTCGGCGGGCTTCAGGTTCTTGTGGACGATACCGATGCCACCGGCTTGCGCCATGGAGATCGCCAGGCGGGCCTCCGTCACCGTGTCCATGGCAGCGGACACCAGCGGAATGTTCAGTTCGATCGAACGGGACAGGCGAGTGCGGAGGGAAACATCCCGGGGAAGGACGGCCGAATAGGCCGGGACGAGCAGCACGTCATCGAATGTGAGTGCTTTCTGGACAAGACGCATAGCAAATCCTCTAGGCGCAAAAGCGAATTATACAGGAATGCGCGCTGACTGATGCACGGCAACCGGTTTTCCAGCGAGCGTCTGCTATGCTCGTCGTCCTTTTAACCGGGCGTTGAAAAGCATGGGAATCGGCGTATTGTGCGGGCTGCTGGCGGGCGCGTTCTGGGGCATGGTCTTTATCGCGCCCAAGCTGCTGCCGGTGTTCTCGCCGTGGGAGCTGGCGATCGGGCGCTACCTGGCGTATGGCCTGGTGGCGCTGGTTGCCACCCTGCCGCTGATGAAGCGCATCGCCCGCAAGCTGACCCGCGCCGACTGCGTCGCGCTGCTGCGCCAGGCCTTTACCGGCAACCTGCTCTACTACGTGCTGCTGGCCTTCGGCGTGCAGCTTGCCGGGGTAGGACCGACCTCGCTGATCATCGGCATCCTGCCGATCACGGTCACCATCATGGGCCGGCGCGACCACGGCGCGGTGCCCCTGTCGCGGCTGCTGTGGCCGCTGCTAATGGTGGCCGCGGGCATCGCCTGCATCAACATCGACCTGTTCGGCGGCGGCCAGGGCGCACATGCCGCCGCGGCTGGCGACGCCGTGCGTCCGGTCTGGCAGAAGATTGCCGGCGTCTGCTGCGCCGCCGGCGCACTGGTCTGCTGGACGCTCTACGCGGTCGACAACGCGCGCTACCTGCAGCGCAACCCGCACTACAGCGGCAATGAATGGTCGGCGCTGTACGGGCTGTCGACCGGCGCGGTATCTGCCGTGCTGGCCGTGATCGGCTGGCTGGTGGCGGGCGACGCCCTTACTTCCGGCGACAGCGGCCGCGACTGGCGGTGGTTCTGGATGGTCAACGCCGGGGTGGCGCTAGGCGCGTCACTGATCGGCAACAACCTGTGGAATATCGCCAGCCGGCGCCTGCCGCTGACACTGTCAGGCCAGATGATCGTGTTCGAGACGCTGTTCGCGCTGGCGTACGGCTTTGTCTTCGACCACCGCTGGCCGCGGCCGCTGGAAATCGCCGCCATCGTGTTGCTGATGGTCGGCGTGGCGTGGTCGGTGCGCTTGCACGCCAACGACAAGTCTGCGTAGACTAGCGGACGATGGCGCGGGGGTCACACGCGCCACATCAGAACGGAAGTACCAGGGTCAAACCGGCGCCATGCCTCGGCGCCAAGCCATCGCCCGCGGCAGGCCTGCCGCGGCATTGCCTCGCGCGCAGCCGGCGGCCCAGCAACCTTCCAGCCGCACCCGTTCCTTACCAGCCACTTTGAGACGCCTCGCCATGAAACGATCGTCCGTGCTGTGCCTGCTTGCCGCCGCCGTCACCGTTAGCGCCTCTGCCAACGCCCATGCCTACTGGCAATGGCGCGATGCCAACGGCCGCATGGTCTACAGCGACGTGCCGCCGTCCGGCGCGGCCGCCAGGGTGCTGCGCGCCCCCGGCCGCCTCGCCGGCGAGTACCAGCCGGTAGCGGCGGCCAGCGCGGAAAGCGCCAATGCCCCCGCAGCCGCGCCAGCGCCGGCCAAGGCCGGAAGCAAGCCCAAGGAGGCCGCCCCGCCGCCGACGGCCGAAGAGGCCTTCCAGAAGCGCCGCGAATCCCGCCTGAAAGCCGCGGCGGAAGAGGCGCGCAAGGAAACCGAGGCCGCCGAACGCGAGGCCCGCTGCGCCCAGCTGCGCAACTACGCCACCGGCCTGCAGCAAGGGATGCGCGCGGCGGTAGCGGGTCCGGACGGCTCGCTGCAGCACCTGAACAGCGATCAGCGCCAGGCCGAACTGGTCAAGACCAGCGCCAGCCTCGAGAAGAACTGCCGCTGAACGGAAGCAAAAACGGGGCGTCACGCCCCGTTTTGCTGTCAGCGGCGCAAGCCTCCCGGCTCAGCCATTGCCGCGCAGCCATTTCTGGCCTTCCCGCGCCCCGCCCTCGCGTAGCTTCTGCACGCGCTTGCGCCGCGCCTGCTTGGGGTCGGCCGTCAGCGGCCGGTACACCTCCACCCGGTCGCCCTCGCGCACCACGGTATCGGGCGTCTTGAGCTTGCCGAAGATGCCCACTCGCATGGTCGACGGATCCACTTCGGGACACGCCTGCTGCAGCCCCGAGCCGACGATGGCCGCTGCGATCGTGGTACCCGCGGGCACGTCGATCTCCTTCAGGAATACCGCATCGGGCCGCGCGTAGCACACCGCGACATGCACCGTGCCCGCACCTTCAGCTGGCGCCATATACCACCTCGGCGCGCTTGACGAAGGCATCGACGAAGGTATTCGCGATCATGCTGAACACCGGGCCGATGAGCTTTTCCAGCAGCAGGCTCGAAAACTCATAATGCAGGTGGAATTCGATCTTGCAGGCATCCTCGCGCAGCGGCGTAAAGCGCCACGCACCGTTGAAGGTCTTGAAGGGGCCGTCGGCGAAGGTCATGTCGATGCGGGTCGGGCGCTCCTGCGTATTGCGGGTGTGGAAGAACTGCTGGATGCCCTTGAAATGGATATGGATCTTGGCATCGAGCGTGGTTTCAGTCTGCTCGAACACCTCCACGCCGCCGCACCATGGCAGGAACTTGGGATAGTCCTCCACGCGCGTGACCAGGTCGTACATCTGCGCGGCGGAATAGCCGAGCAGCACGGATTTATGGACGTCTGCCATGTATTGGGAAATCTGGCTCCCGGCCATGCCGCGCCTATCGCGCCAGGACATCAGCCGGTGCCGGGGCTGGTTTGCTAGAATCCCGATTTTAGCCGACGCTGGTCGCTGGCGGCACTTCGCCATGCGGCACTGCAGCGATCCGGCCTGCATTCACCCATTGCTCCCCTACCCGCACGCATGACCATCGCAGACAACAAGAAGGCCTTTTTCGACTACTTCATCGAAGAGCGATATGAGGCCGGGATCGTGCTGGAAGGCTGGGAAGTCAAGGCGATCCGCGCGAACCGCGTACAGATCAAGGAAGGATACGTGGTCGTGCGCGACGCCGAGATGTTCCTGATCGGCGCCCATATCAGCCCGCTGCAGAGCGCCTCCACCCACGTCAAGCCCGATCCGGTGCGCACGCGCAAGCTGCTGCTCAAGGCCGACGAGATCAAGAAGCTGATCGGCAAGGTCGAGCAGCGCGGCTACACGCTGGTGCCGCTGAACCTGCACTACACGCGCGGACGCGTGAAATGCGAGATCGGCCTGGCCAAGGGCAAGAAGCAGTTCGACAAGCGCGAGACCGAAAAGCAGCGCGACTGGCAGCGCGAGAAGGCGCGCATCATGAAGGGCGGCGCCAAGGAGTAACGCCGCCCGCCCGCGCCTGCATGTTCAGGCGCCGGCCTTCTGTCCCTTCACGATTTGCAGCGCTGACGCAATCATGCTGCTCATCTCGCTCATATTCCCGGGCACGATCAGCGTATTGCCCTGCTTGGCCAGGTTGCCGAACGCGGCAACGTATTCCTCGGCCACCTTCAGGTTGACCGCGTCCATGCCGCCTTCGGTGCGGATCGCGTTGCCCACCTTCTGGATCGCCTGGGCATTGGCGTCCGCCACCGCCAGGATCGCCGCCGCTTCGCCCTGCGCCTTGTTGATGGCGGCCTGCTTCTCGCCTTCCGACTTCTGGATTGCCGCTTCCCGCGCACCCGTGGCCAGGTTGATCTGCTCCTGGCGCTTGCCCTCGGACGCGGCGATCAGCGCCCGCTTCTCGCGCTCGGCGGTGATCTGCGCTTGCATGGCATGCAAGATTTCCTTCGGCGGGGTCAGGTCCTTGATCTCGTAGCGCAGCACCTTGACGCCCCAGTTGGCGGCGGCTTCATCGAGAGCGTTGACCACGCTGTGGTTGATGAACTCGCGCTCCTCGAAGGTCTTGTCCAGCTCCAGCTTGCCGATCACCGAGCGCAGCGTGGTCTGCGACAGCTGCGTGATCGCCACCACGAAATTGCTCGAGCCGTAGGACGCCTTCATCGGGTCGGTCACCTGGAAGTACAGCACGCCGTCCACCTGCAACTGCGTATTGTCCTTGGTGATACAGACCTGGCTGGGCACGTCCAGCGGGATTTCCTTGAGCACATGCTTGTAGGCAACGCGGTCGACGAACGGCACCACGATCGACAGCCCCGGCGTCAGCGTCGCATGGTAGCGACCCAGGCGCTCAAGCACCCAGGCGTGCTGCTGCGGCACGATCTTGATGCCCCTGGCGATCAGCACGATCACGGCAATAAGGATGATCAGCGGCAGCAGGCCAAGCTGAAAAGCGAGCATGTAACAACCCTCCAGTCAGGAAACAACGGTACGGCGCCGCCGGAACGGCGGCAGGCGGATGGCTGCACGGCCGGCACCGCGCAACCCTTGGATATGGCTCAGCGCGGCGAAACGACCAGCGTGCTGCCGCGGACTTCGACGATACGGTAGCGGCCCGGTGTTGCAGCGCAGTTCGGCGCGAGTTCGACGGTCCAGTCGGCGCCCCGGTACGGGACGCGTGCGCGCCCGTTGGCGTCCCAGGCGGGGACGTCGAGTTCCTGGCCGATATCGAGATTGACGTTGGGATCGGCGGCGGCATTGCCGCGCCGCAGCTTGCCGAAACGGGTACGACGCAGTCCGGCGATCAGCACCGCGGCGACCAGCGCTGCGGTCACGGTCTGCGCGGCGGGCGACAGGTCCAGCAAGGCGCCGACGCCGCCAGCGGCCAGCCCCACGGCCACCATCAGCAGGTAAAACGTGCCGGTATTCAGCTCGACGATCACCAGCGCGACCGCCGCCACGAACCAGAGGTAGTACGCCATCCGAACTCCCCGTCCAATCGATTCCCGAAAAACAAAAACCCCGCAGCGCCAGGAGCGCCTGCGGGGCCGATGCAACACCTGACGCAGGGGCCGGTGCCAGCCGGCCGCCCGAAGGCGGCCGGCGAGTATCGTTATTGTGACGTCAAAAGCCTCAGGATGCCAGCTTCTGCCAGGTGTCGACCACCGAATCCGGGTTCAGCGAGATCGACTTGATGCCTTCCTTGGCCAGCCACGCGGCAAAATCGGGATGGTCCGAAGGACCCTGGCCGCAGATGCCGACGTACTTGTCCAGGCGGATGCATGCGGCGATGGCGCGCGACAGCATAAAGCGCACCGCCGGATCCCGTTCGTCGAAGTCCTTGGCCAGCAGTTCCATGCCGGAATCGCGGTCCAGGCCCAGCGTCAGCTGGGTCAGGTCGTTCGAGCCGATCGAGAAGCCGTCGAAGTACTGCAGGAACTCCTCGGCCAGGATCGCGTTGGACGGCACTTCGCACATCATGATGATGCGCAGGCCGTTCTCGCCGCGCTTCAGGCCGTGCTTGGCCAGCAGCCCGATGACCTTCTCGGCCTGGCCCAGCGTACGCACGAACGGCACCATGATCTCGACGTTGGTCAGGCCCATTTCATCGCGTACGCGCTTCATGGCCTTGCATTCCATCTCGAACGCTTCGGCGAAGTCCTCGGCGATGTAGCGCGACGCGCCGCGGAAGCCCAGCATCGGGTTTTCCTCGTCCGGCTCGTAGCGCGAGCCGCCGATCAGCTTCTTGTACTCGTTCGACTTGAAGTCCGACAGGCGCACGATCACGGACTTCGGATAGAAGGCCGCGCCGATGGTGGCGATGCCCTCGGCAAGCTTGTCGACGTAGAACGCACGCGGGCTGGCATGGCCGCGGGCCACGCTTTCCACGGCCTTCTTCAGGTCGGCATCGACCTGCGGGTAGTCGAGGATGGCCTTCGGGTGGACGCCGATGTTGTTGTTGATGATGAATTCCAGGCGCGCCAGGCCGACGCCGCAGTTCGGGATCTGGGCGAAATCGAAGGCCAGCTGCGGGTTGCCCACGTTCATCATCAGCTTGACGTCGATTTCCGGCATCTCGCCACGCTGGACCTCGGTCACTTCGGTTTCCAGCAGGCCATCGTAGATGCGGCCTTCGTCGCCCTCGGCGCACGACACGGTCACCAGCGTGCCATCCTTCAGGATGTCGGTGGCATCGCCGCAGCCGACCACGGCGGGCACGCCCAGCTCACGCGCGATGATGGCCGCGTGGCAGGTACGGCCGCCACGGTTGGTGACGATCGCCGAGGCGCGCTTCATCACCGGCTCCCAGTTCGGGTCGGTCATGTCGGCCACCAGCACGTCGCCGGGCTGCACGCGCTCCATCTCGGACGGGTCGTTGATGACGCGGACGGGGCCGGTACCGATCTTCTGGCCGATGGCGCGGCCGCTGGTCAGCACCGGGGCGGTGCCCTTGAGCTTGAAGCGCTGCTCGGCCTTGCCGGCCGACTGGCTCTTCACCGTTTCCGGCCGGGCCTGCAGGATGTAGATCTTGCCATCCTTGCCGTCCTTGCCCCACTCGATATCCATCGGGCGCCCATAGTGCTTCTCGATGATCATCGCGTAGCGCGCCAGTTCGGTCACGTCCTCGTCGGTGATCGAGTAGCGGTTGCGCAGTTCGACCGGCACGTCGACGGTCTTCACGCGGCCGGCTTCGCCTGGCTTGGTGAATTCCATCTTGATCAGCTTGGAGCCGATCGAGCGGCGGATGATCGGGTACTTGCCGGCCTGCAGCGTCGGCTTGAAGACGTAGAACTCGTCCGGGTTGACCGCGCCCTGCACCACCGTTTCGCCCAGGCCGTAGCTGGAGGTGATGAAGACCACGTCGGGGAAGCCCGATTCGGTATCGATCGTGAACATCACACCGGAAGCGGCCAGGTCCGAGCGGACCATGCGCTGGATACCGGCGGACAGCGCCACCACGTCGTGGGCAAAGCCCTTGTGCACGCGGTAGGAAATGGCGCGGTCGTTGTACAGCGACGCGAACACGTGCTTGATCTTGTCCAGCACGTCCTCGATGCCGCTGACGTTCAGGTAGGACTCCTGCTGGCCCGCGAACGAGGCGTCGGGCAGGTCTTCGGCCGTGGCCGACGAACGCACCGCGAACGAGGCCTCGGCGCCTTCGCGCTCGGACACGCGGGCATAGAACTCACGGATTTCCTGTTCCAGGCGCGGCTGGAACGGGGCGGTGGCGACCCAGTCGCGAATCTCGGCACCGGCCTCGGCCAGGGCCTTGACGTCGTCGACGTCAAGCGTCTTCAGGCGCTGGGAGATGCGCTCGGTCAGGTTGTTGTGGGCGAGGAAGTCGCGGAAGGCAAGCGCGGTGGTGGCAAAACCGCCGGGAACGCGCACACCGGCTTCCGCCAGCTGGGAGATCATCTCGCCCAGCGACGAATTCTTGCCGCCGACGATTTCCACGTCAGCCATGCGCAACTGCTCGAACGGCAGCACATAGGCGCCGTTATTTGCCTGGTTAGTCATGAGAGCCTCAAAACAAAGTAGAAAACTTGTTGCGCATGCCCGGTATGTTGTTGGCGTTCTGGTCCCGGACCGATCGCTTGGCTAAGCAACCCCATGCTCGTGGTGCTGCAAAGTTGTGGACGCGGCGCTGCGGCTCTCATCGCGCAGCGCACATTGTCGACAATTCCGGGCCCGAATTGATGCAAAGCGGACCCCTCGCGGAATTGCTTAGCGAAAAGATCGCCGCTATTCTACCGTGCTGCGCCGCACTTTTCTGCGGAAGATTGAATCTATTTATTTGCGCAACCCCATGTCCCAGCCAGAAGCGCCCGGTACAGCGGATTCCGGGACCCAGCCTGGAACGCAGCCTGCCTCCCCGTCCACCCAAGTGACCGCGGCGACGCCCGCCGCCATGGCCCAGACCGGTGACCGCCCGCCTGTGCGGACGGTCTTTATCGTCTCGGATGGCACCGGGATCACCGCGGAAACCTTCAGCCACTCGATCCTGGCCCAGTTTGAAATGCGCTTCCGCAAGGTGCGGATGCCGTTCGTCGATACCCCGGAAAAGGCACATATCGCGGTCGGCAAGATCAACGAGGCTTTCTTTAACGAGGGCGTGCCGCCCATCGTCTTCACCACGCTGGTCAACCAGGAAGCGAACAAGGCACTGCGCCGCGCCAAGGCGATGATCCTGGACATGTTCCAGACGTTCATCGAACCCCTCGAGAAGGAACTGGGGCTGAAGTCCACCCACGCCATCGGCCGCTTCCACCAGAACGCCGATACCGAGGCGTACAAGAACCGGATCGAGGCGATCAACTTCTCGCTGGCGCACGATGACGGACAGTCCCACAAGAATCTCGAGGAAGCCGATGTGATCCTGGTGGGTGTGTCGCGCAGCGGGAAGACCCCGACCAGCCTCTACCTGGCGATGCAATACGGGCTGAAGGCGGCCAATTACCCGCTGATCCCGGACGATTTCGAGCGCGGCAAGCTGCCCTCGGCGCTGTACGCCTTCAAGAGCAAGGTCTTCGGCCTGTCGATCGACCCGCAGCGCCTGACCGAGATCCGCAACGAGCGCCGCCCCGGCAGCAAGTACGCGGCGGTGGAAAACTGCCGCTACGAAGTCAATGAGGCCGAGGCAATGATGCGGCGCGAAGGCATCAAGTGGCTGTCGTCGACACACAAGTCGATCGAAGAAATCGCGACCACGATCCTGCAGGAGATCAAGGTCGATCGCGACAACTACTAACAAAAGCGGCCAGCCGGCCGCTTTTGTTATCGCCGCTGCCGCACCGCCTCGAACAGGCAGATCGCGGTGGCAGCCGCCACGTTCAGCGATTCCAGGCCGCCCGGTTGGGGAATGCCCACCTTGCGCTTGACGTGCTGCATCCACGCGTCGCTGACGCCGGCACCTTCATTGCCGACCACCCAGGCCACCGGCGCGCGCAGGTCGGTATCGAACACCGCGGCGTCGGCATGGGAGGACGTCGCCAGCAATGGCAGCGCCAGCCGCGGCGCCAGCGACTCGACGGTGCAGTGTTCAACGATGTTCAGGTGAAAATTGGCGCCCATGCTGGCGCGCAGCGTCTTCACCGACCAGGCGAACGCGCATCCCGTCGCCAGGAATGCATGGCGGATGCCCGCCGCGGCAGCGCTGCGCAGGATCGAGCCGACATTGCCGGCATCCTGCACGCCGTCGAGGATGATGCAGTCCTCTTCGATGCGCGCGGGCAGGTGGCCGGCAGGCGTCTCGATCACCAGCATCAGGTCGATGCCGTTGACCACGCCGGAAATCTGGGTGAACAGCGTATCGGCCAGCACTACCAGCCGATCCGCGTCGATGCGCGCCAGCAAAGGCGCAACCTCGGCATGGTCGTAGTGACGCTCGGACACCACGCAGGTGACTGGCTGGCCCAGCGCGTCCACGTAAGCCTCGGCCAGATGCACGCCGTCGAGCAGCGACTGCCCGGCCTTGCGGCGCTGGTGGGTGGAGGTGGCCAGCGCCTTCAGGTGCTTGAACAGCGCGTTGTCGCGCGAGGTGACGTGCTTCACGGTGCGTCGGTTTGCAGGGTGCCTGACGGCGCGGCCTGGATCGGGGTGGTGAGTTCGCTGGCTTCGGTACTTTCGATGCCTTCGATGACCTCGGCAACTGGCGTCACCGCGGCAAACATCGGACGCTGCGCCAGCGCCTCGCGCACCGGCGCGAACGAGCGGCGGTGATGCTGCGTGGCACCGAATTCGGCCAGTGCGGCCAGATGCTGCGGCGTGCCATAGCCGACATGCGAATCGAAGCCGTATTGCGGATAGCGTTCGTGCAGGGCCATCAGCTCGCGGTCGCGCGCCACCTTGGCCAGGATCGACGCGGCCGAGATCGCCCTGACCAGCGCGTCCCCCTTGACGATGGCTTCCACCGGGAACGGCACCTGCGGGCAGCGGTTGCCATCGACCTGCACCAGGTCCGGCACCACGCCGCTGGCGGCCAGCCCCTGCACCGCGCGCTGCATCGCCAGCATGCTGGCGTGCAGGATGTTGATCGTATCGATTTCCTCGACCGTGGCGAAGGCGATATGCCAGCCCAACGCACGTTCGCAGATCTTCTCGTACAGCGCCTCGCGCCTGGCGGCGGTCAGGATCTTGGAGTCGGCCAGGCCGCGGATCGGGCGTTTCGGATCCAGCACCACCGCGGCGGCATACACCGGCCCCGCCAGCGGGCCCCGGCCCGCCTCATCGACGCCGCATAGCCGCTGGATCGCAGCGGCGGCCGGCGCCAGGTCCAGGCCCATCTGCGGCGAGGCCTGCGCAGCCTGGGCATTGCGACGCGCCATCAGACGGTCCCCCGGCTGCGCATCAGGTCCACCACCACATCGGCGGCCAGTTGCGCGGTGTTGCACTTGAGGGTCTCGTGCATGCGGGTGAAATGCTCGTACAGGAAGGCAATATTGCCCTCGTCGTTGAGCTGCAGCAACGTTTCGCGGGCCAGCGCCTCGGGCGTGGCGTCGTCCTGCAGCAGCTCGGGCACGACAAAGCGCCCTGAAAGGATATTAGGCAATCCCACGTACGGCAGGTAACCCTGCCGCTTCATGATCTGCGCGGTCAGCCAGGGCACCTTGTACGAGATCACCATCGGCTTCTTGTACAGCGCCGCCTCCAGCGTCGCGGTACCGCTGGCCAGCAGCACCACGTCAGCGGCTTCCATGGCCTGGTGCGACTTGCCGTCGACAATGGTCAGGCGCAGTTCCGGATACTGCTGGTGCAGGTCTTCGACGATGGCGCGCAGCGGCGCGCTTGCCGCCGGCAGCACGAACGCCAGGTTCGGGTCCATGCGCTGCATCTGCGCCATCGCGGCAAAGAAGGTGGCGCCAAGGTTGCGCACTTCGGACTGCCGGCTGCCGGGCAGCACCGCGACCACGCGGTGGCCGGCAGGCAGCCCCAGCTCGGCGCGCGCGCCGGCGACGTCAGGCACCATCGGGATCACGTCGGCGAGCGGGTGACCCACGTAGGTGGCGGCAATGCCGGCCTTGGCGTAGATCTCGGGCTCGAACGGGAACAGGCACAGGATGTGGTCCACCGCGCGCGCGATGGTGCGGATGCGCCCGCCCCGCCAGGCCCAGATCGACGGGCTGACGAAATGCACCACCGGGATGCCGGCGCGGCGCAGCGGCACTTCCAGGCCGAAATTGAAATCCGGGGCATCGACCCCGATAAAGCACTGCGGCGGCTCGGCCAGCAGCCAGTCGCGCACCGCGCGCCGGGTGCGCAGGATCTCGCGCAGCGAGCCCAGCACCTCGACATAGCCATTGACCGACAGCGTTTCCATCGGCCAGCGCGAGACGAAGCCCTGCGCCATCATGCGCTTGCCGCCGATGCCGGCGTACGCCATGGTATCGCCCAGGCGGGCCTTGAGCCCGCCCATCATCAGCGATGCCAGCAGGTCGCCGGAGGCCTCCCCGGCCACCATGGCGATGGTGCCGCGCCTGGCGGCGGCAGAACCGTTGCCCGTGGGCAAGCCACCCCGAATCGCGGCGTCGACCATGTGCGGCCCGGGCTCAGCGCACGATGCCGCGCTGGGTGGCGGCAAGGAAGTCGACAAATGCCTGCAGCGGCGGCGCGGTGCCGGCATCTGACTGGGCCAGCAAGGCGGAGATCTCGTTGCGGGCCTCGTCAAAGCTGAGGTCGGACTTGTAGAGCAGCTTGTAGGCCTGGCGCAGCGCGGCGATCTGCCCCGCGTCGAAGCCGCGGCGGCGCAGTCCCTCGACGTTGACGCCGTGCGGCGTCGCCTTGTTGCCGCCCTTGTCGCTGGCGGCGATCACGAATGGCGGCACGTCCTGCACCAGCGCCGAGGCACCGCCCAGCATCGCGTGGGCGCCGATGCGCACGAACTGGTGCACGCCGCTCATGCCGCCCAGGATGGCCCAGTCGCCCACGTCGACGTGGCCGGCGATCTGCGCGTTGCTGGAAAACACGGTGTGGTTGCCGACCGAGCAGTCATGCGCGATATGCACGTAGGCCATGATCCAGTTGTCGCTGCCGATGCTGGTCAGGCCGCGGTCCTGCACCGTGCCGGTGTGGATCGTGGTGAATTCGCGGATGGTGTTGCGGTCGCCGATCTCGAGCCGGGTCGGCTCGTTGCGGTACTTCATGTCCTGCGGCACGCCGCCGACCGAGGCATAGGGGCCAATGTTGTTGCCCTCGCCGATCGTGGTATGGCCCTCGACCGTCGTATGCGAGCCGATCCGGGTGCCGCTGCCGACGCGCACGTTGGGGCCGACGATGGAGAACGGACCGACGGTCACGTCGGATGCCAGCTCTGCCTTCGGGTCAACCAGGGCGGTGGGGTGGATTTGCGTCATACGTCCTGTCCTGTGGTGTGTCTGGTGAAGAGTGGGCCCATGCGCGCGGCAAAGGTTCCCGTCCGCGCCGCGCACCCGTGCGGGAGCGCGGCAGCCGGCCTTACTCGGCCTGCTTCACGGTGCACATCAGTTCCGCCTCGCAGGCGACCTTGTCGTCCACCGTAGCGAACGCCTTGAACTTCCAGATGCCGCGGATATAGCGTTCGACCGTCACGTTCATGTGCAACTGGTCGCCCGGGTACACCACCTGCTTGAAGCGGGCGCCGTCGATGCCGACGAAGTAGTACAACGCGCCTTCCTTGCGCTCCATGTCGGCGCCGAAGGTCAGCAGGCCGGCCGACTGAGCCAGCGCCTCCAGGATCATCACGCCCGGCATCACCGGCTGCTCCGGGAAATGGCCCTGGAAGTACGGCTCGTTGATGGTGACGTTCTTCAGGGTCTTGATCCGCTTCTGCGCCTCGAACTCCAGCACGCGGTCGACCAGCAGGAACGGGTACCGGTGCGGCAGCAGCTTGAGGATCTTGCGGATATCGATTTCGGCCGCGCTCATGATGATTTCTCTTTAGTCTTGTGAGGTTTGGGACCCGGCGGACTGGCCGCGCAGGCGACGTTCCAGCGCCACCACGCGTTCGCGCAGCTTGCTCAGGCCGCGCACGATGGCTGCGTTGCGTTCCCACTCGCCGTGCGGCAGGAACGGGAAGACGCTGGTGAAATGGCCCCCGGGCTTGGTAATGGATTTGGTGATCGAGGTACCGCCGGACACTGTGGTCCGGTCGGCAATGGTCAGGTGGCCGGCAAAGTTGGCCGCGCCCCCGATCACGCAGAAGCGGCCAATGCGCGTGCTGCCCGATACCGCGGCGCAGCCGGCGATCACAGTATGGGCCCCGACTCGCACGTTGTGCGCGATCTGGACCTGGTTGTCGATCTTGCAACCGTCCTCGACCACGGTGTCGGCCATGGCGCCGCGGTCGATCGCCGTATTGGCGCCGACCTCCACGTCATGGCCCAGCACTGCACGCCCCGTTTGCGGGATCTTCACGTATTCAACGCCGGTGGCGCTGATATCGGGCGCGAAACCGAAGCCATCGGCGCCGATCACCACGCCGCTGTGCAGGATGGCGCGCGCGCCGATCACGCAGTGATGGTAGACCGAAACGTTCGCGTACAGCAGCGAATCGTCGCCGATCTCCGCCTCCGCACCGACGTAGCCGTTGGCCAGGATGCGGACGCGCTCGCCCAGCCGGGCGCCGCGCTCGATGACCACGTTCGGACCGATGTAGCACGACGCGGGCACCACCGCATCGGGCGAAACGCTCGCGCGCGGATCGATGCCGACGCGCGGGTCCGCATTGGCTTCGCGGTCGAAGCGCTGCGCCACGCGGGCAAAGCAGACATAGGGATTGCGCGCCACCAGCCAGTTGCGGCCGTCGGCACGTCCTCCGGCGCGGATGCGCTCGAGGTCGGCCTGCGACACGATCACGGCGCCGGCTTGCGAATCCAGCGCCTGCTGCAGGTAGAGCGGATTGGACAGGAACGAGAGTTCGCCCGCCGAGGCCTGGTCGAGGGGAGCCAGGCCAACAATCGCCAGGTCGGGATCACCCACAACCTGCGCGCCGTTCTCGGTGGCGAGCTGACCCAGTGTGGGTGTCTGCATGGCGGTACTTCCTGAAAATAAAGCTACGAATCGAACAGCCGCGAACAGCCCGCGGCTTAGCGGGCGCCGGCGTTCAGCGCCTTCATCACGTCGTCGGTGATGTCGATGCGCGGGTTCACGTAGACCGCTTCCTGGACGATCAGGTCGTACTTGCGCTGCTCGGCCAGTTGGCGGATCACGCGGTTGGCGCGCTCCAGCACCTGCGCCAGCTCTTCATTGCGGCGCTGGTTCAGGTCCTCGCGGAATTCGCGCTGCTTGCGCTGGAATTCGCGATCGAGGTCGGCCACCTCGCGCTGGCGGCGCTGGCGGTCGGAATCGGCCAGCACGGCCGTGTCCTTGTCGAGCTTGTCGGCCATGCCCTTGATCTTCTGGGCCATGTCCTGCAGCTCGCGGTCGCGCTTGGAGAATTCCTGCTCCAGCTTCACCTGGGCCTGCTTGGCCGGCTGCGAATCGCGCAGGATGCGCTCGGAATTGACGGCGGCAATGCGCGCCTCCTGGGCCATGGCCGGCATCGCGGCGCAGAGCGCGGCGGTGGCGAATGCGGCGGCGCCCAGGGATTTGACCAGTTTGGATGTTGTCATCATGAAAACAGATCCTTTTACAGAATCAGAATGCCGTCCCGATCTGGAACTGGAAGCGCTGGACCTTGTCGGTCTCTTCCCGGTTGAGCGGGAAGCCCATGCTGATCTTCAGCGGGCCGATCGGCGACAGCCACGACATGCCGAAGCCGGTCGAGTATTTGAGATCACTGAACGAAATCGGCGCGCCTTCCTGGTAGACGTTACCGAAGTCGAAGAACGTGAACAGGCGCAGCGTGCGGTCGACGCCCGAGCCCGGCAGCGGGAAGATGAATTCCACGTTACCGATCATCTTGGACGCACCACCCACCGGGTTGCCGTTCTGGTCCTTCGGGCCCAGCGTGCTGGTCTGGTAGCCGCGCACCGAGCCGATACCACCGGCGTAGAAGTACTTGAACACCGGGAACGGCGTGTTGCCATAGCCGTGGCCGTAGGCGACTTCACCGTTCAGCGCCAGCGTGAACGACTTCGAGATCGGATAGAAGTACTGCTGCTGCACGCTGGCGCGGTAGTACTGCGTATCGCCGCCCGGCAGGCCCACTTCCAGGTTGGCCTGCGTGTATGGGCCCTTGGTCGGGACCAGGGCGCTGTCGCGGCGGTCGCGTGCCCAGCCGATCGTGAACGGGAAGTTGTTGATGCCGTCGCCGCTGTTCTTGCCGATCGCGTTCAGCCACGCCGTGTACTGGCTCGGCGTGTTGACCGAGGTATAGACCTGGGTCCGCTCGTAACCGATACCGAAGAAGACGGTGTCGACTTCCGAGAACGGCACGCCGAACTTGAAGCCGCCGCCTGCGGAGACGATCTTGTAGTCCTGGTCGCCGGTGTAGTACAGCGGACGCGAGGTACGGTAGTAGATATCGGTCGAGCGGCTGATGCCGTCCACCGTGAAGTATGGATCGTACTGCGTCAGCGCAATGGTACGGAACGACTTGGCGGTGTTCACGTCCAGGCCCAGGCTGGTACCGGAACCGAACACGTTGTCCTGGCGCAGGCCGGCCTGCAGCACCAGCTTGTCGGTGGACGAGAAGCCCACGCCCAGGCTGATCTGGCCGGTCGGCTTTTCGGTCACGTTGACGTTCACATCGACCTGGTCGGGCGCGCCGGCGACGTCCTCGGTGGTGATGTTGGTGTCGGTGAAGTAGCCGGTCCGGTTGATACGCGCCTGCGACTGCTGCAGCTTCTCGCTGTCGAACCACGAGCTTTCCATCTGGCGCATTTCGCGGCGCACCACTTCGTCGCGGGTCTTGCTGTTGCCCACCACGTTGACGCGGCGCACGTAGACGCGCCGCCCCGGGTCGACCATCAGCGTCAGCGCGACCTCGCGCTTTTCCTGGTCGATGTTCGGCTGCGGGTTGATCGTGGTGAAGGCGTAGCCGTAGGTGCCCAGCAGGTCGGTAATGGCCTTGGTGCTGGCGGTCAGCTTTTCGGACGAGAAGATATCTCCCTTCCTCAGCTGCAGCAGCTTTTCCATTTCCTCCTGCTTGCCCAGCAGTTCGCCGGCCAGGCGGATGTCGGACACCTTGTACTGCTCGCCTTCCTTGATGTTCAAGGTCAGGTAGATGTCCTTCTTGTCCGGCGTGATCGATACCTGGGTCGATTCGATTGCGAACTCGAGGTAGCCGCGGTTCAGGTAGTAGGAACGCAGCGCCTCCAGGTCAGCCGTCAGCTTCTGCTTCGAGTACAGGTCATTCTTGGTGTACCACGACAGCCAGTTCGGCGTGGACAGCTGCATTTCGTCGCGCAGCGTGCTTTCCTTGAACGCCTTGTTGCCGACGATATTGATCTGGCGGATCTTGGCGACCGGGCCTTCCTCGACGTTGAACACGACCGAAACGCGGTTGCGGTCCACCGGCGTGACCGTGGTCTGCACGTCGGCGGCATAGTAGCCGCGGGCGACGTACTGGCGCTTGAGTTCCTGCTCCGCCTTGTCGATCAGCGCCTTGTCGTAGTAACGCGCTTCGGCGACGCCGACCGCGCGCAGCGAACGGCGCAGCGTGTCCTTGTCGAATTCCTTGATGCCGACAAATTCCAGCTGCGAGATCGCCGGGCGTTCTTCCACCTGCACGACCAGCACGCCGTCTTCGGCGCGGATCTGCACGTCCTTGAAGAAGCCGGTATTGTAGAGGGCACGGATCGCATCGGCGCCCTTGTCGTCGGTGAAGGTTTCGCCGACACGCACGGGGAGATAGCCAAACACCGTACCCGGTTCGACGCGCTGCAGGCCCTCAACGCGGATGTCCCTGACGACGAACGGATCGGCAGCCCAGCCCGTCGGGCTCCAGGCTGCAATAACGGCACTCGCCAGCAAGCCTAGCGAAATGCGCTTATGTCTGATCAATGTTGATCCCCTCTTTGATTCCATCCAGGATTTTCCATGCCTCGTGGGACTGCGCATGGCAATGGCGCCCCCTGGCGACGGTGTCCGACGACACGACCGCCCCCTTGCCGACATGCGTTTCTAGCCGTTCGCCAGAAACATTCGGCTGACGTCATTGAACAAAGCGAGCGAGGTCAGGAGCAAGATACAGGCGATGCCAACCTTCTGCAGCATTGCCTGCCAGTGGTCTGGGACGGGCCGGCCAGTCAAAAATTCCACGCAATAATACAGCAAATGCCCCCCATCCAGAACCGGAATAGGTAACAAATTCAGTACACCGAGGCTAACGCTGACCAGCGCCAGGAAGCTGACAAAGGCCTGTACGCCGAGGTTTGCGGCACGCCCGGCGTAGTCGGCCACGGTCAGCGGACCGCTCAGGTTCTGCAGCGACGCCTGCCCCACCAGCATCTTGCCGAGCAGCTTCAGCGACAGCGCGCTGGTGTCCCACACCTGGCCGAACGCGCGCGCCAGCGCTTCGTCCGGACGGTAGCGCACCGTCTCCATCTCCACCGCCTGGCTGAGCGCCGCGCCCAGCTTGCCCGCCGGCGGCGCGGGCGCGCCGCTGGCATCCTTTTCGCCGTCTCGCGGGGCGGTGGCGTCCAGCGTCACCGGCACGTCCAGGCGCTTGCCGTCGCGCTCGATGCCGAGCGTCACGGTCTGCCCGGGCTGGCTGCGTACCGCCTTGATCAGTGCGCTGGCCTGGGTCAGCGGGGTACCCTGCCAGGCGACGACGCGGTCGCCCTTCTTCAGCCCCGCGCGCTCGGCGGCCGAATCCGCCAATACCTCGGTGATCGTGACCGGCCCGCCCTTCAGATGCAGGCCAAGCGTGCTGAGCGGGTCCTGCTCCGGGTTGCCCCCTGTATTAGGCAGGCGCGCCAGCGTGACGTCCCGCTCGGCGCCGTCGGCGGCGCGCACGCGCAGCACGGCGCGCGCATCGCCGAAGCCCTCGGCGAAGACCGCCATGCGCAGGTCATTCCAGGAACGCACCGCTTCGGTATGGCCGTTGGCGGTCAGCGACAGCACCCGGTCGCCTTCGCGCACGCCGGCCTGCTGCGCCATGGTGCCGGCCACCGGTGCGGCGACGATCGGCGCGGGTTCGCGCATGCCGCCGGCAAACAGCACAAAGTAGAGCACGATCGCCAGCAGGAAATTGGCCAACGGCCCGGCCGCGACAATGATGAAGCGCTTGCCGACCGGCTGGCGGTTGAACGCGCGCGGCAGGTCAGCCGGATCGATCCGGGCGTCGCGTTCGGGATCAAACTCGCGCTCGTCGAGCATCTTGACGTAGCCACCCAGCGGGATGGCCGCCACCGTCCATTCGGTGCGGTCGCGGCTCTTCGAGGTCCAGCGCAGCAATGGCCGCCCGAAACCGATCGAAAAGCGCAACACCTTCACGCCGCAGGCGCGCGCGGCGAGGTAATGCCCCATCTCGTGCACGTAGATGAGCACGCACAGGGCAACAATGAAAGCGAGTACGGTTTGCATGGCGTCGGGACGTCAGTAACAGTGGCTGGACTGGCGCGCCGGATCCGGGGTTCCGGCATGTCCGGGGCCGCCGCATCCGCTATTGTCGCAGATGCGGCAGGCTGGCCCGTCGGATCAGTGGCGAAGCGCCAGTCCGGCGACGGCCGCGCGCGCTGCCTCGCGCGCCATGCGGTCCGCGTCAAGGATGGCGTCAAGCGTGTCCGCCGCGCCGGCCGGTGCTGCCTGGAGCACCTGAGCCACCAACCGCGCGATGTCAGTAAAGCGCACTTTTCCGCCCAGGAATGCCTCGACCGCTACCTCGTTGGCCGCATTGAGCACGGTCGGCGCCACGCCACCGGCGCGCAGGGCGTCGAAGGCCAGCCCCAGGCACGGGAAGCGCTGCAAGTCAGGCTTCTCGAAATGCAACCCGCCTGCCAGCGTCAGGTCGAGCGGCGTCACGCCGGCATCGATGCGCTCGGGATAGGCCAGGCCGTAGGCAATCGGCGTGCGCATGTCCGGGTTGCCCAACTGCGCCAGCACCGAGCCGTCGTGGTAGGCCACCATCGAATGCACGATGCTCTGCGGGTGGATCAACACCTCGATGCGCTCGGCCGGCGCGCCGAACAGCCAGTGGGCCTCGATGACCTCGAGGCCCTTGTTCATCATGGTGGCCGAGTCGACCGAGATCTTGCGGCCCATGACCCAGTTCGGGTGAGCGCAGGCCTCGTCGGGCGAAATGTCGTGGAGGGTGTCGGGATCGCGCGTGCGGAACGGCCCGCCCGACGCGGTCAGCAGCACCCTGGCCACGCCGCGGCCGTAGCGCGGATCGTCTGCCGGCAGGCACTGGAAGATGGCGTTGTGCTCGCTGTCGATCGGCAGCAGCGTGGCGCCATGCTCGCGCACCGCGTCCATGAAGATGCGGCCGGACATTACCAGCGCTTCCTTGTTGGCGAGCAGCACGCGCTTGCCGGCACGGGCAGCCGCCAGCGTCGGGCGCAGACCGGCAGCGCCGACGATCGCGGCCATGACGGCGTCGGTCTGCGCATCGGCTGCGACCGATTCCAGCTCGGCCTCGCCATGGCTGACTTCGGTATCTACACCGGCATCGCGCAACAGCGCCTGCAGTTCCCCGGCCGCCTCGGCGCTACCCACCACGGCGCGGGCCGGGCGGAACGCAATGCATTGCTCGGCCAGCTTGCGCACTTGCCGATGCGCCGTCAGCGCGTGCACGGTATAGCGGTCGGGATGGCGGCGGACGACATCGAGCGTGCTTTCGCCGATCGAGCCGGTGGCCCCCAGGATGGTAATGCGCTGCATATCAGACCGCTTCAGAGAAGGCTTCAGAAAAAAATCAGCATCAGTGCCGCCAGCGGGAACACCGGCAGCAAGGCATCGATCCGGTCCAGCACGCCGCCATGGCCCGGCAGCAGCCGGCTGCTGTCCTTCATGCCGACCTGGCGCTTGAGCAGCGACTCGAACAGGTCGCCGATCACACTCGCCGCCACCAGCAGCGTGGTCAGCCCGGCCACGTAGCCCAGGCCGCCGCGGTCCCCCAGCACCGAGAACCACGTGGGCGCGAAGGCATGAGTGGCGGCCAGCACCAGGCCGATGACGAGCGCCAGCAGCCAGCCGCCGATGGCGCCCTCCCAGGACTTGCCCGGGCTGATGGACGGTGCCAGCTTGCGCCGCCCGATGGCCTTGCCGGTGAAATAGGCGCCGATGTCGGCCGCCCACACCAGCACGGCCGCGGTCAGCAGCACGCCGATGCCGGCGCCGCGCAGGATCATCGTGGCATGGGCAAACGCGGGCAGCATGACCAGGCCCAGTATGGCCCCCAGCACGGCGAAGCCCGGCGTCGCGGTGCGCACGCCGCGCGCCAGCAGCACCAGCGCCACGCCCCAGCACACCACCGCCGCTTCCAGCAGCCAGGTGGTGGCGTGCCGCAGCGGCATGTCATGCCAGGTGATGGTGGCGATCAGGCAGGCCAGCGCATAGACATAAGGCCAGGGCCCGCGCAGCCCGATCAGGCGTCCGAATTCCCAGCCCGCCAGCAGCACGATCACCCCGAGCAGACCCGCCAGGCCGGCCGGCGGCGCCAGGAACAGGATCGGGAGGATCAGCAGCAACAGGCACAGGGCGGTGATGACGCGGGTTAGGAGCATGCGCTGCGGTCCCGTGGGAGTTGTTGTTGGAGTAGCCTGGATCGGCCAGGGTGTCAGGCCGTGCCCGATAGTCCCGGCGCAACCAGTTGCGCGCTGGTGCGACCGAAACGGCGTTCGCGCTGGCGGTACGAGGCAAAGGCCTTGTCCAGCTCGGCGGCGTCGAAATCCGGCCAGTACACGTCGGTGAAATACAGCTCCGAATACGCGAGCTGCCACAACAGGAAATTGCTGATGCGCTGTTCGCCACCGGTGCGGATGAACAGATCGGGCTCCGGCGCGTAGGCCATGGCCAGGTGCGGCGCGAGCATGGATTCGTCGATCGACTCCGGATCGAGCATCGGCGAGCGCTCCAGCATCTTGCGCATGGCCTGCAGCAGGTCCCAGCGGCCGCCGTAGTTGGCGGCGATGGTCACGGTCAGGCCGGTGTTGCCGGCGGTGCGCGCCTCGGCATCCTTGATCAGCTGCTGGATGCGCGGGCTGAAGCGGCCCAGGTCGCCAACCACCCGCAGGCGGATGTTGTTGGCGTGCATCTTCACCACTTCGCGCCGCAGCGACATCATGAACAGCCGCATCAGGAACGATACCTCGTCCGCGGGCCGGCGCCAGTTCTCGGAACTGAACGCGAACAGTGTCAGGTACTGCACGCCCCGCGCGGCGCTGGCTTCCACGACCGCGCGCACAGCGTCCAGACCCCGGGAGTGCCCGGCAACACGCGGCAGGTGCCGCTGGGTCGCCCAGCGGCCGTTGCCGTCCATGATGATGGCAACGTGGCGGGGCACGTAAGAGGTATCGGGTACGGCGAGCGTTGAACTGATGTGCTGCATGATGGCAGACGGTCGCGGGCAGCCCCGGCAGGTGCCGGGACGGCGTCAGACCGTCATGATCTCCTTCTCTTTTTCGGCGACCATCTTGTCGATTTCGGCGACGTACTTGTCGGTCAGCTTCTGCACCTCGTCCTGGCCGCGGCGCTCGTCGTCCTCGGAAATGGCCTTGTCCTTGACCAGCTTCTTGAATTGCTCATTGGCATCGCGGCGCAGGTTGCGCACCGCGATCTTGGCACCCTCAGCCTCGCCCTTGACGACCTTGGTCAGCTCCTTGCGGCGCTCTTCGGTCAGCGCGGGCATCGGCACGCGGATCACGTCGCCCATGGTGGCCGGGTTCAGGCCCAGGTCGCAGTCGCGGATGGCCTTCTCGACCGCGCCCACCATCTTCTTCTCCCACGGCTGCACCGTGATGGTGCGCGCATCGGCCAGACCGACGCTGGCGACCTGGCTGATCGGCACCATCGAACCGTAGTAATCCACCTGAACGTGGTCGAGCAGGCCGGTGTGGGCACGGCCAGTGCGGATCTTCGCCAGATCGGCCTTGAAGGCTTCGATCGACTTCTGCATTTTCTGCTCGGCGCTCTTCTTTGTGTCGGCGACGCTCATGTTTACCTCCGGAAATCAGCCAACCATGATCCCGTGACCGGGATCGGAAAATGAATCATTCTACCCTTTGCCCGGCCAGACACCAGCGCCGTGGCGCGGCGTCGTGGGGCGCCGGACTCAGACGTGGACCAGGGTACCCTCGTCTTCGCCCAGGATCACGCGCTTGAGCGCGCCCGGCTTGGTAATAGAGAACACCCGGATCGGCAGCTTCTGGTCGCGGCACAGCGCGAAGGCGGTGGCATCCATCACCTGCAGGTTGCGCGAGATGGCCTCGTCGAAGGTGATGGTGCTGTAGCGCGTGGCGCTGGGATCCTTCTTGGGGTCGGCGGTGTAGACACCGTCCACCTTGGTCGCCTTGAGCACGACCTCGGCCCCGATTTCCGCGCCGCGCAGCGCGGCGGCGGTATCCGTGGTGAAGAACGGGTTGCCGGTGCCGGCGGCGAAAATCACCACCTTGCCCTCCTCCAGCTGGCGAATGGCGCGCGGGCGGATGTACGGTTCGACCACCTGGTCCATGCGCAGCGCGGACTGCACGCGGCCTTCGATATTGGCGTGGCGCATCGCATCCTGCAGGGCCAGCGCGTTCATCATGGTGGCCAGCATGCCCATGTAGTCAGCCGTGGCGCGATCCATGCCGGCCGCGCCGCCCGCGACGCCGCGGAAGATATTGCCGCCGCCGATGACCACCGCGACCTGGACGCCGAGCCTCACGATCTCGGCAATGTCGTTCACCATCGCCTCGATGGTGGAGCGGTTGATGCCAAAGGCATCGTCGCCCATCAGGGCTTCACCGGACAGTTTCAGAAGGACGCGCTTGTAGGCTGGCATGTTTACCCTCGGGCAGGAGCAAGTCGCTCGTTTGGGACTCAACACAAATGAGACGATTGATTTTTGACACCGGCGGCGCGGATCGGCGCGCCGCCAGCGGAAGAAAGCCGGTTTTCGGGGTCGCCCCACCTTGCCGGCAGGCAACGGGAAGACGACCGCGAAAACTGACTGCTGCAGTGCAACGTGCAATATACATCACTGCACTACTTATGCAGAGGGGCACCTTGCGGCGCCCCTGCGGCATTATATGCGCCCGGCCCCGCCCGCAAGGGCCGGCCGGCGCGCCCTGACATCAGGCCTTCTGGGCAGCGGCCACCTGGGCGGCCACTTCAGCGGCGAAGTCGTCCTGCTTCTTCTCGATGCCTTCGCCCACGACATACAGGGTGAAGCCCTTCACGGTCGTGTTGGCAGCCTTGAGCATCTGCTCGACAGTCTGCTTGTCGTTCTTCACGAACGGCTGGTTGAACAGCGACACTTCCTTCAGGTACTTCTGCACCGAGCCTTCGACCATCTTGGCCGCGATCTCGGCCGGCTTGCCCGACTCGGCAGCCTTCTGCTCGGCGATGCTGCGCTCCTTGGCGATCAGGTCGGCGGGGACCTGCTCGGCCGACAGCGACACCGGCTTCATGGCGGCCACGTGCATGGCCACGTCCTTGGCGGCGGCTTCGTCGCCGTCGAACTCGACCATCACGCCGATACGGGTGCCGTGCAGGTACGAAACCAGCTTGCCGCCATTGGCGTAGCGGACAAAGCGGCGGATCGTCAGGTTTTCGCCGATCTTGCCGATCAGGGCCGTGCGGGTGGCTTCAACGCTCGCGCCGTCGAGGTCCAGCGCCGACAGGGCAGCCACGTCGGCCGGGTTCTGCTTGGCGATCAGTTCAGCGACCTTGGCCGAGAAAGCCAGGAAGTCATCGTTCTTGGAGACGAAATCGGTCTCGCAGTTCAGTTCGACCAGCACGCCGGTGGTGCCGTCGATAAACGAAGCGACCACGCCTTCGGCAGTCACGCGCGATGCGGCCTTGCTGGCCTTGTTGCCCAGCTTGACGCGCAGCAGCTCTTCGGCCTTGTTCAGGTCGCCGCCGGCCTCGGTCAGGGCCTTCTTGCACTCCATCATCGGCGCGTCGGTCTTCGCGCGCAGTTCTGCAACCATGCTTGCGGTAATTGCCGCCATTTGTCACTCCTTGAATGGTTCGCGCCGGGCCCCGGCAGTCTTGCCCGCGGCACCCGGTCGGTGGGTCTACAGCGCACCCGCGGCAGATATTGCCTGCGGCGGATGACAACAATTCAAATTCGAAAAAAGGGGGCGCCAGATGTGCCCCCTTTTTTTTGCCCTGCTGCCGACGTACCCCGGCTTGCGCCCTGCGCGCTGCCCGGCGTGCCGGGCGGCAGGCGATGCCTGCCTGTCGTGTGTTGACGTGCGCGCTATCGGGTTCCTTTCAGGCAGCGGGCCGGAGACTATCAGCCTTCCTGCACTTCGACGAATTCGTCGTCGCCGCGGGCGGCTTCAACGACTTCCTGCACCGCGTTGGCACGGCCTTCCAGGATCGCGTCAGCCACGCCGCGCACGTACAGGGCCACGGCCTTGCTCGAGTCGTCGTTGCCCGGGATCACGTAGTCGATGCCGTCCGGCGAGTGGTTGGTATCGACCACGCCGATCACGGGGATGCCCAGCTTGTTGGCTTCGGTCACGGCAATCTTGTGGTAGCCGACGTCAACCACGAAGATGGCGTCAGGCACGCCGCCCATGTCCTTGATGCCGCCGATCGACTTTTCCAGCTTGATCATCTCGCGCTCGAACATCAGCGCTTCCTTCTTGCTCATGGTTTCCAGCGCGCCGGCTTCCTTGGCGGCCTCCATGTCCTTCAGGCGCTTGATCGAGGTCTTGACCGTCTTGAAGTTGGTCAGCATGCCGCCGAGCCAGCGGGCATCGACGTAAGGCATGCCGGCGCGGCCTGCTTCTTCAGCCAGGATTTCGCGCGACTGGCGCTTGGTGCCCACGAAAAGGATGGTGCCGCGATTTGCTGCCAGCTGACGCACGTACTTCATGGCGTCCTGGAACATCGGCAACGTCTTTTCGAGGTTGATGATGTGGATCTTGTTGCGATGGCCGAAGATGAAGGGGGCCATCTTCGGGTTCCAGAAGCGGGTCTGGTGGCCGAAGTGGCAACCGGCTTCCAGCATTTCGCGCATGGTAACGGACATGTGATTCTCCAAAGGGTTAGGTCTGAAGCCCGCCCCGACATTCCTGAAAAGGAACACCCCGGATAGGCGGGCCAGCGATTTCCAAAAAACATCGCAGCAGATGCTGCAAAATACCGGCCTGGCGGGTGCAATATTGCGCCGCAACCAAGTCAGCCCGCTATTCTAGCAAGAAAAGCACCGAGCGCTCAAGCGACCCAGATCCGGAAACACTGCAGGCATTGGAGGAGCGCCGTCCGAAAGCGCCTGGGCACAGGCTGCGATCAGGCTCCGAAGGTGCGATAATCCCACATTGACCTTTCGAATTCGGCGCGGCCAGTGGCCCCGCCCTCACTTTTGGCGACGCAGCATGAGCATTTACCTGAATACCGCCGAAGACATCGCCCAGATGCGCGTGGCTTGCCGCCTTGCCTCCGAAGTCCTCGACTACATCACGCCCTTCGTCCAGCCGGGCGTCACCACGGGCGAACTGGACCGCCTGTGCCACGCCTATATGCGTGACGTGCAAGGCACCGTGCCGGCGCCGCTGAACTACGCGCCCCCCGGCTACCCGCCCTTCCCCGGCGCGATCTGCACCTCGGTCAACGACGTGATCTGCCACGGCATCCCCGGCGACCGCGTGCTCAAGAGCGGCGACGCGGTCAACCTGGACATCACCGTCATCACCAAGGAAGGCTATTACGGCGACACCAGCCGCATGTTCATCGCCGGCGAGGGCTCGATCCTGGCCAAGCGCCTGGCGCAGGTGACGTACGAATGCATGTGGAAGGGCATCGCGCAGGTGCGCCACGGCGCGCGCCTGGGCGATATCGGCCATGCCATCCAGATGCACGCCGAAGCCGCTGGCTACAGCGTGGTGCGCGAATACTGCGGCCACGGCATCGGCAAGAACTTCCACGAAGACCCGCAGATCCTGCACTACGGCCGCGCCGGCACCGGCGCCGAGATCAAGGCCGGCATGATCTTCACCGTGGAGCCGATGATCAACGCCGGCAAGCGCGATATCCGCACCATGCCCGACCAGTGGACGGTCAAGACCCGCGACCGCAGCCTGTCGGCGCAGTGGGAGCACACCGTGCTGGTCACCGAGACCGGATATGAGGTGCTGACGGTATCCGCCGGCACCCCGGCGCCGCCGGCCTTCATTACGGAATCCGTCGCGGCCTGAGGTCGCACACCAGCCAGGGCGCCTGACCGGCGCCCTTATTTTTCCAGCCGTGCCCACGAACCACCCCGCCCTCTCCATGGACACCACGCCGGAACTGCTGCTGGCCGCGCGCGTGCGCGACCAGCTCAAAGCCGACAAGCAGGCCCTGTTTGCCGACTTCAACACCAGCACCAACGTCGTTACGCTGATCACGCGGCTGCGCCGCGCCGTCGACGCCGCGCTGGTGGAAGCATGGCGCGGCCTGGAGATGCCCGCGGGTGCGGCGCTGGTGGCGGTGGGCGGCTACGGCCGCGGCGAACTGCTGCCCTATTCGGACGTCGACGTGCTGCTGCTGCTGCCCGCCGAGCCCGACCAGGACACCACCGGGCGGCTGGAACGCTTTATCGGCCTGTGCTGGGACCTGGGGCTGGAGATCGGCTCGTCGGTACGCACCCTGGACGATTGCATCCGCGAATCGCGCCAGGACATTACCATCCAGACCTCGCTGCTGGAGGCGCGGCTGGTGACCGGCAGCCGCAAGCTGTTCGAGTCGATGCGCACGCGCTACCTCGCCGACCTGGACCCGGCCGCGTTCTTCCAGGCCAAGCTGCTGGAAATGCGCCAGCGCCACGCCAAGTACCAGGACACGCCCTACGCGCTCGAACCCAACTGCAAGGAAAGCCCGGGCGGCCTGCGCGACCTGCAGGTGATCCTGTGGATGACCAAGGCGGCGGGCCTGGGCGACAGCTGGAAAGAACTGTTCGAGCGCGGCCTGCTGACGCAGCGCGAAGCGCAGGAGCTGGCGCGCAACGAGCGCCTGCTCAAGACCATCCGCGCGCGCCTGCACCTGGTGGCGGGCCGGCGCCAGGACGTGCTGGTATTCGATCTGCAGACCGCCCTGGCGGAATCCTTCGGCTACCGCCAGACCACCAACAAGCGCGCCAGCGAGCAACTGATGCGGCGCTATTACTGGGCGGCAAAGGCCGTCACGCAGCTCAACAGCGTGCTGCTGCTGAACATCGAGGCGATGCTGTTCCCGAGCGAGTCGCAGGTCACGCGCGTGCTCAACGAACGGTTTGTCGAGCGCCAGGGCATGCTGGAAATCACCAGCGACGACGTCTACGAGCGCGATCCGCACGCGATCCTGGAAACCTTCCTGCTGTACCAGCGCACGCCCGGCGTGAAGGGCCTGTCGCCGCGCACGCTGCGCGGGC
Source organism: Cupriavidus phytohabitans (assembly GCF_017815025.1). NCBI lineage: Bacteria > Pseudomonadati > Pseudomonadota > Betaproteobacteria > Burkholderiales > Burkholderiaceae > Cupriavidus > Cupriavidus phytohabitans. The sequence continues at coordinate 134,702 of NZ_JAGIQB010000002.1, forward strand.
TGTACAACGCGCGCACCGTGATGAACGCGGGCTGGCGCAACGACCCGGAAAACCGCCGCCTGTTCCTGGCGATCATGCAGGAGCCGCAGGGCATCACCCACGCGCTGCGGCTGATGAACCAGACCAGCGTGCTGGGGCGTTACCTGATCAACTTCCGGCGCATCGTCGGGCAGATGCAGCATGACCTGTTCCACGTCTATACCGTGGACCAGCACATCCTGATGGTGGTGCGCAATATGCGCCGCTTCGCCATCGTCGAGCACACGCACGAATTCCCGTTCTGCAGCCAGCTGATGGCGAGTTTCGACAAGCCGTGGGTACTGTGGGTGGCGGCGCTGTTCCACGACATCGCCAAGGGCCGCGGCGGGGACCATTCCAAGCTCGGCACGCAGGATGCGCGCCGCTTCTGCAAGCAGCATGGCATCGCGCGCGAAGATGCCGACCTGATCAGCTGGCTGGTCGAGCACCACCTGACCATGAGCCACGTGGCGCAGAAGCAGGACCTGACCGATCCGGAAGTCGTGCATGCCTTCGCGCGCGTGGTCGGCAGCGAACGCTACCTGACCGCACTGTACCTGCTGACGGTGGCCGATATCCGCGGCACCAGCCCCAAGGTGTGGAACGCGTGGAAGGGCAAGCTGCTGGAAGACCTGTACCGGATCACGCTGCGCGTACTCGGCGGCGCCAAGGTCGATTCGCATTCGCTGTGGGCGCAGCGCAAGGAAGAAACCATCTCGACGCTGCGGCTCAAGGCGTTCGACCCGGAGCTGGGCAAGCCGCTGTGGGCGCAGCTCGACGTGGCATTCTTCCTGCGCCATGACGCGCGCGATATCGCCTGGCTCACGCGGCACCTGTACGACAAGGTCGACAGCCCCACGCCGGTGGTGAAGGCACGTATCTCGCCTGCTGGCGAGGGCCTGCAGGTAGCGGTCTACGTGCAGGACCAGCCCGACCTGTTCGCGCGGATCTGCGGCTATTTCGAGCGCAAGGCGTTCTCGATCCAGGACGCCAAGATCCACACCACGCGCCATGGCTACGCGCTCGACACGTTCCAGGTCACCGACCCCGGCATGGCAGGGAATGGCAACGACCGCGGCAACTACCGCGGCAATTACCGCGACATCATCGCGCTGGTGGAACACGAGCTTTGCGAAAAGCTGCGCCAGCAGGGCGCCCTTGCCGAGCCCACGCAGGGACGCCTGTCGCGCCAGTCGCGCAGCTTCCCGATCAAGCCGCGCGTGGACCTGCGCCCGGACGAGCGCGGCCAGTATTACCTGCTGTCGCTGTCCGCCAACGACCGCACCGGCCTGCTGTACGCCATCGCCCGCGTACTGGCACGGCATCGCGTGTCCGTCCATTCGGCACGCATCAACACCCTGGGCGAACGCGTCGAAGACGTGTTCCTGGTAGACGGCAGCCGCCTGGCCGCCGACAACCGATTGCAGATTCAGCTTGAACAGGACTTGCTCGCCGCCCTCGCGATCTGAGGCGGCAGACAGCATCAACGATATGACCGACAGCAATTCGCCGAAGCGCAAGACGCTAGGCATCAAGGCCGCAAGCGATACCGGCACGGCCGCACGCAAGACCGGCAACCGCCCGGTGCGGGTTTCGGACCTGAACCGTAACCGCGTGCGGGCCGTGACCGAAGGCATCAAGCGCGCGCAGCAGAGTGACGGTGGCAAGGGTGGCGGCCGCCGCGCGCCAGGCGAAGCGCAAGCCGGCGGCGACGTGCGCAAGCCGCGTCCGCCGCGCCCCGCTGACGGCGAGCGCCGGGCACGGCCACGACGCCCCGAGGGCGAAGCGCGTGCGCCGCGGCGCTTTGGTGACGACGAAAGCCGTCCGCGCCGCTATGGCGACGATCGCGGCGAAGCACGTCCGCGCCGCTTCGAAGGCAATGAATCGCGGCCCCCACGGCGCTTTGGCGATGACGACAACCGCCCCCGCCGCTATGGCGACGATCGTGGCGAAGCGCGCCCGCGCCGCTTCGAAGGCAATGAATCGCGGCCCCCACGGCGCTTTGGCGATGACGACAACCGCCCCCGCCGCTATGG